>NZ_SGTZ01000012.1:0-113259 GCF_005435115.1 Halorubrum sp. ARQ200 | reverse complement strand
GACCTCAAGGATTAACAACTCCGTGGGCGTGAATTAACATATGACAGTCGTCAGCGTGTCCATGCCGGAGGAGTTGCTCGAACGGATCGACCGGTTCGCGGACGAGCACGGGTACACCGGCCGGAGCGAGGTCGTCCGCGAGGCCTCGCGGAACCTCCTCGGGGAGTTCGAGGACGCCAAGCTGGAGGACCGGGCCCTGATGGCCGTGGTGACCGTCCTGTTCAACTACGAGACGACGAGCGTCGAGGAGCGGATGATGCGGCTGCGACACGAGGACGAGGGGATCGTCGCCTCGAACTTCCACAGCCACGTCGGCTCGCAGTACTGTATGGAGCTGTTCGTGCTGGAGGGGGGCTTAGAGGAGATATCGGCGTTCGTCGGGAAGGTCCGCGCGACGAAGGACACGCTCACGGTCGATTACAGCGTCACGCCGGTGGACGAGTTCGGCGCCGGCGCGCTCGGCGACGGCCACGCCCACGGCGGGCACGGGCACGGGGCGTCCGAGGAGGCGGAGGGGCAGGCGGACGCGGCCGCCGAGGCGAACGAGGACGACTGAGCGGGCCGCGGCCCGGGAGGACGGACCCGGCCGCTCGCCCGCCTCAGGCGGTCTCGGGGCGGACGGACTCTATCGCCGCGTCGAAGTCCTCCCCGGTGATCCCGACCTCGTCTGCGTGGTCGTTGGCCGCCTCGCCGTGCTCGTCGGCGACGCGCTCGATGGCGCGCATCGCGGCCGCCCGCGACAGCGAGGCGATCTCCGCGCCGGAGTACCCCTCGGTCTCGTCGGCGACGCGCTCCAGGTCCACCCCGTCGGTCAGCGGCTTGTCGCGGGTGTGAACCTCCAGAATCTTGCGCCGGGCCTCGCGGTCCGGCTCCGGCACCTCGACGTGGGTCTCCAGGCGCCCGGGGCGGAGCAGCGCCGGGTCGAGCGCGTTCCGCCGGTTCGTCGCCGCGAGGACGACGAGGTTCGGGTTGTCGCTGGCGCGGTCGAGCTCGGTCAGGAGCTGTGAGACGACGCGCTCGCTCACGCCGGAGCCGTCGCCGCCGGCCGCGTCGCGGTCGGTCGCGACCGCGTCGATCTCGTCGAAGAAGACGATGGCCGGCGCGGCCTGTCGGGCCCGGTCGAACAGCTCGCGGACCGCCTTCTCCGACTCGCCGACGTACCGGTCGAGCAGCTCCGGCCCCGCGACCTGGATGAAGTTGACGCCGCTCTCGCCCGCGATGGCGCGCGCGAGCAGCGTCTTCCCGGTCCCCGGCGGGCCGTACAGCAGGACGCCGGTCGGCGGGTCCGCGCCCGCCGCGTCGAACAGCGGGCCGTACGACAGCGGCCACGTCACGGCGCGGTCGATCTCCGCCTTCGCGTCGTCTAAGCCCCCCACGTCGGCGAAGTCGGTCGTCGGCTGCTCGGCGACGTACTCGCGCATCGCGCTCGGCTCGACGTTCGCGTGCGCGGCCTCGAAGTCCGCCTTCCCGACCGTCACCTCGTTCAGCGCGCGGGAGTCGGACTCCCGGGCGCGGCGGAGCGCGGTCATCGCCGCCTCCTGCGCGAGCCCCTCGATGTCGGCGCCGACGAACCCGTGCGTCCGGCTCGCGATCCGGTCTAAGTCCACGTCGTCCGCGAGCGGCATCCGGCGGGTGTGGACGTCGAGGATCTGTCGGCGACCGGACTCGCCGGGGACGCCGATCTCGATCTCGCGGTCGAACCGGCCGCCCCGCCGGAGGGCGGGGTCGATGGTGTCGACGCGGTTCGTCGCGCCGATGACGATCACGTCGCCGCGCGCGTCAAGCCCGTCCATCAGCGAGAGCAGCTGGCCGACGACGCGGTTCTCGACGTCGCCGCCGTCGTCGCGCTTGCCCGCGATCGAGTCGATCTCGTCGAAGAAGACGATGGCCGGGGCGTCCTCGCTCGCGCGCTCGAACACCTCGCGGAGCCGCTCCTCCGACTCCCCCTTGTACTTCGACATGATCTCCGGGCCGTCGACGGTGATGAACGTCGCGTCGACCTCGTTGGCGACGGCGCGGGCGATGAGCGTCTTCCCGGTCCCCGGCGGCCCGTGGAGGAGGACGCCCTTCGGCGGGTCGATGCCGAGCCGGGTGAACACCTCCGGCTCGGAGAGCGGCAGTTCGATCGTCTCCCGGACCAGCTCCAACTCCTCGTCTAACCCCCCGATGTCCTCGTAGGTCGCGCCCGCGGTGTGCTCGGCCGGCGGGGCGTCGCCGCCCTTCGGACGGGCGTCGTCGCCCGGGCGGTCGGTCCCCGAGCCGGCGGCGGACCCGGACCGGTCGTCGGCCGACGCGCCTCCGCGGCCGCCCGCGTCTGCCCCAGCGCCGGCGTACTCGACCGACACGTCCGTCGCCGCCGTGATGCGGACGGTCCCCGCGGGCGACGTCCGCGCCACCACGAAGCGAAGGCCGCCGAGCCGCTCGACGTGGACGGCCTCGCCCTCGGTGACGGGGCGGTCGCGGAGCTCCCGAGAGAGCGCCCGCTCGACCACTTCGCGGCTCACGTCCACCTCCGCGAGGCGGCCGGGAGCGGTCAGCGTCGCGCGGTCGGCGTCGGACACGTCGACCGGGGCTATCGTCACGGTGTCGCCGACCTTCACGCCGGCGTTCGCGCGGGTGTCGGCGTCGATGAGGACGGAGCCGTCGCCGGCGTCGGGACCGCCCGGCCACACCTTCGCGACGGCGGTGCGCTCGCCGCGCACCTCGACCGTGTCGCCGCTGAGGAGGGCGAGCCGCTTGCGGGCCGACTCGGGGAGCCTGGCGATGCCCCGGCCCGCGTCCCGCTTCTCGGCGGCGCGGACCGTGAGCCGGAGCCCTGCGGTGTCGTTCATACCACTCGTTCTCGCCGGCGGCTCTTTACAGTTGTCCGACACCGTCGTGAACCGGTTTCCGATCATAGTTGTGGGATTGAAACAGCCGTGCGGGAACGACGATTACTTATAAAAGAGGATACGGTCGGCGCGTGCCTGCGAGCGGTCGCCCTCGGCGACCGCGAGCCAGCACGCGCGAGGGAGTCGCTGGCGCCGACGGCGCCAGCGACGAGGTTGGGGAGGCGTGAGGTGCGGTTGCGGTGCGGTGCGGGGTGGGGCTCAAAGGGGCAGTCGCGAGGCGGGCGCAGGCGACGCGAGCACCGCAGGGAGCGAACGAAGTGAGCGACTGAGGAGCGCGGCGAGCGTGCGCCCGCCTCGCGACTGGGGCTTTGGAGGTGTTCTCCGCAGCGTCCCCGCTCGTTTATGAGTGTACCACCGCCCGATCCGATCCGCCCCGGTCCCGCGAGCACCGACCGCAACCCCCTTCCCTCGGCCGGCCGCGATAGCTGGTATGCAACCGACGGGACACCTGCGGGGCGACGCGGTCCGCGTCGGCGGGGACGCCCGCCAGCGCTTCTACGACGCCCGGGGGTACGGGCGACCGCTCGACGGCAACGAGATCGCGCTCTCGCGGGTCGAGGCCGCCCACCTGCTGTTCCGCGGCGACCTCTCGGGGATAGAACTCGGCGGCGACGGGAGCGCCGAGACCGACGCCGACCCGGTCGGCTTCGAGCGCTTCTTCGTCGCGAGCGCCGCCGCGGCCGACCGCTTCGCGGTGCGGTTCCTCGTCTACTCGGACCTCCGCGACCGCGGCTTCTACCTCTCGCCCGCCCGCGAGCCGTGGCCCGGCGGGCGAGACGCGGCGAGCGACGCGGTCGACTTCGTCGCCTACGAGCGCGGCGCGACCCCCGACACGGGGAACGTGAAGTACCCGATCCAGGTCGTCGGCGAGCGCGAGTCGGTCGCGGCCGCCGGGCTCGCGGGACGCACGCTCGCGGTCGTCGACGAGGAGTCGGACATCACCTACTTCGCGGCCGAGAAGGGCGCGATCGACGGCGCGACGGGGTACGAGCCGCCGGCGGCCCTGAGCGGCGTCCTCCTCGCGGACCGCGTCGTCGTCTGGGACGCCCCCGAGGACCTGTACGAGCGCGGCTTCTACGGGCGCCCGCTCACCGGCCGCGCCGCCGACGTCGAGGGCGCGCTCCAGCTCTCCCTCGTCGAGGCCGCGTCGCTGGCCGCCGACGGACGCCTGTCGCTGTCGGCGTCGGTCGGGAATCCCGAGGCTGCGGACGCGGAATCGAGGGACGTCGCCGCCCGGATCGTCGCCCGCGGCCGCGACGTGGAGGGCGAGCGGTTCGATCGCCGGCTCGCCGTCTACCGGCGCCTCCGCGCGGCCGACGCGGTGCCGAAGACCGGCTTCAAGTTCGGCGCCGACTTCCGGACGTACCTCGACGTGGAGACCGTCGAGGACCTCCCGCACTCCGAGCACCTCGTGCGCGTGGTGGGGCCGGGCCACGAGTTCTCGCCCCGAGAGCTCTCGCTCGACGTGCGGCTCGCGGGCGGCGTCCGCAAGGAGATGGTGTTCGCCCTGACCGAGGTCGGCGGCGGCCACCCCGCCGCCGACGCCGACGTGGAGTGGCTCGCCGTCGACCGGCTGACGCCCTGACGCCCGGGTCGGCGCGAACAGAAGGCTTTTTTGACCGCTCGCCGTCGTCGCGTCCATGCCGTTTCCCTCCGCGTCCGACGCCGAGTCGGGCACGTACGACATCTCGACCGTCGACCTCAGCGACGACCGCTACGAGGTGAAACAGTCGCTGGTCCGGAACAAGTACGCCGTCCGGGACAGCGCCGGAAACGTCGTCCTCCGCGGGAAACAGAAGATGTTCAAGCTGAAAGAGGAGTTCCCGTTCGTCACCGGGGACGACGAGGACGCCTTCTCGGTGAAGGCGGGCGGGATCGTCGACATCGGCGGCAACTACGCCATCGTCGACGCGGGCACCGGCGAGGAGGTGGTCGTGCTCGACGAGGACTACTCGCTGTTCGTCGAGAACTGGACGGTCCGCGACCCCGACACGGGAGAGGCGCTGGCGACGATCGAGTCCAAGAACAAGCTGCTGTCGGCGCTCCGGCACCTCGTCGGCGCCGCGAACCTGATCCCGAACAAGTACGAGATATTCGACGCCGACGGCGGCCACGTCGGCGACATCGAGGGGCAGTTCTCGATGCGGGACGCCTACACGGTCACCGTCGACGACGCGAGCGACGTGCCCAAGGAGGCGGTGATCGCCGCCGCCTGTATCCTCGACGCCCTGGAGAACCAGTAGCGGCGCTCGCGGCGCCCCGGTGGAAACCGCGGCCGCGCTACGGTCGGAACTCGTCCGCGTAGTCCGCGACGAACTCGCGGACCGTCCGCGGCGGGCGCCCGAGGACCGCCTCGACGTCGCCCGTCGTCCGGCCGGAGCGACCCAGCCGCACGACCGAGTACTCGGCGGTCATGAACGCGACGAACCCCGGGGAGAAGCCGCGTTCGTACATCTGCCGCGCGAACGTCAGTCGCGACGGGTCGGCGTACGCGATCGGTCTGTCAAGCACCGCCGCGAATATCTCGGCCACCTCCTCGAAGTCGAGCGCGGCCGGGCCGGTGAGGTCGTACGCCCGGTCCGCGTGACCCGACTCGGTGAGCGCCCGCGCGGCGACCGCCGCGACGTCCCGCGCGTCGGTGAAGCTCAGGACGCCGTCGCCGGCCGGGACGAATATCTCGTCGCGCTCGACGATCTCTCGGCGGTGGATCTCGCTCAGGTTCTGGGCGAACCACGAGGCGCGGAGGAACGTGTGGTCCATGCCGGTCCCGGCGAGGTGGCGCTCGATCCGACGATGGGGGAGGACCGGGAACTTCTCCGCGCCGAGGATCGAGAGGAAGACCACGTGCTCGACGCCCACGCGGTCGGCGGCGTCGGCGAACTCGCGGACGTCGCTCACCGCGCTCCCCGGCGGGTACAGGAGGAAAAGTCGGTCGACGCCAGCCAGCGCCGCCCCCCACGTCTCGGGGCGACCGAGGTCGAACGCCACGGGCTCCGGGCCGTCGCCGAACGCGTCCCGCGCGTGCTCCGGGCTCCGGGTCGCCACGCGGACGGACGCGTCCCGGTCCGCGAGCGCTCTGACGAGCGGATCGCCGACGGTCCCCGTCGCACCGGTGACCAGTAACCGTTCGGTCATCGCTCGTCCGCGACCTTCGGCATCTCGCCGACGTATTCGACCCCTTCGAGGCAGTCGAGGACGAACGCGGCGACGTTCGCCCGCGCGGCGGCGTCGCGCACCCCGAGCGTGAGGTCCGTCCCGTGTCGGAACGCGCCCGCGTGCGCGGCCTCGGTGAGGCGCGGGGCGCGAACGACCGTCCAGCGCGCGTCGCTGGTCCGGACGGTCTCGACGTGGTCGCGGGCGTCTTCGAGGGCCGCCCGCGCCAGCAGCTTCAGGAGCGACTCCATCACCCTCCCGCCGAGACTCACCGACTCGCCCGCCTCCCTGACACCCGCGCCGACGAGCGTCACGAAGCGATCGACGCCGTGCTCGTCCATCGCCGCGAGCACGTGCTCGCCGGCCGCCGTGAGGAGGTCGTCCGGGCTCCCGTCGGTCTGTCCGAGGACGCTGACGACGGCGTCGACCGGGGTCCCGTCCCCGCCGACGGCGCGGTCGACGCCGTCGCCGGTGTACGCGTCGCCCGCGACGACGGCGACCCGGTCGTCGTCCCGGACCGACGACGAGAGGCTCGCGGGGTCCCGGACGAACGCGACCACCTCGTGCCCGCGGTCGAGCGCCTGTTCGACGAGCGGCCGGCCGGTTCGTCCCGACGCACCGAGTACTGCGATTCGCATACCCGAGAGTGGCGCGCCGAGGACATATACTTGTGACTTCGAAGCTTCGAAGTATTAGCCCGCATTCGGCTTGTATCCCAAAGATACAATAGCAATAGCGCACAGTGATCGCTCGATGAACGGACAGAGCGATGTGCCGGACGTGCCCGGACTGAGCGGGGGGTTGACTCGCGCGGAGGCGACCGCCCTCCGCGAGTCGTTCGCCCCGGAGGAGCAGGAGCGCATCGGTCGGACGGTGGCCGAGCTCCTGGATCTCCTCGGAAAGGCCCACACGATGGCGGTGTTGAGCGCGTTCGCGTTCGCCGAGGACTCGCTGCGGTTCAGCGACTTGGAGAGCGAACTCGACGCCGCCCCGAACACGCTCTCGGCGCGGTTGAAGGAGCTGACCGAGGCGGGGCTGCTCGACCGCGAGGCGTACGACGAGGTGCCGCCCCGGGTGGAGTACACGCCGACGGAGAAGGCGGAGTCGCTGTTCCCCGCCTTCGCGCACCTCCACCACTGGGCGATCGAACACGAACTCTGACGTACCGAGCGGTCCACCGCGCTCGCCGACTTCAATTTTCGTAGTAACAATGGACGTTCGAAGTCGGGAGTATATGCTGCCGGATCCGGTACTACGGATATGCCTACACAGGACACGGCGGGGCCGAGCGATCGGTCCCGAGACGGCAGCGCCGGCGAGCCGGCGTCCGCCGCCGCGATCGACGTCGACGGGCTCGAACTCACCTACGCGGACGGGACCGTCGCCGTCGACGGGATCGACATGACCGTTCCCGAGGGGGAGTTCTTCGGCTTTCTGGGGCCGAACGGGGCCGGCAAGACGACGACGATCAAGGTCTTCGCGACGCTTCTGTCCCCGACCGGCGGAACGGTCCGGGTCAGCGGCTTCGACGTGCGCTCCGACTCCCGGAAGGTCCGCGAGTCGATCGGGTACATGGCTCAGGAGACGAGCATCGACCCCGAGCTCACCGCCGCGGAGAACATCCGGTTCGCCTGCGAGGCGTACGGAGTCCCGCGGGACGAGCAGTCCGAGCGGGTCGACGAACTGCTCGACCTCGTCGACCTGGCGGACGTGGCCGACAAGCGGGCCGAGGAGTTCTCGGGCGGGATGAAAAAGCGGCTCGACGCCGCGACGGCGCTGGTCCATCGACCGCCGCTCGTCTTCCTGGACGAGCCGACGACGGGGCTCGACCCGAAGGCCCGCAACCGACTGTGGGAGTACTTCCGACGCATCAACGACCTCGGGACGACGATCTTCCTGACGACGCAGTACCTGGAGGAGGCGGACCAGCTCTGCGACCGCCTGGCGGTCATCCTCGACGGCGAGATCGTCGCCGACGGGAGCCCGAGCGAGCTCAAACGCGAGGTCGGGGGTGAGGTCCTCGACGTGGAACTGGAGGGCGACGGGACGGCAACCGAGCGGGCCGCGGCGATAGCGCGGGAGTTCGACGCCTTCGCGGACGCCTCGGTCGCCGAGACCGAGGAGGGAATCAGCGTCACCGCGGAGACGGCCCGGGAGCACGGCACCGACCTCCTCGTCGCGCTCCGGGACGCGGACGTAACGGTGACCGGGTTCAACATCCGCGCGCCGACGCTCGACGACGTCTTCCTCGCGATCACCGGTGAAGAGCTCGACATCGACGACGAGGAGGTGGCGCGATGAGCGCGCCCGCGAACGACCGCTCGGGGTCGAGCGCGCGCTCCGGGAACACGTTCGTCGGCGACGCGTGGGTGAACTTCAAGCGGTGGAACCTCAAGGCCGTGCGGAACCCGTTCGTCCTCGTCGTCTCGCTCGTCCAGCCGATCATCTTCCTCGTGCTGTTCACGGAGGTGTTCGGAAACGTCGCGGGCGGCGCGGTTAACCGGGGGCTGCCGGGGATCAGCTACGAGACGTATCTCGTGCCGGCGATCACCATTCAGGTGGCGCTCGCGGCGGCGATCACCTCCGGCGTCGGGCTCGTGAACGACATCGAGAACGGCATGTTCGAGAAGGTGCTCGTCACGCCGATGAGCCGCACGGCCGTCTTCGTCGGCAAGACCGCCGCGGAGGTGTTCCGGATCGCGGTCCAGATCGCGATCATCCTCGGGCTCGGCGTCCTCCTCGGCGCCGACATCGTCACCGGCGTCGCCGGGGCGGCGGGGATCGTCGCGGTCGGGATCCTGTTCTCGCTCTGGTTCGTCGCGTTCTCGAACGCCGTCGCGATCCTCACGCGAGACCAGGAGTCGACGATCATCAGCGCGAACCTGCTGCAGTTCCCGCTGCTGTTCCTGTCGAGCGCGTTCCTCCCGCTCGAAGCGCTCCCGGGGTGGATCCAGACGTTCGCCCGCGTCAACCCCGTGACCTACGGCGTCGACGCCGCTCGCTCGCTCATGATCGACCAGGACGTGATGACGGTCATCGACGTCGCGTGGTTCGGCGGGACGCTCGACGGCGTCGCGCCCGGCGTCGCCGTGCTCGTCGGGCTCGACCTCGTGCTGGGCGCAGTCGCCGTCGTGCTGCTCTCCCGCGCGTCGAGTTCGGACGTGAAGTAGGTGGAAGCGCCGACGCCGCTTCGGGGCGCGAGCGGTCGGAGGGCGTGCCCTACTCCCCGCCCAGCTTCGACTCGCCGACCGCGTCGCCGCCCTCGATGACCTCGGTGCCGCCCATGTACGGGCGCAGCGCCTCGGGGACGGTGACGGTGCCGTCGTCGTTCTGGTAGTACTCCAGGATGGCGACGACGATCCGCGGGACCGCGAGCCCCGAGCCGTTCAGGGTGTGGAGGTACTCCGCGGACTCGTGGTGCTCCTCGCGGTACCGGATGCCGGCGCGGCGCGCCTGGAAGTCCCCGAAGTTCGAGACGGACGAGACCTCCAGCCAGCGGCCGCCGTGCTCGGGGCCCTCGTCCATGTCGTCGGCCGGCGCCCACACCTCGATGTCGTACTTCTTCGCCTGCGTGAACCCGAGGTCACCGGTACACATCTCCAGGATGCGGTAGGGGAGCTCGAGGCGGCGCAGGACCTCCTCGGCCTCGTCGACGAGCCCCTCGAAGCGCTCGTCGCTCTCCTCGGGCCGGACGAAGTTCACCATCTCCACCTTGTTGAACTGGTGGACGCGGACGATCCCGCGAGTCTCGGTGCCGTGTTCGCCCGCCTCCTGCCGGAAGTTCGGCGTGTACGCCTGGTACTTCAGCGGGAGGTCCTCGCCGAGGAGGATCTCGTCGCGGTGGAGGTTCGTGACGGGCACCTCCGCGGTCGGGAGCAGCCAGAGGTCGTCGTCGTCGTACGCCTCCTCGTTCGTCCCCTCGACGCGGTAGGCGTCCTCGGTGAACTTCGGCAGCTGGCCGGTGCCGCGCATCGACGCGGAGTTGACAGGGATCGGCGGGAACACGTCCTCGTACCCCTGCTCGCGGTGGACGTCGAGCATGAACTGGATCAGCGCGTGTTCGAGGCGGGCGCCGTCGCCCTTCGCGACGTAGAAGCCGCCGCCCGCGACCTTCGCGCCGCGCTCGAAGTCGAGGATCTGCAGCTCCTCGCCGATGTCGTAGTGCGGCTCGACGTCGGCCGGGAGGTCGCGGCGGTCGTCGAACCCCTCGCGGCGGCGCTCGACGTTCTCGGACTCGTCGGCGCCGACCGGGACCGACTCCTGCGGGATCTGGGGCAGTTCGAGCAGCGACGCCTCCAACTCGGCCTCCAGCTCGTCGGCGCGCTCCTCGATCGCCTGGAGCTCGGCCTTGAGGTCCTGCGAGCGCTCGATCGCCTCTTCGGCCGCTTCCTCCTTCCCGGCCGCCTTCAGCTCGCCGATCGTCGAGGAGACCTCGTTGCGCTCGTGGCGCAGGTCGTCGCCGCGCTGTTTCAGCTCCCGCCACTCCTCGTCGACGTCGAGTATCCGGTCGAGGTCCACGTCGACGCCCTTGTTGTCGAGCGCCTCGCGGACGACCTCGGGGTTCTCCCGGACGAACTGTCGAGACAGCATTTGGCGGGGATTCCGCGGGACGACCCAAAACCGTATCGGAGCGTCGGCAGCGGTTGGCACGGGGCGGTGCGGCGACGGCGGCCGCCGTCAGTACCCGCCCGGCAGCGCCATCCCGACCGCGAGCGCGACGAGCGGGACCGCGGCGACGGCCGCGTACCACAGCCCAGCGCCGCCGAGGAGGAGGTACGTCGAGACGCCGTAACCGGTCGGGTCCCAGTTGAGCCCGAGCCGCGGGAGCCCGAACACGGCGACCGCCGGCGCGACGAGGCCGACCGCGACCGCGCCGAGCAGCGCCGTGAGCAGGAACCCGGAGCTCCAGGCGGGGCCCGCCTCGGCAGCGCGCGCGACGGTGAGGACGACCCCGGCGAGGTACGGCACCGAGAGCCCGACCGAGACGCCGAGGTAGGAGGGGAGGAGCCGCCCCGTCGGCGGCAGGGCGCGGAACAGCGCGCGGAGGCGCTCGGCGGCGAGGAACGGCGCGCACAGCCCCGCGGCGACGATACCGGGGAAGAGGAACAGCGCGACCGTCCACAGCCAGCCGACGACCGCGTCCGCGACGGCGGGGGCCGCGAGGGGCGCGGCCGCGCCCGAGAGCGGGGAGAGGGCACCCGAGAGCGGAGGGGCGGCGCCCGAGAGGGCGGAGAGGGCAGCGACCATGCGCGAGGGAGCCCGCGCCGGCGACAAACGTCTTGCGGTGCCTCGTGGCGGGCCGCCGCGGACCCCGCGACCGGGAACCACCAGCGTTTATCCCGCTCGCCGCGACCGGCCGACAACGATGCTCATCACGGGCGCGACGCTGGCCGACGGCCGGGTTCGAGACGTGCGGATCGGCGACGACGGACGGATCGACGCTGTCGCCGGAGGGCTCGGGGCCGACGCCGGCGAGCGCGTCATCGAGGCCCGCGGGAGGCACCTCCTGCCGGGCGCGGTCGACGTCCACGTCCACTTCCGCGAGCCGGGCGGGAGCCACAAGGAGACGTGGACTTCGGGGTCACGGAGCGCGGCCGCGGGCGGCGTCACGACCGTCGTCGACCAGCCGAACACCTCGCCGCCCACCGTCGACGGCGCGGCGTTCGACGAGAAGGCCGCGCTCGCGGCCGACTCGCTCGTCGACTACGGGATCAACGGCGGCGTCACGGAGGAGTGGGACCCCGAGGGCCTCTTCGACCGCCCGCTGTTCGCGCTCGGCGAGGTGTTCCTCGCGGACTCGACGGGCGACATGGGCATCGACGCTGACCTGTTCGCCGACGCGCTCGACGCGGCGGCCCGGCGCGACGCCCCCGTCACCGTTCACGCCGAGGACGCGACGCTGTTCGACGAGGGGGCGCTCGACGGCGACCTCGGGGGCGTCGGCACGGCCGCGACCGCCGACGCGTGGTCGGCCTACCGGACGGCCGACGCCGAGGTCGCCGCGGTCGAGCGCGCGCTCGCGGCGGCCGCGGACCGCGACGCGCAGGTCCACGTCGCGCACACATCGACGCCGGAGGCCGTCGACGCCGTCGTCGAGGCCCGCGACGACGGGGCGGACGCGACCTGCGAGGTCACGCCGCACCACTTGTTCCTCTCCCGCGAGCGGGCGCGGTCGCTCGGGACGTTCGGGCGGATGAACCCGCCGCTCCGCTCGGAGGAGCGCCGCGAGGCCCTGTTCGCGCGGCTCGCCGAGGGCGCGGTCGACGTGGTGGCGACCGACCACGCGCCTCACACCGTCGCGGAGAAGCGCCGCGGGCTCGTCGACGCGCCGAGCGGCGTCCCCGGCGTCGAGACGCTGTACCCGCTCCTCCTCGAATCGGCCCGGACCGGGGAGCTGTCGCTCGAACGCGTCCGCGACGTCGTCGCCGCGAACCCCGCCGAGACGTTCGGCCTCGGCCGGAAGGGACGGGTCGCGGAGGGGCGCGACGCCGACCTCGTCCTCGTCGACACCGCCGACCCGCGGGAGATAGCGGCCGCCGCGCTCCACAGCGCCTGCGGGTGGACCCCCTTCGAGGGGCTCCGCGGCGTCTTCCCGGAGGTCACCCTCGTCCGGGGCGAGGTCGTCTACGAGCGCGACCCGGCGACCGGCGCGGCGTCGTTCGGCGACCCGGTCGGTCGGAACGTCCGGGAGTCGTAGGTCCGCGGCGAACGGCCCGGTCGCGAGGCGCGAATCGTCGCCCGCGACCGTCGGCGCCGAAGGGGCGAAATCGGCCGAGACGAGCGGACCGCCGCCGGCGGAACGCATATGCCGTTGCTCGCCTTACCCGTGGTATATCGATGATCACGGGGAGCATTCGCACGGTCGCCTTCGGACGGGAGCCCGACCCGAACGAGGCCGGCCGAACATGACGGACCCCGGAGAGTCGGGGCCGTTCGGCGCCGGTCCCGCGGAGCCGGTGGACGGCGAGGCGGAATCGACCGGCGGCGAGGTCGGCGGGGCGGCCGCCGCCGCGGGCGTCGACCCCGAGACCCCCGCGGACGTGGCCGCGCTCGCTGACCGCATCGTCGGGGAGGTCGAGGACGTGATCGTCGGCAAGCGCGACGCCGTCGAGCACGTCCTCGTCACCGTGCTGGCGCGCGGGCACCTCCTCGTCGAGGACGTGCCCGGCGTCGGGAAGACGACGCTCGCGAAGTCGGTCGCGCGATCGATCGACGGCTCGTTCAAGCGCGTCCAGTTCACCCCCGACCTGCTGCCCTCCGACGTGACCGGCGTCAACGTGTTCAACCGCCGCACCGACGAGTTCGACTTCCAGCCCGGCCCGGTGTTCGCGAACGTCGTCCTCGGCGACGAGATCAACCGCGCCCCGCCGAAGACGCAGTCGGCGCTGCTGGAGGCGATGGAGGAGAACCAGGTGACGACCGACGGGACGACCCGCGCCCTGCCGAACCCGTTCTGCGTGATCGCGACCCAGAACGACGTCGAGCCGGGACAGACCTACGAACTGCCCGTCGCGGAGGTCGACCGCTTCACGAAGAAGATCCGGCTCGGCTACCCGGACACCGACGAGGAGGCCGCGATCCTCGGGCGGCTCACCGGCGACCACCCGGTCGACGCGGTGGAGCCGGTGGCGACGGTCGCCGACGTGCGCCGGGCCCGCCGGATCGTCGGCGAGATCGAGGCCTCGGAGGCGGTCCGGGAGTACGTGGCCCGGCTCGCGGTGTTCACCCGCCGAAACGCCAGGCTCGGGGCGAGCCCGCGCGGGAGCCTCGCGCTGGTCCGCGCGTCGCAGGCCCGCGCCGCGCTGGAGGGCCGCGGGTACGTGATCCCCGACGACGTTCAGGCGGAGGCCCCGACCGTGCTCTCGCACCGGATCCGGACCGAGTCGGGCGGAACCGACGGCGCCGACGTGGTTCAGGACGCGCTCGACCGGATCCGCGTGGAGTGACGAGATGACGCCGACACCGCCCTCGATCGGATGACGCCCGAACTCACCCGCCGGGGGCGCGTCGCCGGCGCCGTCGGCCTCGTCGCGGCCACGAGCGCGCTCGCCGCCGGCGGCCGCGCGCTCGACGCCATCGTCATCCCCGTCGCCATCGCGCTCGCGGCGGGCTACGTCCAGGTGTCGCGCGTCGACGCCCCGACCGTCCGGCACGTGACGCCCGCCGACGGGTTCGTCGGGGAGACGCGCGAGGTCCGCCTGGAGTTCGGCCCGGCGGCGCGGGACGGCGGCGGCGCGTCCTCGTTCCTCGCCGACGTTCGGGTCCGGGTCGACGAGGGGCTCGACGGACCGACGGCGCCGATCCGCGCGGCCGTCGGCACGGAGCCCGTGTCGTACGCCGTCACGTACCGCGAGCGCGGCGAGCGGACGCTCGGCCCGGTCGAGCTCACCGCGACCGACGTGTTCGGCCTCTTCGAGCGCTCGCTGCTCGTCGACGAGACCGACGCGGTGACCGTGTACCCGCCGCGCGACCCGATCCCGGCGCGGTTCCGACGGGCGCTGTACGCGGCCGACGCGGTCGACGTGAGCCGTCAGCGCGAGGAGTTCGACCGCCTGCGGGAGTACACCCGCGGCGACGCGGTCCGCGACGTCCACTGGGCGACGACCGCCAAGCGCGACGAGATCGTCGTCAAGGAGTTCGCGGCCGAGACCGCGCGGAACCGGGTGACGATCGCGGGCGGGACGGAGGTCAGCGGCGGCGGGCGCGCCGGCCGCGACGGCGACCCGTTCGGCGGCGTGGGCCGCGACGGCGACGCGGACGCCGACCGCACCGCGAGCGCGGCCGCGGCCGACGAGCTCGCGCGGGCGACCGTGAGCCTCGCGCTGGCGCTGCTCGAAGACGGCGTCCCCGTCGACGTGCGGCTGCCCGGCGGGCGGGTCTCGGCGGCCCCCGGCGGCCGCGGGCGGCGCGAGGTACTGGAGCTGGCGGCGCGGACCGGCCCGGGCGCGGTCGCCGACGACGAGGCCGACGTGACGGTCGTCGCCGGCGCGGACGACGCCCGGTTCCGCGCGGGCGACCGGTCCGAGTCCTTCGCCGACCTGCGCCGCGAGGCCGAGGCGGAGCGCGCGACCGGGGACGGCGCCGGGGCTGGCCGGGCCGACGCGGCGCCGGACGGACGGGAGGTGGCGTCGCCGTGAGCCGCGGGGCGTCCGTCCGGGAGCGGCTCGCCTCGGGCGGTCCCGCCGGGGACGAGCGGCGGCTGGCCGACCCGGCGGTCGTCGGCGTCGCGGTCGTCGCCGCGGCGTACCTCGCCGTGTTCTTCGAGGTGACGAACGTCGTCGGCGGAACGGGGCGGACCGCGGCGGTCGTCGCGGTCGCGGGGCTCGGCGGGGTCGCGCTGGCGCGGGCCGTCGGCGAGCGAACGGCGCTGTGGCTGGCCGGAGTGCTGTTCGCCGCGGGGCTCGCGGGGTACTTCCTCGCGATCCCCGCGAGCCAGCGCGCGCTGTTCACGGTCCGGAGCGTCGCCTTGGACCTCCTCGCGCTGTCGACGGGGCTCTCCGTGCTGCGGCTGGCGCTCGCGGACGTGTGGGTGCTCGCCGTGGCGCCGGTACCGACGTTCCTCGTCGGCTACTTCGCCGGCCGCGGGCGCCACGTCGCGGCCGCGAGCGTCGGCGGCGGGACCCTCGGCTTCCTCGTGCTCACGGGCGACGCGGAGACGGGGGCGGCGGTCGCCGGCGTGGTCGGGCTCGCGCTCGCCGTCGGCCTCTCGACGCTCTCGACGCCGGGCCGGCGCCGCGGCCACGCGGGCACGTTCGCGCTGGTGGTCGCCGCCATGGTCGTCGCGAGCGCGACGATCACCGTGATCCCGGCGGGCGCGGCGGCGCCGCTGGGCCTCGACCGCGGCACGACGACGCTGGAGTCGAGCCTGAGCGGCGAGGACGAACTCGACGTGATCGGCACCACGCGGCTCTCCCCCGAGGTGCGGTACACGATCGAGAGCCCCGTCGAGCGGAACTGGCACACCGGGGCGTACGACACCTACACCGGCGACGGCTGGGTGCGGACCGGCGAGCGCTCCGCGCTGAACGGCACGCTGGCGGGGCCGCCGGGAGAGGCGGAGACGGTCGACGTGACGGTCACCGCGGAAACGGTGTCGGGCGCGCTGCCCGCGCCCTGGAAGCCCGTCTCGGTCTCGGGCGGCGGGGCGGTCGAGGTCGACGAACGCGGCGGCCTCCGGCTCGCGGCGCCGCTCGAACCGGGCGAGGACGTGACGGTGACGAGCCGCGTCCTCGACGCCGACCCCGCGACGCTCCGGAACGCCAGCACCGACTACCCCGAGGCGATCGAGGAGCGGTACACCCAGCTGCCCGAGAGCACGCCCGACCGGGTCGGCGAGCGGACCGAGGAGATACTCGCGGCCGCGGACGCCGAGTCGCCGTACGAGCGGGCGGCCGCGGTCGAGGCGTACCTGCGCTCGGAGTACGACTACTCGCTGACCGTCGAGCGGCCCGAGGGCGACGTGGCCGACGCGTTCCTCTTCGAGATGGACGCCGGCTACTGCGTGTACTTCGCGACGACGATGGCGGCGATGCTCCGGACGCAGGGGATCCCCACGCGGATGGAGACGGGCTACACTCCCGGCGAACGCGTCGGTGACGACGAGTACGTCGTCCGCGGACAGAACGCCCACGCGTGGGTGTCTATCTACGTGCCGGACCACGGCTGGGTGACGTTCGACCCGACCCCCTCGGAGCCGCGCGACGCGGCGCGCGACACCCGGCTCGCGGAGGCGCGCGCCGACGGGGCGGAGAACGTCGACACCGAGGCGTCCGCCCCGGACGCGACGCCGGAGACCGAGCCGAACGAGACCGACGCGGAGGCGACCGACGACGCGGGGGCGTCGGCCAACGGGACGAACGGCTCGGCGACGGCGAACGCGAGCGACGGCGGATCGCTCGGGCCCGGAGCCATCGCGCGGCTCGACGGGACCCAGACGGGGACCGCGCCGTCGACGGCGACCGGCCCGGCGACGGGTGCCGAGGCGAGCGGGAGCGACGGCGGCCCGCTCGGGTCGCTCCCCGACCCGGAGACCGCGCTCTACTGGCTGCTCGTCGCCGGCCTCGGCGTCGCGGGGGTCCGGCGGACCGGCCTCGCGAGCCGCGCGGGCCGGCGGATCGGTCCGTTGCTCCCGCGGCGGCGCGGCGACCCGACCGCGGACGCCGAGCGGGCGTTCGCCGACCTCGAACGGCTGCTCGCCGAGCCATACCGCGAGCGGCGGCCGGGAGAGACCCCGCGGCGCTACGTCGAGACGATGCGGGCGCTCGGCGCCGACGAGCGCGTCGAGACCGTCGCGACCGCGTACGAGCGGGCCGCCTACGCCGGGTCGGTGACGCGGTCCGAGGCCGACGCCGCCCGGCGGGCCGTCCGCGGGCTCGCGCTGGAGCGACTGCCGCTCATCGGGCGGTTCGTCCGCTGATCGGGGGGCTTCCCGACACTATTTAATACGGGCGTCCTGTAGATTCGGGCTGTAATGTCGGAAGTCTGCTCGACGTGCGGACTGCCCCAGGAACTCTGCGTCTGCGAGGACGTCGCGAAGGAGTCCCAGCAGATCAGCATCCGCATCGACGAGCGCAGGTACGGTAAGGAGGTAACGGTCATCGAAGGATTCGACCCGAAGGACGTGGATCTGAGCTCCCTCTCGTCGGATCTCAAGTCGAAGTTCGCCTGCGGGGGCACCGTCGAGGACGGCGCCATCGAGCTCCAGGGGAACCACTCGGGTCGCGTGGAGGACTTCCTCCGCGACAAGGGCTTCAACGTCGCGTGACCGTCACCTGACCGTCCGCCGTCGAGCATCGCTTCGAGCGAGACCGTTTTTTCGCCGCGCCACTCTCCTATTAGCGGCCGTGCGACCCGTCTCACGCGACCACGACTGCGTGACCTCCCTCATGCGACCACGGCGGCTCGCCCGACGACGAAGGCGGCCGCCGCGAGGAAGGTGCCGTACTTGAACCGGCGCTGCGCCGCCGCGGGGTCATCGAACCCCTCGTATGTGGCGTACAGCATGACCGCGTCGGCGACCGCGACGACCGCGAGGTACGCCGCGCCGAGGGTCCCGGAGAGGTACGGCAGGGGGCTGACGGCGACGGCGGCGACGAGCGCGGCCGCGCCGATCCACAGCGCGGTGCGCTCGCCGACCGCGATGGGGAGCGTCGCGAGCCCCTCCTCGCGGTCGCCGGCCACGTCCTCGACGTCTTTGATCACCTCGCGCGTGAACGTCGAGAGCCCCGCGAGCGCCGCGAGGACGAGGACCGCCCGCGGGTTCCCGACCGCGGCGCCGCCGAACAGGAACGTCGAGCCGACGAGGTAGGCGACCAGGGCGTTGCCGAGGCCGGGCGTCCCCTTGAACAGGCTCGTGTAGGTGAGCAGAGCGACGAGGTTCACCGCGGCGATGGCGATTGCCGCCGGGGGGAGCGCGACCGCGACCGCGACGGCGACGGCGAACCAGGTCGCGGCCGTCGCGAGCGCGAGCCGCGGCGGGACGGCACCGCGCGGGATCGGACGGTCCGGGCGGTTGACGGCGTCTATCTCGCGGTCGAAGTAGTCGTTGATCGCGTTGCCCGCGGCGACCGCGAAGACGGTCGTCGCGGCCGCGAGCGCGGTCGGGACGGCGGCGCCGCTCGCGCCGGCGACGAACGCGCCGGTGGCCGTGAGCACTCCGGCCGCGACGCAGTTGCCGAGGCGGGCGAGCTGGACGAGGCCGCGGAGGGTGTCTCGCACGTCGTCCGCGTACTCCCGCCCGCGAGGAATAAACGGTGCGGGATCCGTCGGGGACCCCCCGTCCCGAAGGCGTTCGCCCGGCCGGGAGCGAGGTCGGATCGACCCGCCACGAACGTTTATCAGGTCCGAAATGAAATACCCGAATATGGCCAAGGGCTTAGACGTCGGTACGATGAACATCCTCTCCGGACGACAGGAAGGCGCGGAGACGGTGTTCGTACAGCAGCGGAACTCGTTCGTCGAGATCGAGTACAGCGACATGGCCGAGCAGATGCTCTCGCGCAGCGAGGTCCTCCACATCCGCAAGGACGACAAGGTGTACGTCGTCGGCGACGACGCCCTCAACTTCGCGAACATCTTCAACAAGGAGACCCGACGGCCGATGCAACACGGCATCCTCTCCAGCGAGGAGGCCTCGGCCATCCCGATGATCAAGCTGATCACCGAACAAGTGGTCGGCGAGCCCTCGAAGCCGAACGAGCGCCTGTTCTACTCCAGCCCGGCGGACCCCATCGACTCGCCGCTCACGACGCTGTACCACGAGAAGACGCTCGAGTCGATGCTCGGCGACATGGGGTACGACCCCGAGCCGATCAACGAGGGGATGGCGGTCATCTACTCCGAGCTGGCCGACAACAACTTCACCGGCCTCGGGATCAGCTTCGGCGCGGGGATGACCAACGTCTGTCTCGCCTACTACGCGGTGCCCGTGATGAAGTTCTCCATCGCCCGCGGGGGCGACTGGGTCGACGAGCAGACCGCGCAGGCGACGGGCACGCCCGTCGACAAGGTGACGAGCATCAAGGAGGACGACTTCGAGCTCGACTTCCGCACCGACGTCGGCGGCGTCGAGGGCGCGCTCGCCATCTACTACGAGAACCTGCTCGATTACGTCATCGAGAACATCACGCGCGAGGTCGACGAGGAGGACGTCGAGGAGGGCCTCGACGTGCCCGTCGTCGTCACCGGCGGCACCTCCAGCCCGAACGGCTTCGAAGACCTGTTCGCCGACCACCTCGCGGACGCGAACATCCCGTTCTCGATCAGCGGCGTGCGCTCCGCCGAGGAGCCGATGTACAGCGTCGCCAGCGGGGCGCTCGTCGCCGCGCGCTCCGAGGAGGGCGACGAGGAGTCGGCCGGCGGGAGCGAGCCGGCCGCCGAGGAGGCCGCCCCCGAGTCCGAGGACTGAGGCGCGACCGACCCGCGCCTCCGACGCGACCTCGACCCCGATTCCGACCATTTTTACACCCGACCGGCGCGGCGCCGGATCCCGGGAATCCGCCGAAAGATGAAACCGACGCCGTCCGTAGCGACTGACATGTCCGACGCCGCCGGCGCCGAGGGTGACCGCCGCCTGCGGGTCGACCTCGACGTCGACCCGAGGGGCGACCGCGGCTGTCCGATCGTCGACGAGGCCGACGAGGCCGCCGAGGTGGCGGTCAACGCGGTCGGCGACGAGTGCGTGGTCGACGTGACGACGCCGGACGGGGACGTCCGCCGCGGGACCGGCGAAGTCGACGAGGACTGCCTCTGTCACGCGTTCGGGCGGCTCGGCTACGTCCCGCACTTCCGCCGCGTCGAGGACGGGACGGTCCTCGTCACGACATACGTCGACGACCGCGACGCGGTCCGCCGGTTGGTCGGGGAGCTCCGGGAGGTCGTCGACCGCGTGCGGCTCGTGCGGCTCGCGGTCGTGGAGGGACCGGACGCGACCGAACAGGTCACCTTCGACCTCTCCTCGCTGACGCCGAAACAGCGGCGCGGGCTCGAACTCGCGGTCGTCCGCGGCTACTTCGACGACGACCGCGACGTGCGCCTGAGCGAGTTGGCCGACGAGCTAGCGATCAGCAAGTCCGCGCTCTCCCAGCGGCTCCGCACGGCGCAGGCGAAGCTAGTGACGGACGTCTTCGACGGCGCCGAGCGGTGAGCGGTTCCTCTTGAAGCGGTACACCGGTAAAGCGGGAGGCGGAGGCGTCGCCGGCCCCTCGGTCCGAACATGGACGACGAGGACCCGCCGGCCGTCGAGCCGGTCCGAGACGGCGTCACGCTCGAACTCGTGCGCGACGCCATCGGCGTCGCCCGCGGCGAAGTGCCCGCGGAGCGCTTCTCGGCGAAGTACGGGACGGGGAGAGACGCCGAGGGCGCGGGCGAGGAACGGGAGTGAGCGCGGCCGGGCGAGCGCCTCAGTCGTCGGCGGGTGCGGATCGGTCGGCGGCGTCGATCCGGGCGAGCGCCTCCTCGCCGGCGCGCTCGGCCTCGGTGAGGTAGCACTTCGGGTCGGGGGCGAACGGGTCGCCGTGCGCCGAGAGCGCGCGGAGCCGCGACCCGCCCCGACAGATCGACTGGTACGCGCAGTCGGCGCAGCGGCCGGCGAGGCGGTCCTCGCGCTCGCGGAGGCCGGCGAGGAGCGGGTTCGACTCGTCGGACCAGATCGCGCCGAACGAGCGGTCGCGGACGTTGCCGGGCGAGTACCCCTGCCAGAACTGCGTGAGGTGGACGTTGCCGACGGGGTCGACGTCCGCGACGCGCTCGCCGGTCGGGTCGCCGCCGTTGCGTTCGAGGTAGCGGTAGATCAGGCGGGCGCGGTCGGACCCGACCTCGCGGTCGGCGTACTCGACGAGGTGGCCGGCGTCGGCGTAGTTGCCGACGAGCAGCGTCTCTATCTCCTCGCCGGCCGCGTGGTACTCGCGGGTGAGGTCACAGAGGTCGGTGACGGCCTGCCGAGTCGCCTCCGGGGAGAGGTCGACGTCGGAGATGTCGGCGCCGCGGCCGCCGTAGTCGAGGTGATAGAAGCAGAAGCGGTCGACGCCCACGTCGACGAGCAGGTCGACGACGCCCGCGAGGTCGTCGACGTTGTGCTCGGTGATCGTGTACCGCAGGCCCGTCTTGAGCCCCACGTCGAGGCAGGCCTCGATGCCGCGGACCGCGGCGTCGAACGCGCCCTCCTCGCCGCGGATGCGGTCGTTGCGCTCGGGGAGCCCGTCGACGGAGACGCCGGCGTACTTGAGCCCCGCCTCCTTCAGCTCCCGGGCGCGGTCACGGGTGAGGAGCGTGCCGTTCGTCGAGAGGACCGGCCGGATCCCGCTGTCGTCGGCGTACGCGATCAGCTCGGGCAGGTCCTCCCGGACGAGGGGCTCGCCGCCGGAGAACAGGACGACGGGGACGCCGAACTCGGCGAGGTCGTCGATGAGCGCCTTCCCCTCCGCGGTGGAGAGCTCGTTCGGGGCGCCCTCGGCGTCGGCGCCCGCGTAGCAGTGCTCGCAGTAGAGGTTACACCGCTTCGTGGTGTTCCAGACGACGACCGGCCGCCGCTGTTTCTCCTCCGTGATCTGCGACTCCTCGGAGTCGTCGGCCGCGTCGTATCGGAGTCCGTCGCTCTCGGCGTCGAGCCCGCAGAGGAGCTTGCTGACGGAGATCATCGCGACCCCTCCTCGTCGGCGTCGACCGTGGGCGCGCCGGCGCGGGAGGCGGTCGGCGTCCCCTCGGTCTCCTCGTAGACGCGCGGTTCGTCCGCGTCGGCGGCCTCGTCGTCCGGTCCGTCCGCGTCGACCGCGAGCGATTCCGCGGAGTACCGGGACACCTCCGCGGCCGGACACACCCACACGTCGCGGGCGTACCACGCGAAGAGCTTGCTCGCCTCCTCGTGAGCGACGTCCGGCGTCGGCGCGGCGACGGTGCCGACGTGGCGGATCGGGTCCGACTCCGCCTCGCGGACGAACACCTCGAACCGGCGACCGTCGGCCGACCGCGGCCCGTTCGCGTCTTCGGTTCGGTCCGTCTTCTCGACCATACCCCCCGTACGGACGGTCCCCCGAACGGGGTTTCGCGCGTTCTCAGGGCCGCGAAATTCGCCCGAACAGGTTCGGGCGGCGAGAGCGGCGGCTCGGTCACCGGGGCGGAGCCGCCCGCGACCGGCGGCGCCGTCGCTGACGGAGCGGCGGGAGATGCGAGGACCGCGAGCGGCGCGGCCCCGCGTGAGAACGGCCTGTCACCACAGGTGAGAGCCGGTCAGATGACGCGGTTCCCTTTACTGTTGCCTCAACTACTGTAGTTTGAACTACGATAGTTTAGACTACGCTATCCGCGCGTTTTATGTGCTGGTGAGTCAAAGGTGGAGGTATGCCCGCGTTCGTCAACCGAGAACAGGAACTCGACAGACTCCACGAGTTATACGAGAGTGGGTCCGCGGAGTTGAGCGTCGTCTACGGACGTCGGCGGATGGGGAAGACAGCGCTCGTCGTCAAATCCATCGAAGACCGTGACGACGCGGTGTACCATCAGGCTGCACACGGGACGACGGAGCAACAACTCGACTCCTTCATCGCTGATGCCGCAACGGTGTTCCCGGGAGTCAATCGGATTCGGAAAGACTGGGAGAACGTTCTCACGTACCTTGCTGAGCAGGACGCAGTCGTCATCCTCGACGAGTTCCCGTATCTCGTTGACGAAAACGAAGCGCTCCCCTCCCTCGTCCAGCGAATCTGGGACCACGAAGTCGCTGATACGGCTGTGACCTTCGTGTTGACTGGCTCGGCGATCGGGATGATACACAGGATCGCACTCGACGGGAGTTCACCGCTGTACGGGCGGATATCGAAACGGCCGAACGGGAAACTCGAAATCGGTCCGCTCCCGTTCGCGGCCGCGATGGAGTTCTTCCCGAACTACGCGCCAGCCGAACAGGTGATCGCATACGGTGTGTTCGGGGGGACACCGGAGTACCTCCGAGCAATGGACGATACGCAGTCACTCCAAGGGAACATCACGGAGACCTTGCTGCTCAGGGATGGCGGCCTCCACGAGGAGCCCGAGGACGTCCTGTACCGGGAACTGGACGAGGTCGATCGGTATTTCGCCGTCCTGAAAGCGATGGCGGAGGGGAACCACAAGAGAAACGAGATCATCCAGGCGGCGGGCATCAACGCCAACAGCGCGAGTTACTACCTCTCCCGCCTGCGGGAACTCCAGATAATCGAGCAGGAGTACCCAGTAACCGTTGACCCGTCCCGGAGTCGGAATAGCCGGTATCGAATCCGAGACCAACTGTTCGCGTTCTGGTTCCGGTTCGTGCACGGCCGTTCGTCTCGGTACGAAGTGTTCGGAGCAGACGCGTACGACGAACTGGTCGAACCGCATCTTCCGGACTTCGTCAGTTCGTCGTTCGAGCGACTCTGCCAGCGGGCAGTTCTCTACGAGTACGGGGACGCGTACACGTTCACGGAATCCCCAGGTCGGTGGTGGGACACCGACGGCCGTGAAATCGATATCGTGGCCCCGACGAACGGCGACACGCTACTGGTCGGGGAAGCGAAGTTCCAGCAACAACCGACGGGGTACGACGTTCTCGCTCAGCTCGAACGGGAGGCACCCGAAATCGAGTGGTCACCAGCTGACAGCGACGTGAACTACGAGTACGTACTGTTCAGCCGAAGCGGGTTCGCATCCTCAGTGGAGGAAGCGGCCGAGGAGCGGGACGATCTCGGTCTGTTCACAGTTGACGATGTCGTTGAGAACCTGTCCGAATAGCTGTTCCCAAGAATCGCTTCCCTTCGTGTGCAGCGAGGGGCAAAGGGGAACGAGCGAGAACACGAACGCTGCGTCGTCGGTGGAGTGTGGCTGAGCAGGAGTCATCGGTACGAGTGCGAGAGAAAGCGTGGGAGCCCCACACCTACTGACAGCACGACCCGCGTGCTATCAGTACGACTATTTTGCAGCCACGTTGTCAGAACGAAAGCGGAAAACGCGAATCTGTTCTGAACGCAGTTAGTGCTGCAAGAGAAAACGGTTAGTAGAGAGCAATTTCAGGCCGGAAACGGCTGGTCTGAACTGTCGCCACCCCTGGAAGGGGCCGCGTCTGTTTAACGAGCGTTGAACGCTGTTGTTTAGATGACGCGGTTCTGCAGGTAGTCGAGGTGTTTCGCGTTGTAGACGATCTTGACCTCGTCGGTGGCCGGGCTGCCGATACAGGTGAGGCGGACGTTCTTCTCCTCGACCTCCTCGTCGGAGAGGATCTGCTGCATGTCCATCTCGATGTCGCCCTCCTTGACGATGGACGCGCAGTTCGCGCAGGCGCCGGCGCGGCACGAGAAGGGCCAGTCGTAGCCCTGCGCCTCGGCCGATTCGAGGATGTACTCGCCCTGGTTCACTTCGAGGGTGCCGTAGTCCTCCTCGTCGAGGCCCGCGTCGGCGGCCTCCTCGAAGAGGTTGTCGTCGTCCATCGACCAGCCGTGGTCGTCGAGCACTTCGTAGTTGAGGTATTCTACTGTGGGCATCACCTGACGGTTTGGTGCCCACGTCATTAGGCTTTGCTGTTCCCCAGCCGACCACCCCGGCACCGGGCGCCGTCGACCGAACAAATTCGGTCCTGTTCGGCGAGTCCCGCCGCTCCGATCCCCCGGCCCGTCCCGCTCGACCGGCGGCCCGCGGCGCTCGGGTGACATCTCGTTATCACGACTGATACGGGGTGAGTAACAATAAATAGCGTACAGCGCTCAGGTGACACCGATGGAGGAGTCCGTCGTCGCCGACTTCGTCGGCCGCGTCCACGCGGCGAGTTTCGGGACCGACGAACCGGTGACGGGTCGCGTCCTGTTGAGCCAGCGGCGAATGGTCCTCGCGACGGACGACGGGAAGGAGACGGTCCCGCTCTCGCGGGTGTTCGACGTCGTCGTCGGGAGCGTCCCGGGCGACCTGCGCTCGTTCTTCAACGACAGCGTCACCGTCGCGTACGACCGCGACGGGTCGCGGCGCTCGGCGCTCGTGGAGGGCGAGGCCGAGGACATGGACCGGTTCACCCGGCTCCTGTTCAAGGTGCTGTTGCGGAACGTCGCCGTCACCGTTCGGCACCCCGCGAAGGTCGGCGGGCGCGTCACCGACGCCGGCGACCACCGCGCTTCGGTGTCGGTGTCGCCCGGCGAGATACGGTTCAGGGACTGCCCGGAGCCGTTCGTCGTCGACCTCTCCGCCGTGATCGACTACGAGCGGACCGACCGCACCCTCGGGGGCACGAAGCGCCCGGCGCTCGTCTTCCGCCACGTCACCGACGGACAGACGGTCACGTCGATCGCGACCGTCCCGAACGAGCGGGCGCTCAACATCCTCGGCCGATACATCAAGATCGAGTACGACGAGGCCATGGAGGACCTCGACTCGTTCGACCCGACCGAAGAGCAACTGGAGATTCTCGTGTCGATCTACTCCGCCGGCGGCGAGGCGAACATCGCCGACGTGGTCACGGGCGACGTCACCCAGACCTCGATGATCCTCGACACGCTCCGGGAGGCCGACCTCGTCGCCGACGGCGAGAGCGGGGCCGCGCTCACCCGGAAGGGGCAGATGATCGTGAGCTCCTACCTCGAATCGGTGAACGCCTGACGCGCGTCGCCGGCGCGTCGGCCGCCGAACGCGCCGCCGCCGCGGGGGAAGTTTCATGCTTGTGTAACCGTAGGTACCTCTCATGCGAGACGACGACCACCGCGGCGGCGAGACGCCGCTCGACGCCGTGGTCCGCGAACGCGGAATCGACGCCCCCGACGCGGCCGGGGAGCGCGGCCCGCCCGGAGGCGAGGCGCCCGCGGGCGACGCCGCCGTATCGGGCCCGCGGGTCGCCCGCGTGCCGGCGGACCACGACCACGACACGTTCTCCGTCGAGGGGATCGACACCGACCGGCGCGAGGGGCTGGTGGAGGCGGTCCTCCGCGACGTCGACGGCGTCAGTGCCGCCTCGGCGACCCGGCGCAACGGGACGGTCGGCGTCCACCACGACCCGTCGGTGTCGCGCGAGGCGCTCCGCGAGGTGTTGGCGGAGTGCGGGCTCGTCGTCGCGCCCGGCGACGAGGCGTTCGAGGCGCGGCGGGCCGCGCAGTTCGCGTCGGCCCGCGTGGCGGTCGCGGTCCTCTTCGGGCTGATGGTCGCGACGCCGTACATCGCGGTGCTGTACCCGACCCGGGTGGAGTGGCTGTTCTACGACCCCGTGACTGTCCAGTACCTTCAGTCGATCCTCGACTCGGCGATGACGACGCACTTCTTCATCAACCTCGGCGCGCTGTCCGGGCTCGCGTTCCTCGTCGCTTGCGCGCCCGCGATCCGCCGCGCGGTCGCCGCGGCGCGCGACGGACGGTTCACCAACGAGGCTGCGTTCGTCGGGGGCGTCGCCGCCCTCTACGGGTACAGCACGCTGGTCGCGTTCGCCGGCGTCGAGGGCGCGGTCCACTACGACCTCGTCGCGTACGCGGTCGTCGTCGCCACGCTCTGGACGGAGTTCGGCGTCACCGACACCGCGACCGACCCCGCGTCGAGCGACGACGCGGCAGCGGAGGCGACGGCCGACGAGCCGATCGCGATGACCGACGGCGGTCGCTGACGCGGTCCGCGCTCGCGGCGTTTTCCTCGCGGAACATTCTCGCCCTCACGTTGCTCGACGGTCGCCCGTTTCTCGCGCACGCTCGGAATCGTCCCGTCCGTGCGAGCGAGCGGACGGTTCACGGACGAGGCGGACGCCCGTTCGACGAGCGGAGGCAGTCACTGTCGACGGGTCAAGGGCAACATCGCGGCGGGCGGTCGAACGAGAGCGAAGAAGGATAGTCGCGGCGGCCGGGGGCCGCCCGCGGCCTCACAGCAGTTCGAGGTAGATGAGCAACCACCAGACGTAGCCGCCGGTGAGCGCGAGGGCGGTGAGCAGTTCGAGCGCGCCGACGTACTTCGAGCCGTGCGTCCGGCGGAACGCCTGGACCTTCTCCACCTGGTTCCACACCGGCAGCAGCGGCTCCGGAATGATCTCGTCGAGCCCGCCGGCCTGCTGTGCCGACTGCTCGGCGACCGCCTCGGGGGAGTCGTCGTCGCTCATTGGCTCGCCCCCCTGCCGAACGGCAGCGTGAGACCGCGGATCATCACCTTCTCCGCGACGAACACGGCCGCGAAGACCGCGATGCCGGCGATTTTCGCGACGTTCCACGGGTACACCATGATCAGCACGCCGAGCGTCGCGAGCAGCGCGCGCGCGCCGAGCTTCCGACCGGGGCGCATCTTGAACGGGTAGTTCAGCCCGTAGATGATCGTGACCGCGCCGAGCAGGACGAGCAGCCCGACGTACAGCGTGTTCATCCCGACGTCCATCGAGATCAGACCCGGGTTGTAGACGAACGCGACCGGCAGGATGAAAAGCGGCGCGGCGATCCGGATCGCCGCCCCGCAGGTCCGCCAGAAGTTGGCCTCCGCGATCCCCGCGGCTATCACCGCCGCGGTGGCCACCGGCGGCGTGATCCCCGCGAGGATCGCCGCGTAGAACATCGTGTAGTGGGCGGTGATGGCCGGGACGTTGAAGTCGGAGACGAAGGTCGGCACGATGAGGATGGCCACGATGACGTAGGCGGCCACGGTCGGCATGCCGACCCCCATCAGGATCGCGACCCCCATCCCGAGCAGCACCGCGAACAGCAGCACGCCGCCCGAGATGTTGATGAGCAGCAGCGCGATCTTCGCCGGGATCCCGGTCGTGCTGAAGAGGTTCACGACGCCGCTGATGACGACGAGGATGATCGCGATGGGCGCGAGGATGATCGCGCCGCGCCGGATCCCGTGAACGGTGTTTTTCACCTGCGTGACGAGTTCGCTGACCGGACTGACGCCCGAACTGTCGACGACACGCTGGAGCGGCGGCATGAGCGTCCCCGTGATCATCATCGCGACCACGGTGTACAGCGCGGAGGTCATCACGGTGTACTGCGCGATGCCGAGCAGGTAGATGAGGATCCCGAACGGGACGCCGAACCGGACCGCCTCGAACACCTTCTTCTCGGTCGAGAGCGTCTCGTCGAAGAACTCGGAGAACTCCATGTCCTGGCTGCTGGAGTCCGCGATGGCGAGGTAGTGGACCGCGATGGAGATGGAGACGACCAAGATGGCGGCCGGGACGAGGCCGGCGACGACGATGTCGAGGTACGGGACGCCGAGGTACGAGGCCATCACGAACGCGGACGCCCCCATCACGGGCGGCAGCACCTGGCCGGAGGTGGAGGCGACCGCCTCGATGCCCGCCGCCCGGTGGCCCTTCATCCCGGCCTCCTGCATCGTCGGGATGGTGAACGACCCCGTCATCGCGGCGTTGGCGGTGTACGATCCGTTGATGGAGCCGATGACCGCCGAGGAGAGCACGGCGGTCTGGGCGATCCCGGACTCGATGTACTTCGCGGCCACGATGGCGACGCGCAGGATCAGGTCGAACGCGCCGTACGCGAACAGCAGCCCGGCGTACAGCAGGAACGGCGCGATCCACGAGGCCGTGATCTGCGTGAGGCTCCCGTAGAACCCGTACAGGTCGGTGACCGTCGCCTGGAGCAGCGTCGCCTGGTTCATCCCCGCGTGGCCCAACACGCCGGGCACGAGGTTCCCGAACATCGCGTACCCGAACACGGCGAAGACGAGCCCGAGGAACACGTTGCCGAACTCGCGCCACGTGAGGTACATCAGCGAGAGGATCACCAGCCGCGCGAGCATGTACTCGTGTTCGAGCGCGTACCCCTGCCGCTGGAGGTACACGTCCTGGAAGTTGATCGCGAAGAACGCCGACGCGGTCATCAGCGCGAGCGACGCGGGGATCAGCACGGCGCCGTCGATCCAGTCGCCGTCCGAGATGGCGAGCCGCGTCTCGTTGAGCGCGTACACGGTCAGGATGCCGCCGACGAACGCGGTCGCGAACCGCACCTGCGAGATCGCCTGCGTCTGCGCCCAGTAGAGGACGCCGGCCCAGAACAGCAGCGCCGCCCCCGTGACGGTGATGTCGAGCCCCCGAAGGAGTCCGGACTCGGAGTCCGCCGAGGCCGTTTCCGTACTCATTGGCGCGGATGTACCGCGGAGCGGATGGTCGGTCGCCCGGACGTGAGTGATAGTGTCATAGTTGGTGTCTGAGTTGTCGGTTGCGTATTTGATGATTTTAAATTACTGATCGGTACACCGCGGCGAACGGAGCGAAAGCCCGGTTACCGACCGATTAGGGGCTTTCGCCTTCGGTCAGGCTGTCGTCCCAGGCGTCGTTGTCCCGGTAGTACTGGACGGCGCCGCGGTGGACCGGGATGTTCTCGCGGGCGGAGGCGAGCATGTCGGCGGTCGACTCGAAGTCGTTGAACTGCGCCTCGCCCTCGTTGACGGTGTCGTTGTGCTCGTCGACGACGCGGCACAGCTCGTAGACGGCGTCGGGGTTCGCCTCGGGGTTGAACGTGTAGTTCACCTCCAGGTTCCAGTGGAACACCTCGTCCGTGCCGATGTCGGTGCCCGCGATGGACCAGTCGTCGTAGCTCGTGGTGCCGGTGCCGGCCCCGTCGTACGACTCGGCGGACTCAATGAGCGCGTCGGTCGGCTCGACGTAGTGGATGTCGACCCGGGAGGCGATCTCCTGGACGAAGCCGGTGTACCGCACGCCGGGCGTCCCGTACGCGATGCTGGCGTCGATGGTCCCCTCCTCCATCGCCCCGGGCGCGGAGTCGACGCCCATGTTCTGGATGTTCATCTGGTCGAAGACGTCGGCCGTCGGGTCCTGCGACCAGACGTCGAGCGTCGTCGCGCGCGTCGAGTACCCCGGCTCGGCCGGATAGACGTTCGCGCCGGCCAGGTCGTCGAACGTCTCGATCCCCGTGCCGTCGCGGGCGATGACGTAGATGCTGTACGGGAACGCGTAGAAGCCGTACTGCGGGATGCGCTCGACGGGCTGTTCCGCGAACGCGCCCGTCTCGCTGAGCGCCTTCGACAGCGAGTTGTTGTCGGTGATGCCGGCGTTGAACTGGTTGTTCGCCATCCGGCGGATCGTCCCGATGTATCCCGGGCTCTCGATGGTCGAGTAGCTCAGCGTGTCGCTCTCCTGGCTCACCGCGCGCTCGACCGCGAGGCCGACGTCCTGCGTCCCGCCGGCCGACGTGCCGACGCGCAGCGAGAGGTCCTGGCTGCCGCCGTCGCCCCCGTCGCCGCCGTCGGAGCCGTCTCCCCCGTCGCCGCCGTCCCCGCCGCCGGAACAGCCGGCGAGTCCGGTGATGCCTACCGCGCCGGTACCGTACAGGAACTTCCGCCGATCGATTGAGTTCTCGGACATACTCAACCGAGTACTCCCAGTCGATCATTAACAATGTGTCTGTTTATTTCAGTTCAACTCAAATGAATATTCATTATAATGGTCGTCAGCAAACACGTCACCGGAACAGGTTACCATTCGAGGCCGGCGACATCGGATCCGATCACTGGTCGGGACCCCGGTGCCGGCGCCGGTTACTCGTCGAGGATGACCGTCACCGGTCGGTCGGCCGCGAGCAGCACCGACTGCGTCGTGCTCCCGAACAGCATCTTGCCGGTCGGGCTCCGCCGACGCCCGCTCATCGTGATGTTGTCGATGTCGAGTTCCTCGGCGACCTCGATGATCGTCTCCGCGGGCTCGCCGTGCTCGCGCCGCTTCGACGTCGCCACCTCGGCCGCCTCCAAGCGCGCCTCGACGGCCGCGACGGCCTCGGGGAAGTTCTCCTCGTTCCACACGTCCTCGGAGTCGACGCGGCCGCCCTCGCCGCTGACCTCGAACCCCTCGTAGACGTTGAGCAGCACCGCCTCGACCTCCTCGGCGGCGTTCGGAAGCGACGCGACCGCGTCCGCGGCGGCCGGCGCGTGTTCGGTCTCTCCGCCGACCGGTAGCAGTACTCGGTACATATCCGCCACTACCCGAATGCAGGTAATAAAAGTAGCCGCCGGCTCGCCGGCCTACCGCGTCACCGGCGCGGTGACGGACCCGACGGACTCGACGACCGCCCGCACCTCGTCGCCGGGGTCGATGGGCGCCGCGCCGGGCGTCCCGGTGCTGAACAGGTCGCCGGGCTCCAGCGTCATCACGTCGGAGTGGAACGAGACGATCTCCGCCGGCGGGAACAGCATGTTCCGGACCTCGTTTTCGGCCCGCACCTCCCCGTTGACCTCCGTCCGCACGGAGAGCCCGTCGAGGTCGACCGGGCCGTCGGGCACCGCGAGCGCGGCGCCGGGGACGAGGAACGTGTCGTAGCTCTTCGCCCGCGTGAGGAAGCGCGGGTTCCGCCGGAGCACGTCCTCGGCGGTCATGTCGATCACGGGGAGGAAGCCCGCGATCACGTCGTCGACGTCGCCCTCGGCGACGTTCCGACACGTCCGCCCCATCACGACCGCCAGTTCGGCCTCGGCGGTCACCCGCTCGCTCTGCGACTCCGGGGGCAGCCGGATCGGGCCGCCGGGGCCCGCCAAGACCGACCGCGGCTTCATGAAGCTCGCCGGCTCGTCGGGGCGCTGCTCGTCGAGGTCCCCGGCGTGCGCCTCGTAGTTCAGGCCGACCCCCCAGAGCTTCCCGAACGACTCCAGGGGCGCGCCGAACGACACGTCCGCTGCCGGGACGGGGTCCGCCGGCGCGTCGGCCGGGTCTCCCAGGTCGCCCGCGGCCGCCCGGGGAAGCGCGTCGCGGACACTCCTCAGGTCGGGCTCGACGGCGTCGAGCGGGACGTACCCCTCGTCGTCGCCGAGCAGCGGCTCGCCGGTCGCCGTGCGCGCGAGGTACTTCATCGCGGGGTGGCTCCGTTCATCTCACTCCTCCCGGTCCGTCCAGAAGTCGAACGAGCGCCCGGGCGCGAACACGTCGAGGCCGACCGCGCGCTCGTCGCCGGTGTTCTCGACCCTGTGGGGCTCGTTGGCCTCTAAGAGGACCGAGTCGTTCTTCTGAAGCGTGACCTCGTCGTCCTCGGAGACGACAGTGAGCTCGCCCTCCAGGCAGAGGCACACCTGCTCGTTCTCGTGGTCGTGCATCGGGGAGCTGTGGCCCGGCGGCTTCTCGAACCACTCGAAGGAGAACCGGTCGCTGCCCGCCATCGAGACGCGGCGCCAGCCCTCGTCGGGCTCGTACGTCTCCGCCTCGTCGAACGCCACCGGCTTCATAGGTTCGCTCCGGTGGAGCCGCCGTCGATCGGGAGGGCGGTGCCGTTGACGTACCCCGACTTCGGCGACGAGAGGAAGGCGACGGTGTTGCCGAGCTCCATCGGGTCGCCGATGCGTTCGAGCGGGTTCTGTGCCCAGTCGTCGAGCCCCTCCTCGTAGGAGTCGTAGTCGCCGCGCTCGACGGCGGCCTCGACGAGGTCCCGGATTCGGCTCGTCTCGTGGGGGCCCGGCAGGACCGCGTTCGCGCGTACCTCCGGGGCGAACTCCTTCGAGAGCGTCTTCTCCAGACCGATGACGCTCATCCGCACGGAGTTCGACAGCACGAGGCTGTCGATGGCCTCCTTGACGCTGCGGGAGGTCACGTTGACGATAGTGCCGCCGTCGCCCTCCTTGAGGTACGGATACGACTCCCGCGCCAGTCGGACGACGCTCATCACGAGCAGGTCGTAGGCGTGCTGCCAGTCCTCGTCGTCGGTGTCGAGGAACGCGCCGGAGGGCGGGCCGCCGGCGCTCGTCACGAGGTGGTCGATCGTGCCGAACTCGTCGACGGTCGCTTCCACGAGCGCCGCGACCTCGTCGGCGTCGGTCAGGTCCGCCGAGTGGGCGACGACCTCGCCGGTCGCGACGGCCTCGACCTCGGCTTTCGCGTCCCCCAGCCGCCCCTCGTCGCGGCCGTTGATGACGACGTCGACGCCCTCGCGTGCGAGCGCCTTCGCCGATGCCTTGCCGAGCCCGCTGGACGATGCGGTGACGAGCGCCGCGTTGCCGTCGATCTGTAGGTCCATGTCTCACCGATCCCGAGTACGGCGTGAAAACGTTTGCCTACAGGCAACCGGGCGGTCTCAGGCGGCGACGCGGCGGGTTCGACCGGTCGACGCGAGCGCTACGGGTCCGCGTCGCCGTCGCTCGCCGGCTCGAATCCCGCCGTCCCCGCGTCGAACGTCACCGTCTCGCGGCCGGTCACGACCGCGGCTTCGGGGAGGTCCTCGATCAGGGCGTCGGAGACGCGGAACTCGCCGAGCTCCTGCGTGTTCCGGATCCACACGATCCGGGCGCTCTCCGGGTCGTACGCCCCCAGCGCGGCCGCCGCGGTCCGGAGCGCGAACTCGTCGTCGGGCGCGACCACGGGGAGCTTCGACTTCGCGAGCGAGCCGCTCGTGAGCGCGTTCGCGTACGACTTCGTCAGGTCCAGCTGGTCGACCGCGGCCCGCCGGGTGAGGTCCGCCAGCCCGATCCCGTTGCCGTTCCCCTTCGTCGCCTCGGTGAGTCCCCGGACGTAGATGAGGTCGATGTCGGGCGTCTCGGGGTCGGGCGCGTTGAGGACGCGGTACCGACCGATGACGTTCGTGTCCATGCCGGCGCCCGAGATCTCCTTGCCGATCTCGTCGACGACCAGGAGGTCGACGTCGTCGACCGGCAGCGTCGGCATCTCCTCGTAGGCGCGCTCCAGCAGCGCCGGCTCGCGGTCAAGGAACGAGCCCGCCGGGACGCCCTCGACGTGGCCGATCTCCTCCTCGAAGTTCTCGACGAGGGCGACGCCGCCGACGATCGGAGTCTCCTCCTCGATGACGTCGAGCGCCGCCGCCAGCGTCTCGACGTACCCCTCGGCGATCGCCGTCGAGTGGAACGTCTTCGCGCCGCGCTGCTTGCCGAGCCCGACGACAGTCATCTTCGCGAGCCCGCTCTCGATCGGCCCGGTGAAATTGGTGTGGGCCTTCACGCGGTTCACCACCAGGGCCGCGTCCGCTTCGAGCGCCGCCTCGGCGAAGTACACCGGCGTCTCGGCGTCGCCGACGGACACGGTCGCCAGCTCCGCCGCCGCCATGCGCGCGTCGATCGGCGCGCCGACGGACTCCTCGGTGACGCCGAGCGCCGCCAGCACCTCGCGCTGTCCCTCGGGCGTCGCGCCGCCGTGACTGCCCATCGCGGGCACGACGACCGGGTCGAAGCCCCGCTCGTCGAGGCGGTCGACGACCCCCGCCGCGACCTCGTCGATGCGGTCGATCCCGCGGCTGCCCACCCCGACCGCCACGGTCGCGCCCGCGGAGAGACCGTCGAGGTCGAGCGCGCCGAGCGACTCGCGCGCGGCCCCGACGGGGTCGTCGAGGCGCTCCGTCCGCGGCTCGTACCGCACCCGCGCGAACTCCGGAAGCGGCTGCGGGTCGATGAGTCCGTCGACGTCGGCTCGCTCGGGGAACTCCATACGGGGCCCCTCGCGGCGCCGATACAAAAGCTGCCGGTGGCGGATCGCCGCCGGATCGCCCGGGACGGTATCCGGTTCCGCCCGGGCCGTCTCGACCGAGAGCATTGCCGATACAGCGTTCTACTTGTAGCCGTGTGACGCCGCAGCACACGTGCGGACGGCCGACCCCGAGGCGCCAGCGAGCTTCCGCCGCCCCGCGTTCGAGACCGCTACCACCACCACACATGCGAGACTACTCAGACCAGATCGACACCCGCGACCCGGACCGAGACGTACGGATCACCGGCCTCGACGCCTGCGTCGTCGAGGGGAACTTCGAGTGGAACCTGATCAAAGTCGAGACCGACGCCGGCGTCACCGGGATCGGTGAGGCGTACCGCGGCGGCGGGATCCCGGAGCTCGTCGACTACACGAACCGGTTCCTCGTCGGCGAGAATCCGCTCGACGCGGGGCGGCTCGTGCGGTACATCTTCCAGGAGATGTCGGGCCACGGCGGTACGACCGGGAAGGTCGTCACCGCGGCGTCGGGCATCGAGATCGCGCTCCTGGACGCCGCCGGGAAGATCCTCGGGCTCCCGGTCTACCAGCTGCTCGGCTCGAAGTACCGCGACGAGGTTCGGCTCTACTGCGACTGCCACGCCGGCGAGGCGTACGCGGTCGAGGACGGCGCGACCGCCTACGCCGACGCGGAGGCGTACTCGCCCGAGGCGTACGCCGCCGAGGCCGCGCGCGTCACCGACATGGGCTTCTCCGCGCTGAAGTTCGACCTCGACCTCCCCGCGGACAACGAGAACGACCCGTACAACGGGCGCCTGACGAACGCGGCGATCCGGGAGAAAAAGGAGATCGTCGCGGCCGTGCGCGACGAGATCGGGTACGACGTCGACCTCGCGTTCGACTGCCACTGGGACTACTCCGTCGAGAGCGCGAAGCGGCTCGCCCACGAGTTGGAGGAGTTCGACCTGATGTGGCTCGAAGACCTCGTCCCGCCCGAGAACATGGAGGCGCAAAAGGAGGTGACGAAGGCGACGCGGACGCCGGTCGCGACCGGCGAGAACCGCTTCCGCGTGTTCGAGCTGTCGGACCTGATCTACGACCACGGCGTCGACATCGTTACCCCCGACCCGACGACCGTCGGCGGGCTCACGGAGACGATGCGGATCGCCGACCGCGCCGAGGAGAACTACGTGCCGCTGTCCCCGCACAACGTCTGTAGCCCGGTCGGGACGATGGCCTGCGTCCACCTCGGCGCCGCCACGCCGAACTTCGACCTGCTGGAGTACCACGCGCTGGAGGTCGACTGGTGGGACGACCTACTGGCGCGCGACGAGCCGCTGATCGAGGACGGCCGCATCGCGGTGCCGGAGGGGCCCGGGCTCGGGATCGAGCTCGACGAGGCCGTCGTCGAGGAGCACCTGCTCGACGGGACGGACGGCTGGGACTGAGGCGCCGCGAGGGGGCGCTCGCCGACTGGGGTCCCGGGTGATCGCCGGCCCGCTTCCGGGGGCTCCGCCCGGCGGCGGTTTCGGCGTCGCGGCCGGCTCACTCGACGGCGAAATCGGCGGTTTTGGTCGCTGAGCGGACACAACTATACTTATTTATCCGTGGGATCGCAAGCGATCGTATGCTTGATTACTTCGACATGGAGTCGACGCTGTCAGAGGAAGAGCGGCTGCTCGTCGACTCCGCGCGGTCGTTCGTCGAGGGGGAGGTCCCGGACATGGGAGACCACTGGATCGAGGGCACGTTCCCCACGGAACTGATCCCGAAGATGGGCGAGATGGGCTTTTACGCGCCGAACCTCGACGGGTACGGCCTGCCGGGCGTCAGCGAGACGGCGTACGGCCTGCTGATGCGCGAACTCGAGGCGTGCGACTCCGGGCTCCGCTCGATGGCGAGCGTCCAGGGGGCGCTGGTGATGTACCCGATCCACGCCTTCGGCAGCGACGAGCAGAAGGAGGAGTGGCTCCCGCGGCTCGGCACCGGCGACGCGGTCGGCTGCTTCGGGCTCACGGAGCCGGAGCACGGGTCGAACCCCTCCGCGATGGAGACGATGGCCGAACCGGACGGCGACGGGTACGTCCTGAACGGCTCGAAGACGTGGATCACGAACTCCCCGATCGCCGACGTCGCGGTCGTGTGGGCGAAGGACCACGGCGAGGAGGGGACGCCGGTCCGCGGCTTCCTCGTCGAGACCGACCGCGACGGCGTCACGACGAACGAGATCGACGAGAAGCTCAGCCTCCGGGCGTCGATCACGGGCGAGATCAGCCTCCAGAACGTCCGCGTCCCGGCCGAGAACCGCCTCCCCGGCGTTGAGGGCATGAAGGGCCCGCTGTCGTGTCTGACGCAGGCCCGCTACGGCATCGCGTGGGGCGCGGTCGGCGCCGCGCGGGACTGCTTCGAGGTCGCGCGCGAGTACGCCACCGACCGCGAGCAGTTCGGGAAGCCGATCGGCGGCTTCCAGATGCAACAGGAGAAGCTCGCGGAGATGGCGACGCAGATCACGCTCGCCCAGCTGCTCGCTCACCGGCTCGCGGACCTCAAGGAGGCCGGCGAGATGCGGCCGCAGCACGTCTCGATGGCCAAGCGTAACAACGTTCGGATGGCCCGCGACCAGTCGCGGATCGCCCGGGAGATGCTCGGCGGCAACGGGATCACAGCCGACTACTCGCCGATGCGCCACATGGCGAACATGGAGACGGTGTACACCTACGAGGGCACCCACGACATCCACACCCTGATCCTCGGCGAGGACCTCACCGGGATCCAGGCGTATCAGTAAGCGGACCGGCATACCGACCCTCTTGTGCCCGCGGGCCCGACGACGAGGTGATGCGAACGAGTTTCAACGTCCCCGAGGGGTTGATCGAGGAGTTCGACCGGACGTGGCGGGACGAAGGGATCGAGAACCGGTCGCGGGCGGTCCGGGAGGCGATGCGGGAGTACGTCGAGTCGCACGCGCGGCTCGAAGACACGGCGGGCGAGGTCGTCGCGCTCCTCGGCTTCGACTACCGTCACCACGAGGTGATCCGGGAGCTCCACGGCGTCCAACACGAGTACCAGGACGTCATCCTCAACACGAGTCACACGCACCAAGGAGAGTGGTGTCTCGAGTCCCTGTTCTGCCGCGGCGACGCCGCCCGCGTCCGGGAACTGACGTACCGGCTGCGCGACTTCGACGCCGTTCGCCGCGTGAAGGTGATGATGATCCGGGACGGCGATTGACTTCGGAGTTTCCGGGCCTCCAGCGCGGAACCGGCCGGACCGTGGATTTGATACCTGTCGGTTCGTCAATTAGACTCGATGCTCGTACTCGTCGCGTTCGCCGCCGCGGCGGGCTGCCTCCTCGGGCTGTCGGCGCTGATGGTCGCCTCCCTGCTCGCGCCCGAGCGTCGGCTCTGGCCCGCGGGCGACGACGACCGGAAGCGCCGGGTCTACCTCGCGTTCAGCCGCCCGCTGTTGCCCGCGGTGTTCGCGACTGGCGTCCTCAACTGGAACGCCGGCCCGCTCGCGGCCCCGTGGCACCTCGGCGTCGGCGCCGTCGGCGCGCTGGTCGCGTTCGGGGTTCTCGGCAGGTCCGCCGTCGACCTCGGGGAGGAGGCGACCGAAGGGCGCAAAGACGAGCTCCGGACCGACGGCCTCTATCGGTACACCCGCAACCCCCAGAACGTCGGCTACGTCCTTCTGTTCGCGACGTACGCCGTCCTCGCGAACTCCCCGCTCGTCGGTGTGTTGACCGTCGAATTCGCCGTCGTCACCGTGCTCCAGGTGCTCGCCGAGGAAGCCTGGCTCCGCGAGGTCTACGGGGACGCCTACGACGAGTACTGCGAGCGCGTCCCCCGGTTCGTCGGCGTCAGGACGCTCACGCGCGCGTTCGGCGACGACTAACCCCGACACCGGTCCGACACGCCGAGCCGCTTCCCGATTCTCCCGCCGCTCCGCCTCGCTCAGGTAGCTGAAATCCATAATACACCTATACCCGCTACGGGGAAATTCGTGGGTAATAGTGGGCAACACATATCAGCGGTGGGTCCGTACCATTCGTCGATGAAAGTCGACGCGAGAGACCTCAAAACGAAGGAGACGGACGACCGGGGTCGAGTCTACCTCGGCACCGAGTACGCGAACAAGCGCGTCACCGTCGCCGTCGTCGAGGTCGAGTCCGACAAGCCGGACGACGACGAGCTGGCAGCCGCCTATCGGGAGGCCTCCGAGAGCGCGGAGGCGCTCGCCGCGGAGTGGAGCGAAACGTCCGACGAAGCGTGGGAACGCCTCGATGAGTGACGGCACGGACGTGCGACGGGGCGATGTGGTAATCGTTCGACTCGACCCCGCCGAGGGACAGGGGATGAAGAAGACGCGCCCGGCCGTGGTCGTTCAAAACGATATCGGAAACCGGAACTCCAGTACGACCATTGTCGCGCCCGTCACGGGGACCTACCGCGACTATCCGTTCGAGGTGTTCGTCGAGGCGGACGGGTCACCGCTCGAAAAGAATTCGTCAGTCCGGCTCGACCAGCTTCGAACCGTCTCGGTTCCGGAACGGGTTCACTCGGTCGTCGGTTCACTCGACGGACCTACGATGGCTGAAGTCGACGAGGCGTTACAGCTGAGTCTCGGCCTCGACTGAGCTACCGGCTCTCTCTTTGTTCAACTTTGTTCAGGTGGCTGAAATTCATGATAGATTCTCGTGAAAATAGTGTCTAATCACGCGCCCAATACCACAGAAATCGGAATACAGAGGGTGTGTATTGGTGTCGTATATAAATAGGTCTCCGCTGTTTTAGGGCGTTCCGATCGGCTAACGTGTGTCGAACGAGTCGATCACGTCGCTCGTCGAATACGTCTCGACGTGAGTCTGTTCGTCGAAATCAGTATCATCACTCCAGACTGCCGCGTCCTCTGCCAGGGCGCACGCGACATATAGCACGTCGTCGGGATCTGTTTCACCGATCGCTGCTTCGGCCTCTTCGATGTGCGGATAGAACTCTTGGGCGGGAACGACCTCTATGTACTGAAACAGGAGGTCGATAAACTGGGCGACTCGCTCTGGACTCATGCCGGACTTCTGGACGATCAACTCTGTGTAGTTCTCGATCTCGTCGTAGACGAATTCGGGTGTCAGTAGGTCGGGTTCGAGTGTGACAATATGTTCACGGGTTTTCGAGTCAGCGATGAGTGCGGAGATGACGACGTTGGCATCGACGACCAGCTTCATTCGTCGAGGCTACTCCGATTCCTCTTCCACGCGGTCGCGTGCGCTCGCGTTGATTTTATTGGCGATCTCCGCGACATCGCTCTCGGTGAGTTCACTCCCGGACGTGAGTTCGTCCATCACGTCGAGCGTCTCGATCTTGTCCTGAATAGCCTGTCGGGTGACCTCGCTCCAGTTGATCTCTGGATGTTGCTCCATTCGGTCTTTCAGATCGTCATCGACGTTGACGGTGATACTCGGCATACAGGAAACTATGCGTACACAGAATATTGTGTCTTTGGGTCGAGACGCAGTAAGAACTGACCGATAGCTTCGCGGTGTTCGTCTTATCGAGACTGAACGGAGTGTTATTGGAACGTATGCGATACGGATCAGTATCCGGTCTTCCGGCTGCTCACCGACTCTGATCGAACGCGAAGAACGCCTCAGAACCGAACTTCAGATGACTAATTAGAAGTTAGAGCGCCTGAGGTGCGTGTATTCGGCCTCACCGACTCTCTCTTTGTTCAACTTTGTTCAACTCGATCAGTAGCCGGAAGATGGCCTTCACCAGGTTGGCGTCCACGTCGAAGCGCTCGGCGTTCTCGCCGGCGCGCTCCATCACCCGCTCCTCCTGCCCCTCGTCGGTCGTCGGCAGGTCGCGCTCCTCCTTCACGGCCGCCACGGTGTCGGCGACGTACGTCCGGCGGGCGATCAGCTCGACTATCTCGCGGTCGATGTCCTCGATCTCGTGTCGCAGTTCGTCGAGGCTCCGGTCCTCCGCGTTGGGTGTGTCGCTCATTGGTAGTGGGGTAGTGGTGTGGTCACTCGACGGCCGCGCCGTCGTTTCTGGTCGCCGATCGTCGCAGCGTTCCGGGGCGGTCGCCCCAAGCGTCGGCGACCGCGTCGAGGTCGGTCTCGGGGTCGTCGGGGGCCGCGACGGCGACGACGCTCGGGCCGGTCCCCGACAGCGACACCGCGGTCGCGTGGGGCATCGCCTCGACCGCGGGGTCGGCGTCGAAGCCGAGTGCGGCCGAGAACGCCAGCCCGTTCACCGTCATCGCCTCGCCGTACCGGCCGTCGAGCGCGAGGTCGGCGACGAGGTCCGCCATCGGCGCGACGGCCTCGCAGCGCGCCACGTCGGCGTCGGCCGAGTAGGCCCGCTCGGGCGGGGTCCAGACGAGGGCGTCCCAGTCGACCGCCTCGCGACGGCGCAGCTCGTCGGCGCCGTTGTCGGTAACGGTGACGCCGCCGAGCATCGACGCGGTCGCGTCATCGAACGCGCCCGTGACCGTGACGCCGGCCTCGCGGGCCGCGCGCACGCCGAGCCGGCAGGCCGCGAGGCGGGTGACGTCGACCGCGGGGTCGTCCGGATCGTCGCCGACCGCGAGCCCGAGCGCGTCGCAGGTCGCGAGGACGGCCGCGTTGGCGGCCGCGCTGGAGCTCTTTAGACCCGCCGCCAGCGGCACGTCGCTGTCGGTCCGGACGCGGCCGCCCTCGCCGTCGCCCCAGCGGTCGGTCGCGAGCGCGACGCAGCGCTCGATCAGGTCGGTGTCGGCGGCGGCGTCCTCGGCTATCTCGCCCTCCACGCCGTCGGCCGCGGGGTCCAGCTCGACCGTCGCGCGCGTCTCGACGTCGAGGCCGAACGCCGCGCCCGTGCCGGTCGCGAGCGCGTTCAACACGGTCCCGGCGCCGAGCGCCGCCGCCTGTCCCTCCATGGGTTCACGGCTCGCGACCGCGGACAAAGAGGTAGCGATCACGGCGAGTCTCTCTGCCGAGAGCGGACCGGAAACAGCGGCCACGATCGGGGTCGCGTCAGAGCGGCTCCGCGCGCCGCACCGCCGCGTCGACGGCGTACCGGTCGCGCTCGGGACGGACCGGCGTCTCGTCGCTCTCGAAGCGGATCGTCACGTCGAACGACCGCGAGCGGCCCTCCCCGAACCGGTCGTCCGGGGAGAAGCGGCGCGTGACGTAGCCGAAGCCGACCGCCTCGCGCTCGTCCGTGCCCGGTCTGACGGCGTACGCGTCGGCGCGGAACTCGACGGTCCCGTACTCGAACCGGCCGGCGTTCCGGACGGTCAGGCGGGCCCGAACTCTGGTCCACCCGCCGCCTTCCGTCACCTCGCGGACGGTCGCGTCGGTCACGACGAGCCCGGAGCCGTCGGGACCGACCTCGTCCGGGGTCGACGCGTCTTCGGACGCGTCCCCGTCGCTTCCAGCGTCGCCGCCGGACCCGCTTTCGTCCCCGTCGCCGTCTGCGTCGCTCCCGTTCGCACCGTCGCCCGTCTGCCGGGCGTCCGAGCCCTCCTCCTCCGACGTGACGAGGCAGCCGGCCAGGAGTCCGGCGGCGCCGACCGCGAGGACGCCTCGCCGCGACGCGCGTCGGATCGGTCTGTCCGGCCGGCCGTCGTCGCCGGAGCCGGGCCGACCGAAGTCGGCGGTCATCGCATCACCGTCCCGAGGACGCCGGTCGACGCGCCGACGGCGCCGGCGACGAACGCGGTCGCGAGCGTCGGGACGACGGCGTCGACGAGGCCGTGCGCCTGTGCGGCGGCGTCGCCCTGCGAGACCACGATCACCGTGACCGCGATCAGCCCGTACGCCAGCGCACCGAGGCCCGTCCCGAGCCCGCAGGTCGTCGCCGCGGAGCCGACGCCGCGGGCGCGGGACCCGATGAGGACGCCGAGGACGCCGGCCAGCGGGACGGCGGAAACGAGGACGGTCGCGGTCGCGGCGAGGTAGGACTGCGCGACGAACACGGGGCCGAACCGCGCCGTCTCGCCGGTCGCGGCGGTCGCGAGCGCCGCCTCCGCCCAGCCCGTCGCGGCCGCGCCGACGATGCCGACGCCGACGCCGACCAGGCCGAACACGGCGGCGACGAGACCGATCTGTTTCGCGTTCACGCGCCGGTCACCCACCCGTGCCGCAGGCGACCGTGCCACCCGGTCCGCTCCTCCCACGCGTCGCCCGAGAAGCCGGTCGCGAGCAGGAACTCGCCCGCCCGGACGAGGTAGCCGTACTGGACGCCGGCATGCTCGTCGAAGCCGTACCGCTCGCCCTCCGCCTCGCGGTGGTAGAAGCGGTGCCAGGCCGTCGGGCCGTCGTCGGTCTCGCCGTCCGCGTCGGAGGCGTTTCCGCTCTCGGTGGCGTTTCCGTCCGCGGACGCGTTCCCGCTGAAGTCGGACCCGGCGAGCGTCGCCTCGGGATCGACCGGCGCGCGGCCCTCTGTCGCCCCCTCGTCGAGGGCCGTCGAGAGCCGCGCCTCGGCGGTCTCGGCGTCCGGGTAGCGCTGGACGTGGACCGGGACGCCGTCGAGTTCGCGGGGCCACCCCTCGAACGCCTCCCGGCGGCGGGTCCCCAGCGGCGGCCGCCGCGCGTACGCGACGAACAGCTCCTCGACGCGGTCCTCCGGCTGGGGGATCGGGCCGAGACGAGCGCGGAGCTCCCGCTGCCGCTCGGAGTCGAACGCGTCGCCGTAGATGCGCGGGATCCGGTCGCGGTCGACCCCGTCGCGGTCGTAGGGTCGGTGCGCGTACGTCGAGAAGTCGCGGCTCGCGACAGCGAGCTCGACGAGCGTGCCGCCCGTGACGCGGCCGCGCTCGGGGTCCTCGGGCGGGAGCGGCGCCAGCAGTCGGCGGAACAGCCGGTTGTAGATCGGGTCCCGAGAGAACTCCTCCTCGACGTAGATGGAGGTCCCGACGCTCGCGAGGTCGCGGCGCATGCGGTCGAGCTCCTCCAGCGCGCGGTCGACGTCGTTGCGCGGGGCGAACTCCCGCAGGACCGCGACGTGGCGGTCGACGCGGGCGCGGATCCGCGGGCCGGGCGAGAAGTGGGGTTCGAGCGCCGCGGCCGCGCGGTCGGCGGCGGTCTCGCCCGCGGCCGCGACCGCGTCGACTTGTTCGGTCGCGATCGCCGCCTCCTCGTCGACGGTCGCGCGGACCGAGCGGACCGTCGCGACCGCGTCGGCTATCGCGTCGCGGTAGGTCGCGACCGCCGCCGGGTACTCGGTCGCGAACCACACCGCGTCGTCGACGACCGCGCGCGTCGCCGTCGCCAGCGCGGCGTTGGCGTCCGGCGGGCCGCCGTCGGTCTGCTCGGGCGGGTCGTCGGGAGGGCCGTCTTCGGGCGGGTCGCCGACGGGGTCGCCCCCGTCGCCCGCGGCGGCGTCGGGGTACTGGACGCCCTCGACGCCGAGACACCCGGCGGTCCCGGCGAGGGCGACGCCGACCCCGAGAAGCGCCCGTCGCGTCCGTTGCATGCCACGCACTCCCCGCGGCAGGAACTTAAATGTGGTACGCCGATTCTCGCGGCTGAGGCCGCCCCACCGCGCGGCGTTCGGGGCGGTTCGTCGACGGGCGCGCGTCGGCGCGAGGCCCGAGCGCGTCCCTTTTGAGGCCGGCACTCCGAGCGTCGCGTATGTCCGCGCCATCACGCAGCGACGTGCCGCCGACCTCGATCGGCGTCGACCTCCGCGAGGAGGGCGTCGTCGTCGAGTACCTCGACGGCCGAACGACCCTCTACCGGGGCGTCCCCGAGTCCGCCGAGGGGTCGGTGACCGCCGGCCCCGGCAAGGAGACCCACGTCCTCGTCACCGACCCCACGGAGACGGAGGGCGTGATGACGTACGTCAACGACTACAAGACCGACGACGAGATATTGGAGGAGTCCGGCGTCGGCCGCGTCATCGTTGAGGACGGCGAGCGTGACGAGGTGTTCCCCGGCGTGATCGTCGGTCGCGAGGGCCAGCGCAACGAGGTCGTCGCCGACCCCGAGATCGCCGGCGGGCGCGTGTTCGTCTTCGTCGAGGACGGCTGGACAGAGGGGAGCTACGAGATCGTCGCGGGCCCCGAGGACGGCCTCGACGCGCACCGGTGACGGGAGCGAGGGCGACGCCGTGAGCCTCGCGAAGCCCTGGCGCGACCTCGACCGCTCGACCGTCGGGAGCGCGCCGAGCCGCTACGCGCTGTACGAGTTCGGCGACGCCGACGGCGACACGGTCGGGTTCGGCACCGGCGTCCTCCGCGACGAGCTGAAGGAGGCGCTGGCGTACGGCGACGCCGCGAAGGTCCGGTGGGAGCTGGCCGACTCGCTCGAGCACACCGAGCGCCTGCTCGCGGAGCACACGGACGGCTGACGCCCGTCGCCTCGATCCGAACGAGCGGGAACGACCGACAGACGAAAGGCCCGCGACCGCCGAAGGAGCGACATGAGCGACGAGGCCGAGACCGACGGCGGCGACGAGGTGCTCCGCGCCAGCGACATCGGCGGCGAGGGACCGCCGATCGACGAGAAGCCGTACAAGATCGTCTTCGAGGCGAACAAGTGTTTCGGGGCGGGCAAGTGCGCCGAGGTCGCGGACAACTGGGTCATGGACGTGGTGAGCGGGATGGCGAAGCCCGAGGCGTACTACATCGGCGAGGAGGACCTCGAAGAGAACGTCCGCGCGGCCGAGGCGTGTCCCGCGAAGAAGGACGCGGGCGTGATCCACGTCGTCGACCGCCGCACCGACGAGGAGATCGCGCCGGACCCGCACGGCGACGGGACGCTGTCGGTCGACTGGTAGGACTTCCGAAAGGGGTTTCACCTCGCCGCGGATAGCGGGACCCGCGCGGGGGTGGCTGAGCCTGGCCAAAAGCGGCGGACTTAAGATCCGCTCCTGTAGAGGTTCGAGGGTTCGAATCCCTTCCCCCGCATGCTGTCGCGAACAATACGTGAGCGACAGCACTAGGAGCAGAAGAGATTCGAACTAGGGAGCGAGAGGTGAGCGAGCCGCGCCGCGGCGAGCGAACGGGAGCGACCGTGGTTCGAATCCTTTCCCCCGCACTCCTGCGGCGAGCACTCCGCGAGCCGCAGGTGTCTGATTAGGAAGAGATTCGAACCAGGGAGCGGGAGGTGAGCGAGCCGCGCCGCGGCGAGCGAACGGGAGCGACCGTGGTTCGAATCCCGTCCCCCGCGCTCCTGCGGCGAGAGCGCGACGCCGACTCACGACCGCTCGTTGAGCAGTCGCGTCGCGCGGCCGTACCCCTTCCGAAGCAGTCGGGCGGCGCCGATCAGCGTCAGGACGGCGGCGCCGACGACGACGCCGAGGTGAACGACCTGAAACGACGGCACCGGGGTGTACCGCCCGAGAATTAGCAGGACGGTCAACAGGAGCCACAGCAGGTACGCACCGATTCCGAGTCGGTAGAGGGCCGCGTACATAGGTCCGGATACCGGCGGCGGCCCAAAAAGCGCACCGACGGCGGCCGGGGCGGCGAGCTAACAGCAGAACATGAACGGGTACACCAGAGCGACGCGGTCGCCCTCCTCCAACTTCGTGTCGAAGCCGTTCTCGTTCTCGTTGAAGTGGCCGTTGACGAGGATCCGGGCGTAGGTCGTCGTCTGCTCGCCGACCGGGTTCTTCGTCCACGTGCCGGGGAGTTCGTCGGGCGCGGGCGCCCAGCCGCTGTGGGTCGCGTCCTCCTCCGTCTCGGCGATCAGCATGTCCTGAAGCTGGGGGTACTCCTCGAACAGCTCGTCTAAGAGCGCGCGGAGCGTGTCGCCCGCGAAGGTGTACTCGAACTCGTACACGTCGAGTTCGGTGCGCACGTGGCCGGTACACCGCACGGTGACGGTCGTCTCCGCCTCGGTCGCCGTCGCCGTCGCCCCGTCCGCGCCGCTCGCGTCCGCGTCGGCCGGGGGCGACTCCGCCGTCTCGGTGGTCTGGGACATACTCGACGATACGCCGCAAGGCCGTGTAAGACGGGTCGCGAACATGTTCGCGGGCGTCCGGCCCGTCGGCGAGCGGAGTCGGCCGGCTGCGCCCCTCGAACGCGCGGAGCGCGGCCGGGAGTTTCGCGATGCGCCGGTGACCACGTCTAAAACCGACCGACTACGACGGTTTCGGGCGTCGGGAACGCGACCGAACATGTTGCCGCTAAGCGCATAGGGCGTCCCGGCGGTACGCTCGCCCATGCGACTCACGAGAAAGACGATAGCGAAGGTGATCGTCGCGGCGTTCCTGTTGAACCTCGCCGTGATGGGCGCCGGGGCGTGGTTCGCGTACCAGGAGGCGCCGCCGATACCCGACGAGGTCGTCGGGCCCGACGGCGAGACGGTCGTCACGGCGGCCGAGGTCCAGGACGGCAAGGCGGCGTTCCAGCAGTACGGGCTGATGAACCACGGGTCGATCCTCGGCAACGGGGCGTACTACGGCGAGGACTACACCGCCGAGACGCTGGAGTTGAAGACGGAGTACATGCGCGAATACTACGCCGACGCCGAGTACGGCGCGGCGTACGAGTCGCTCGATGCCGGGGAGCGGTCGCGGGTCGACGCGCTCGTGCGCGAGGAACTGGACGCGTCGCACGACGGCGGCGACGTGGTGGAGTACTCCGCGGCGGAGCTGTACGCCCACGAGCGGGTGCGCGAGACGTACGTCGAGCGCTATCACGAGGGCGACCACGACCGCGGCGTCCCCGTCGGGATGATCGAGTCCGCGGAGGGGGCGGAGGACTTCGCCGACTTCGCGCTGTGGACCGCGTGGTTCTCGCACACCGACCGCCCGAACGCCGACCACTCGTACACCAACGAGTGGCCGTACGCGCCCGGCGCCGGCAACGACGCCACCGGGTCGGCGATGATCTGGAGCGTCATCGCCATGGTGCTGCTCGTCGGCGCCGCGGGCGCGGCGATCCTGCTGTACAAGTCGGTGAAGCTGCCGGAGCCGACCGCGGAGGGGATCTCGGTCCCCGAGCCGGGCGACGTGAGCGTCTTCCCGAGCCAGCGCGCCGCCCTCCGGTTCATCCCCATCGCGGCGGGGCTGTTCCTCGCGCAGGTACTCCTGGGCGGCCTGCTCGCGCACTTCTACATCGAGCGGGCCGGCTTCTTCGGGATCGAACGGATCTTCGGGGTCCACATCCTCCAGTTGCTCCCCTTCTCCATCGCGAAGACGTGGCACATCGACCTCGGAATCTTATGGATCGCGTCGACGTGGCTCGGCGCCGGGCTGTTCCTCCCGCCGCTGCTCACCGGCCACGAGCCGAAGCGACAGGGGACGTACGTGAGCGTCCTGCTCGGCGCGCTCGTCGTCGTCGTGGTCGGCGGCATGGGCGGCATCTGGCTCGGCGCGAACGGCTACCTCCCGGGCGAACTCTGGTGGCTGCTCGGCAACGAGGGGCTCGAATACCTCGAGGTCGGGAAGGTGTGGCAGGTCGGCCTGCTCGCCGGGTTCGTCCTCTGGGCGGTCCTCGCGATCCGCGGACTCAAGCCGCTCTTAGACCGCGAGCCGATCTACGGGCTCGCGCACATGATCCTCTACGCGGGCGGGTCGATCACCCTGCTGTTCGTCGCCGGCTTCATGTTCACGCCGTCGACCAACATCGCCGTCACGGAGTTCTGGCGCTGGTGGGTCGTCCACATGTGGGTCGAGGGGGCCTTCGAGTTCTTCATCGTCGCCATCATCGGGCTCACCCTCGTCTCGATGAACCTGCTATCGCGCCGCAGCGCGGAGAAGGCGGTCATGCTCCAGGCGCTCTTGGTGATGGGCACCGGCGTCATCGGCGTCTCGCACCACTACTGGTGGATCGGAATGCCCGACTACTGGGTGCCGATCGGCAGCGTCTTCTCGACGCTGGAGCTGCTGCCTTTGATCTTCATCCTCTACGAGGCCATCGGGCAGTACCGCGCGATGAGCGAGACCGGCTTCCCGTACAAACTGCCGTTCATGTTCATCGTCGCCAGCGGGGTCTGGAACTTCGTCGGGGCCGGCGTCCTCGGCTTCTTCATCAACCTCCCGCTGATCAACTACTACGAGCACGGCACCTACCTCACGGTCGGGCACGCGCACGCCGCGATGTTCGGCGCGTTCGGGTTCCTCGCGCTCGGCATGGTGACGTACATGCTCCAGCTGTCGATCGACCCCGACCGCTGGGACGCCTCGTGGCTCCGCGCGTCGTTCTGGTGCTGGAACGTCGGGCTCGCGCTGATGGTGTTCGTCTCCGTGCTGCCCGTCGGCTTCCTCCAGCTCGACGTCGCGTTCACCGAGAGCTACGCCGCGGCCCGCAGCCTCGGCTTCTACGAGCGCGACATCGTCCAGACGCTGTTCTGGGCGCGGCTCCTCGGCGACACGCTGATCATCGCCGGGACGGCCATCTACGTCGCCGACCTGATCCGCAAGCGGTTCGTCCTCCGCGCGTCGGAGGACGACCCCGCGGTCGAGGACATGGCGGTCGCGGAGGGGATCGTCGGCGACGACGACTGAGGGCACCTAACCGGCGGTCCTCAGTCGCGGAGCCGGTCGGACCGCTCCGACCACCCGGTCGCGTCCGTCGCGAGGTCGCGGACCTCCCGGCGGATCCCGGCGTAGTTGTCGACGATGTCCTGCGTGGTGACGATCCCCTCGGGCGTCACGCCGTCGACGACGACGAGCTTCTTGACGCCCTCCGAGCGCATGCGCTCGGTCGCGCTCCGGAGGGTCGCGCTCGGCCGAACGGTGACGAGCGGGGCGCTCGCGGCCTCCCGAACCGGGATCGAAGACAGGGGGTCGTCGGTGACGTACCCGGCGTGGAGGACGTCGCTTTCGGTGAGGATCCCGGCGGGCGTCCCGCCGTCCGTGACGACGACGCTGCCGATCCGGTTGCGGAGCATCGACTCCGTGGCGTCCCGGACCGTGGCGCCGACGTCACAGGTCACGAGGTCCGTCGTCATCACTTCCTCGACCAGCATGGGTAGCGGTACCGCGGCGGGGTACTTGTAGGTGACTGGGGCGGCCGCCCCGAGGGTCATCGCGCGAGCGGCCGCGTCTCTGTCCATTCGTCAGTAGTGCCAGGGGTAGTCGCGGAACTGCGGCTCGCGGCCCTCCAGGAAGGCGTCGCGGCCCTCCTGCGCCTCTTCGGTCATATAGGCGAGCCGCGTCGCCTCGCCCGCGAACACCTGCTGGCCGACCATGCCGTCGTCGGCCATGTTGAACGCGTACTTCAGCATCCGCATCGCGGTCGGCGACTTCCGGGTCATCTCGTCGGCCCACTCTACGGCCACGTCCTCCAGCTCCTCGTGCGGGACGACCTCGTTGACCATCCCCATGTCCGCGGCCTCCTCGGCGGAGTAGGTCTTGCCTCGGAAGAACACCTCTCGGGCCTTCTTTTGCCCGATCTGCTTCGCGAGGTACGCGGAGCCGAACCCGCCGTCGAACGATCCCACGTCGGGGTCGGTCTGGAGGAACTGCGCGTGCTCCGCGCTGGCGAGGGTCATGTCGCAGACGACGTGCAGCGAGTGGCCCCCGCCGACCGCCCAGCCGGGGACGACCGCGACCACGGGCTTCGGCATGAATCGGATCAGCCGCTGGACTTCGAGGATGTGGAGCCGGCCCGCGCGCGCCTCCCGGACGAGGTCGTCGTCGTCGTCGCCCGCCTCGTCGTCGTCGCGGTACTCGTAGCCGGAGCCGCCCCGGACGGACTGGTCGCCGCCGGAACAGAACGCCCAGCCGCCGTCCTTCTCGGAGGGGCCGTTCCCGGTGAGGAGGACGGTGCCCACGTCGGCCTGCTTGCGGGCGTGGTCGAGCGCGGCGTACAGCTCGTCGACCGTCCCGGGCCGGAAGGCGTTGCGGACCGCGGGGCGGTCGAAGGCGATCCGGACCGCGGGGACGTCGACGGCGTGGTGGTAGGTGATGTCGTCGAACTCGTCGGTGACGGGCTCCCACGCGTCGGGATCGAATATCTCCGAGACCATGCGAGCCCGTACGTCCGGGGCGCTCATAAACGGCGCCGAATCGGAAGGAGAAGGGTCCGTCAGAGAGGCGATTCCTCGCGCGCCGCGTCGACGACGGGGAGCCGCTGCCAGGGTCTGGGACGGACGCCGGGACCGCGGCCCGTCCGTCGGGACGTGTCAGTCGTTCTGCGCGTACGCACCCTTCGGGTGCCCTTTGTGCTGGAGGTTGCGGTTGTCGCGCTCCCGCGTCGCGGTCGCGGGGATCACCTCGCGGCTCGGGTCGAGCTCGGACCGCGGCATCCCCGTGTACCCGTGGTCCGGGTGCTCGGAGCAGTGCGCCATCGCGTCGTGCGAGCCCTCCCACGGGCCCTCGTCACAGCCGTCCGCCGTACAGACGAACACTATCTCCTCTGACATGCTATCCGGAGGTATCGGAGCGGTGTATAAAAACCTCGCACCGAAATTATCAGAATTGATTCGGCGAAGGGGCGGCGAGCTCGACCGACCGGCGAGCCAGTCAGTCGCTGACGGCGGGCACGCCGAACAGCTCGACGTTCGTCCCGTCGTGCCGGCAGTCTTCGAGGGCGTGCTTGGCCGCGAAGCCGGCCTCGTGAGCGGAGGCCCCCCGGCCCACGCCGACCTGGAGCTCGATGTCGACGTCGTCCTCGACGTGGGCGACCGCCGACGAGAACGCCGACTCGGGGAGGTCGGGGCAGACCGCGACGACGTTGTCGCCGCCGACGAAGAAGGAGAGCGCGCCGTGCGCCTCGCGGAGGTGGCGCATCAGCGAGCCGTACGCCCGTTCGATGTTGATGAACGTGTCGAACTCGTTGAGCCGGTCGGTGTACTTGCCGGTCGCGTTGATCACGTCGAAGTGCGCGACCTGGAGGTCGGACCGGTTCGTCTCCGAGAGGTACTCGCCGGCGAGCACCTCGGTCCGGCTCTCGTCCTGGGCGCTGCCCGCGGTCTGGAGCCGTCGGTTCGCCGCCTCGAGCGCGTCGACGGGGCGCTCGGCGACGGCGGTTCCGAGGCTCACGGTGACCGGGTAGCGGTTGCCGATCGACTCCTGGAGCGTCGCGTGGGCGGCGCCGTCGACCCCGTTGGTCACGGCGATCATGTTGTCGAAGCGAGTGAAGAAGACGTAGGCGTCGCGGTGCCCGAGGAACTGGGCGACGTCGGCGTAGAGCCGCGACTGGAGCGTCTGGAGATCCATCTCGCGACGGGGCTCCGGCGTCGTCGTCCACGGCCCGTAGTTGTCGATCTGGACGAGGGTCACCTGGGTCGTCGTCACAGTGACCACCGATATGGAACGCGGCCGCTTTACCCTTCCGTTATCCCGAAGGTGGGACCGGTACCGAGTTCGTGATCTCTGCGGCGGGTGGCTGGGAGGCACCGCTGATCCGGGCGCAACCCCTACGGCCGTGGCGCTCCCACTCCCGACATGGAATTCAGCGGCGCCGTCGTCGACGTCGACGGCACGGTCGTGCGCGGCGACGATCCGATCCCGGGCGCCCCGACGGGGTACCGCCGGCTCCGGGAGGCGGGGGTCGAGACGCTGTTCGTCTCGAACAACCCGACGAAGGCGCCCCCGGCGTACGTCGACCGCCTCGGCGCGGCGGGGTACGACGTGGGCGCCGACCGGGTGTTCACCGCCGGCAGCGTGACCACGCGGTACCTCCGAGAGCGCCACGCCGACGACGACCTCCTCTGTATCGGCGAGTCGGGGCTGCTCGACCAGTTCGCGGCCGCCGGCCTCTCGACGACCGACTCGGTCGAGGCCGCCGACGCCCTAGTCGCCTCCATCGACCGCGAGTTCGACTACGACGACCTCTGTACCGCGCTGTGGGCCTTGGAGCGCGACATCCCGTTCATCGGCACCGACCCCGACGTGGTTATCCCGGCGCCCGAGCGCGACGTGCCCGGCTCCGGGGCCGTGATCAACGCGATAGCGGGCGTCGCGGAGCGCGAGCCCGACGCCGTCCTCGGCAAGCCCTCCGACACCGCCATCGAGATGGTCCGCGAGCGACTCCCGTATCCGCCCGAGGAGTGTCTCGTCGTCGGCGACCGGCTCGACACGGACATCGCGCTCGGCGAGCGCGCCGGGATGACGTCCGTCCTCGTCCGGTCGGGCGTCACCGACGAGGCCGCCCTCGCGGCCTCGGACATCGACCCGGACCACGTGATCGACCACCTCGGAGAGATCGACCGCGTACTCGGCTGAGCGCCGCGTCGCGGAGGGCGATAACGTTCACCGCGTGGGAAACAGTTATGTACCGGCGAGCGTACCGCTCGCATATGGGAGTGGTTGACTCACACGAGGACCGGACCGCCGACGACGAGGAGGACCCCGAGGAGTCCGTCCGCGTGCTGGAGGGACACGCGGTCCAGTTCAACGAGTACCGGTACTGAGCGCGGCGTCGGGCGGGAGGCGGCGCCGAGCGACCGCCCGACGGCTGTCGGGACCGTTAAGTGGTCGTCGGGGGTAGCCGATGGTGTGATACGGAGGCTCCGACGCGCGAGTATCTTCGCCGCGGTGGCCGCCATTGCGGTCCTCGCACCGGCGCTCGACACCGCCGCCGCCGTCCCCTTCTTCGCCGTCGCCGGCGCGGCCTTCTTCGGCGTCCGCGACGGCGAGTGGTTCGAGACGCTCGCGCTGCCCGGCGACCGCGAGGCGGAGCGGCTCTACGGGCTCGTCTCCTTCGCGCTCGCCGGCGCGGGCCTCGCGCTGTTCGCGTCGCTGCCGCGCGCCCCGCTGCCGTACGAGGCGTTCGCGGCCGCGACGCTCGCGGTCGGCGTCGGCCGCCTCGGACGGACGGTCGTCTCACGGCGGACGACCGACGAGTTCCCGCTCGTCGCCGGCTACGTCGTCGCCGGAACGGCCGCCGCCCTCGTCGGGCAGGCGGGGGTGCGGCTCCAGACCGGCGCCCCCGTCGACGGCGCGACGGTCCCCCTCCTCGTCTTCCTCGCGGCGGCGGCCGCGCTCACGGCGGCGCTGGTCCGGTCGCTCGTGTTCTCCCGCGACGCACACATCACGACGATCCTCGTCGCGTTCGTGACGTGGGGGTTCCTCGCGCTGGAGCCGACCGTCGGCGTCGCGCTCATCCTCGTCGCCCTCCCGGTGACCGGCGCGCTCGGCTACGTCTCGTTCGCCATCGGCACCGCCTCGGTGGCGGGGATGCTCACCGGCGTCGTCTCGGCGTTGCTCGCGGCCGTCCTCGGCGGCGTGGGATGGTTCGCGACGCTGATGGCCTTCTACGCTATCGGCGGCCTCGCCTCGAAGTACCGGTTCGACGAGAAGGCCGCCCGGGGCGTCGCTCAGGAGAACGAGGGCGCCCGCGGCACCGGCAACGTGCTGGCGAACTCCGCGGTCGCGCTCGCGGCGGTGGTGGGCTACGCGGCCGCGCCGCACCTCGCTGTCCCGGCCGCGCCGCTCGGCTTCGCCTTCGCGGGCGCGACGGCGACCGCGATGGCCGACACGCTCTCCTCTGAGATCGGCGGCCTCTTCGACGGCCCGCGGCTGGTGACGACGCTCCGCCGCGTCGAGCCCGGCACCGACGGCGCGATCACCTGGCAGGGCGAGCTGGCGGGCCTCGCCGGCGCGCTGCTCGTCGGCCTCCTCGCCGCCGCCGGGGCGCCGGTCCTCGACCCGGTGACCCCGGGCGGGGTCGCGGCGGGCGGCGCGGTCGTCGCGGCGGGCGTCGCCGGCATGACCGTCGACAGCCTCCTCGGCGCCCTGATAGAGGGCGACCGGATCGGGAACCAGACCGTGAACTTCCTCGCGACGCTGGCCGGCGCGGCCGTCGCCGTCGCGCTCTGGGGGGTCGCGTGAGATGGCGGGCGAGAACGCCGCCGGCCCCGACCGAGACGAGCGCGGCGGCGACGACGCGGCCGCTGCCGACGACGGCGACCGCGACGGCCCGGACCCGAGGGTTCGGCCGGGGCGGACCGCGGACGCCGACCGGATCCGCGAGCTCCAGTCGCACCTTCGGCAGCCGAGCCCGGACCTGCTGGAGTACGGGCTGGCGGTCGGCGCCGCCCGGGTGACCGTCGCGGACGGGCGCGTCGTCGGCTACCTGCTCCCGGTCGACGCGCCGAACCGGCCCGGCGTCCACCTCGCCGAGCTCGTCGTCGCGCCCGGGTTCCGCCGGGAGGGGCGCGCCCGCGGGCTCCTGCGGGCGGCGATAGCGGACGCCGACGGGCCGGTGACGCTCCAGGCGCACCCGGACAACGACGCCGCGCTCGCGCTGTACGACTCGCTCGGCTTCGAGGTCATCGAGCGGCGGCCGGACGCGTACGCCGACGGCGACGCGCTCGTGCTGCGGCGGAGATAGCGCCCCGACCGCCGGACGACGGCCTCCGCGCGGTGACCGCAGGCACAAGGACTATTCGAGCGCCACGCCTCCGGACGGACATGAGTGACGCCGACGCGGAGGCCGAGCCGATCGACGTCGACTTCGGCGAGGACGGGCTGGTGCCGGCGGTCGCCCAGGACGCCGACTCCGGCGAGGTGCTGATGCTCGCGTACGTCTCGCCCGAGGCGCTGGCGCGCACCCGCGAGACCGGCGAGGCCCACTACTACTCCCGGTCCCGCGAGGAGCTGTGGCACAAGGGAGCCACCTCCGGCCACACCCAGTCGGTCCGGGAGGTCCGGGTCGACTGCGACGCGGACGCCCTGCTGTACCTCGTTGACCAGGCGGGCGGCGCCTGCCACACCGGCCACCGGTCGTGCTTCCACCGGACGATAGACGGCGAGCACGTCGGCGAGCGCGTCTTCGACCCGGACGAGGTGTACTGACCGATGTCCGAGAGCGCCGGCGGGACCGCGGGACGGGCCGAGGGCGAGGGGGACGACCCGGTCGCCGAGGCGGGCGAGGCGGCCGCGCGCCTCCGCGAGCGCTACGACGAACTGCGTCGGATCGAGTCGCGGATCGACGGTTACGGCCGCGAGCGCGTCGAGGCGGCGGCCGACGCGTACCGGCACGCGCACCGGATCCTCGACCGGTTCGAGGAGGACGCGGTCGGCTCCGGCGACTTCGAGTCGTACGTCCGGTTCCGCGGCGAGTTCGACGACGCGGTCGACGTCGACGACGACCTCCCGGCCGCGGCGGCGTTCGACGCCGCCGACGAGGCGGTCGACAAGCGCCGGCTCTCCGAGGAGGACTTCGCGGCCGCCCGCGAGGCGCTGGAGCCGGCCGGGGAGTTCGTCGACCTCCTCGAGGCGTACGACGACGCGGTCGACGACTACCGGGCGGCCCGGAAGGCGGCCCGCGAGGCCCGCAAGCGCCTCGACGCGCGGCTCGACGGGCTCCGCGAGGTCGCCGAGATGGCCGACGCCGACCTCGACGCGGACCTCGACCGCGTCCGCGAGCCGATCGAGGCGTACGACGAGGCGGTCCGGGCGGCGTTCGAGGAGTTCTTCAAGTCGGCGTCGGCCCGCGAGGTGTTCGACTTCCTCGACCGCGCCGACGGGACGCCCTTCGTCGACGTCGACGTGCCGCCGACGGACCTCGCGGAGTACGTCGAGACGCACGCGGCCGGCGAGGAGCCGCCCGCGACGCTGCTGGAGTACGCCGACTACACGAACTCCAAGCTGGAGCACTACGTCGACGACCCGGGCGCGCTCCGCACCGCGGTCGCGGTCCACCGGACGTACCTAGAACGGCTCGACGGCGAGCCGCTGACGCTCGACTGGCCGCCGAAGTCCGGCGACGAGCTGGCCTACGAGATCGACGAGCTGGTCCCGCTCGTCGGACGGATCGCGGACGACGAGGCGGTCGCGACCCTGCGCTCCGTCCGGGAGCTGGCGCGGAGCGACGAGTACGAGCGGCTCCGCCGCGCGGCCGAGGTTCGACACGAACTCGACGACGAGGACCTGGCGCTGATCGAGGAGGGGGAGGCCGAGGCGCGGCTCGCCGAGGCCGAGCGGACGCTGTCGACCGTCGAGGACGTGCTGGCGGAGACGGAGCGAGAGTGACCGGGGACGGGCGGAGTCTCCCGCGGCCGCGGAGTGCGGATTTTTAAGCCCCGTCGCGGCCGAGCGTGGGTATGACCAGATTCGACGCCGCGGGCGAGGACGAGCGGCTGAGGCTGTTCGCCGACGCCGCGGCCGCGCACCGCGCGCGCTCCGGCGACGTGATGACCGTCGACGTCGACCCCGCCAGCGACGACACCGAGGGCGGCGAGGTGCCGCCGTGGATCCAGCTCGTGGGGACCGAGCTCATCATGGACTGTACCGACGAGGAGCTAGAGCGCCTGAAGGACCTGCTCTCGGAGTTCCCCGAGTTCCGGATCGACGAGCTCGTCAGCCCCGAGGAGGCCGAGGGGACGAACGCCGTCGTCACCGCGCGCTCGGACGCGAACCGCGTCGCGGGGTTCGTCGAGCGCGCGTTCCGCGAGGTGTACGAGCTCGACGCCGAGTACCGGGCGTGGGTGACGGCGATCTGAGGGCGTAGGTGACGGCGATCTGAGGGCGACGGTTCCGGCTCCCCCTCGCCGCTCCGCGCGTCACTTCGCGAAGTAGCTCGTGAAGAAGCCCGAGAGGAACGAGCTGATCGCGACCGCGACGAGGAGGTCAGCCGTGCTGTGGTCGCCGTCGCCGGCGGTGAGCCAGGTGACGATGACGCCGATGCCGAGCGAGATTACGCCGTTCGCGGTGTCTTCTTTGAGTCCCATACCAGACGTTGACCGCGGAGCGACAAAACCGATGCGGCGGTGGTCGGCAGGCTCGGTCCGCGCGGACCGAGCGGTCGCTCCCGTCAGTGGAACCCGCGGTCCACGTCGTCGTCTTCGATCAGGTCGTCGAGCTCGCTGGTGAGCAGCTCCTCGGCCTGCTCGAAGGTGTCGGAGAGCTCGTCGAGCTCGTCCGGGCGGCCGTCGAACTCGTACTCCATCGGGCCGAACGCGGGCGACTCGACGGCCTCCATCACGTCCTCGAAGAGGTGGTCGGGGTCGGTCGGCGCCTCCGCGTGGACCCGCAGCGTCTCCGTGAGCCGGGTCGCCATCTCCTCGGCGTGCTCCTCGTCCTCCGGGGCCGACCGAACGGCGAACCGCCCGTCGCTGTCGGCGTCCGGGAGGAGCGGGTCGAGCTCGTCGTCGACGCTGCGGGCGACCTGCGCGCCGACGCCGCGGAGGTCGCGGGGGTTCTTGGCGTACGTCTTCAGGTGGTAGAGGCCGACGCTCGGGTGGCCGAAGTAGAGGTCCTCGCCGAGGCCGCCGCGGCGGGTGCCGGCGACCGCGCGCCAGCCGTCGGGGTCGGTCGAGTCGCTCGCGACGTCCGCGAGGATGTCGTCCCAGTCTCGTACGCGCATGCTGGTGGATGCGTGGGGGTCGCGAGCGCAAGAGCGTGTCGGTGCGGGGCGAACGCGGGGGCGACGGCGAGCAGAGGAGCGCCGGCCGCGACGACCGCGCTCACCGACAGCGTTTTTCGGTGCCGCCGCCGAGCGGGGACGTGAACGTTCGGGGGCCGATCGTCTCCGTCGGGGAGGCGCGGACGGTGTCGACGTCGCACGGCGAGCGCGACCTCCGCGAGGTGCGGGTCCGGCCCGACCGCGGCGCGGGCGACCCGGTCGACGTGACGCTGTGGGGGAAGTGGACGGAGACGGCCGAGCACGCGGAGCCGGGGATGGAGCTGCTCGTCACCGACGCGGAGGAGGACGAGTACCGCGGCGAGACGGGGTACGCCACGACCGGCGAGTCGTGGGTCGTCCTCCAGCCCGACTTCCTCGTCGACGTGACGGGGATCCGGTCGTGGGTCCAGTGCCCGCGGATGTACTACCTGAACAAGCTCTCCGGGATCCCGCTCAACTACCCGGTGGTCAAGGGGACCATCGTCCACGAGGTGTTCGGCGACCTGCTCCGCGGGGTGGAGCTGGAGGCGTCCGTCGAGGACCGCGTCGCGGAGGCGGGGCTCGAACTCGGCCTCCTCGGCTACGAGACCGAGGAGGTCGAAGAGGAGGTGCGCCGCAACGCCGCCGCGATCGAGGGGTGGCTCGCGCAGGGGACGCTCTCCGACGACGACACGTGGCGCTCGGAGTTCAGCCTCATCTCGCCCACCTTCGGGCTGAAGGGGCGGGCGGACGCGCTCCGGCGCGGCACGCCCGTCGAGCTGAAGACGGGGAAGAACACCAAGCGGGAGCCGCGCTTCCACGACAAGGTCCAGGCGGCCTGCTACGCGCTCATGCTCGACGAGCGGGGTGTCGACCCGGACATCGGGACGCTGCTGTACACGAAGAACACCGCCCTCGACCGCAGCGAGGCGTCGGGCGACCTCGCGCCCGCCAAGGAGTTCACGGTCGGGCGCGGCTTCCTTGAGTTCGTCGTGCGCGAGCGCAACGCCCTCGCCGCGATGGAGTGGCGCGCGCTCAACGACCCCGGCGAGCGCCCGACGGTGCCGACGGGGTACGAGGCGGACGCGACGTGCAGCTACTGCTTCGAGCAGGACGCCTGTATGGTGGTCTCCGGCCGGCTCGACCAGGAGTCGAAGGCGGGGCAGATCGGGACGCCGGTCCCCGACGCGGAGCGCGACTACTTCGACCGCTTCTACGTCGCCTTAGCGGAGGAGCGCCGCGAGACCCACGCGGAGTACCGGAAGCTGTGGGAGCAGAGCCCCGAAGAACGCGCCGCGGACGACCGCGCGCTGATCGGCCTCGAACCGGTCGCGCGGACGGAGATCGACGACGCCCGCTGGGCGCTCCGCGCCCGGAAGCCCGGCGACGCCGTCTCGAAGCTCCGCGAGGGCGACGTGGCGCTCGCGAGCGACGGCGACCCCGTCTCCGGCCACGCGGAGCTCGGCCGCATCACCGAACTCGGGAAAGACGAGGTCGTCGTCGAGACGGACGAACCGGTCGAGCTGCGCCGGCTCGATGTCTACCCCTCCGAGATCTCCGTCGACCGGTCGCTCACCGCGCTCCACGACGCGGTCCTGAAGGGCGACCCGGAACGCAAGGACGTGCTGTTCGGCCGCCGCGAGCCCGGGTTCCGGGAGCCGAGCGAACGGCCGCCGGGCAGCCCCGGGACCGACGACCCGGACGCGCCCGACGCGTACATCGGCAACAACGCGGCCCAGAACGAGGCGGTCGAGCTCGCGGTCGACGCCGAGGACCTGGCGCTGATCCACGGCCCGCCGGGCACCGGGAAGACGTACACCATCGCGCGGACGATACGCGCCCTCGTCGCGGAGGGGAACCGCGTGCTGCTCTCCGCGTTCACGAACCGCGCGGTCGACAACGCGCTGGCGGCGCTCCGCGACCAGGGGTTCGACGACGTGCTCAGGGTGGGCACGGAGACGGGGGTCCGGGGCGACATGCAGGACGTGCGGCTGGTCCAGCGCGGCGAGCCGAACGCGAAGGCGGCAGAGCTGCGGGACGCCCCGGTCGTCGCCGCCACCACCGCGGCCTGCGGCTCCCGGGTCATGCGCGAGTGCGAGTTCGACGTGGCGCTCGTCGACGAGGCCTCCCAGCTCACGGAGCCGGGCACCCACGCCGCGATCACCCTCGCGGACCGGTTCGTCCTCGTCGGCGACCACGAGCAACTCCCGCCGGTCGTCCGCGCGGAGAACGACCTCAAGACCTCCCTCTTCCAGCGCCTCATCGAGACGTACCCGGACGCGAGCGTCATGCTCGACCGCCAGTACCGGATGAGCCAGCGCATCCAGGCGTTCGCCTCCGCGGAGTTCTACGACGGCGCGCTCCGGCCCGCCACGCCCGAGGTCGCCGGGCAGACGCTCGCGGACCTCGGCGTCGACCCCGACGCGCTCGCGCCCGACCTGACCGGCGGCGTGGGGTTCGTCGACCCGGACGGCGAGCGCGACGGCAACCGGAACGTCCGCGAGGCCGAGCGCGTCGCCGCGGTCGTCGACGCCTACGTCGCCGCCGGCGTCGACCCCGACGACGTCGGCGTGATCGCGCCGTTCCGCGCGCAGGTCGCCGAGATCGGTCGCCGGGCCGACGTGACGGTCGACACCGTCGACCGCTTCCAGGGCTCCTCGAAGGAAGTCATCCTCGTCTCCTTCGTCGCGACCGGCGACCTGGACGGGCCCATCTTCGAGGACCACCGCCGCGTCAACGTGGCCCTCACTCGGGCGAAAAAGCAGCTGACGATCGTCGGCGACGCGGACGCGCTCGCCTCCGACCCCTTCTACGGACGCATGCTCGACTGGGCGCGGCGGTGACGGGAGGTATTCAGTTCCCGTCCGCGTCCGACGCCGACTCGGCCACGATTCCCGGCTCCTTGCTCGCGATAACGACGATCCGATCGGTGAGGTCCTCGACGGCGTTGGCGAGTTCGTCCAGCAGGATCGCGAGCCCGCGGTAGACGAGGGGCTGATCGATCGTCTCGTCGGCGAACGCGGTCTCGATCGCGTCGTTACGGAGGTCGTCGCACTCGCTTTCCAAGCCGCGGATCGCCTCGATTCCGTCGGCCAACGTCTCCGTTCCGTCGGCGCGCGTGAGCCCCCTGACGAACCCCTCGACCACGTCGCCGAGGACCGCGACCATCTCGGCGATCCGGTCCGCCATCTCGCGCATGTCGGCGAACGGCTCGACGCTCGCGTCGGGGCGCATCATCGCCACCTCCTGAGCGATCCGTTCGGTGTGGTTCGCGACCACGTCCAGCTCGTTGTAGAAGTCGAGCAGGGCGGACTCGTTGAAGTTGATCCGCGTGTTCAACAGTCCGATGTCGTCCGGCCCCGCATCCGTGATGAGCGCCCGAACGTCGCGGACGAGGTCGTCGCACTCGCTTTCGACGGCGGCTATCTCGTCGACAGTGTCCCGGTAGGCACCCTCGTCGGCGTACTCGTCGAGGACGCGCGGCAGGAGGACGACGCAGTCGTCGATCCGGTCGAGGTACGCCGCGGTCTGGGTCTCCAACCGCTCCCCGAAGTCGGCCTCGGTGGGCATGTCTCCATCCACGCGCGTCGGCGATAAAGAGGTTCCCTCGCGTCCGATCGATGGTGACGGTCCGCCCCCCGCTTCCCGGCGATCCCCCTGACGTTACAGGCCCTCGGCCGCGTCGAGCGCGGCCTCGACGCCGGGCGCGTCGAACCACTCGCGGCCGGTGTAGGCGTTCGCCCCGGCCGCGTACAGGTCGGAGACCGCCTCGACGACCGCGGGAGGGAGTGGGTCGGGAGACTCGTCGCAGAGCTCGCGCCAGTCGTCCGTCTCGCGGCCCGCCACCGACTCCTTCGCTTCCTTCACGGCCGCGACCCAGTCTGGGTCGTTCGCCTTGTACCACTGGCGGACGACCTCCTTCGAGATCCCGCGGCCGCCGTAGGAGAACCGGTTCTCGTCGAAGGTGCCGACCACGTCGGCGACGCGCAGCTCGCCGTCGACGGAGAGGCACTCGATCTTGCCGTCCTCGTGCACGAAGCCCGCCGCCTCGGCGCGGTCGGTGACGACGCGGTTCACGTCGCGCGCGAGCGATTCGAGGGCCTCGACGTCGGCGACGCCCGCGACCTCGTCGGCCTGCGCGCGGGTCAGGTAGCGGTCCTGCTGCTCGTACTTCGTCGAGAACTCCACGACGGGCTCCGGGAGGTCGACCGGCTCGTCCGGCCACTCGCCGTCGGCGCCGGCGAGGTCGTCGAGGCCGAAGTCGGCGGGCTCCCTGCGGCGCCGCAGGCTGGACCCGACGGGGACGCGATTGCGGAAGACCACTTCGAGCGGGACGAGGTAGTTCTCTCCGCCCGCGGCGTGGAAGGCGTCGTAGTCGTAGCCGGCGTGGGGGCCCTCGTACGGGAGGTCGGGCACCTGCGTCAGGTCGATGGCCATCTCCGTCGGCGGGGCGGTCGCCTCGTCGAGCGGGACGACGCGACCGGAGTCGGGGTCCGCGACCCCTCGGTAGTGGGTCGGGACCCCCTCGCGCTCCAGCAGCTCGAAGTTGAACGCGCCCATCGCGCAGAGGCTCGCGCCCTTGTGCGGAATCGCGTCGGGCATCTGCCCCCAGTCGAACACCGAGTAGGCGTCCGTGAAGACGAACCGACCGCGGCCGAGTCCGTCGGCGGTCGCCGGCTCGTCGACGCGGAACTCCTTGACGCTCGTCATGGCGCATACCGCGACCGCCTCCCACAAGAAGGTTCCAGTTACGTGGTCACCTCGACCCGTTTTACCTCGTTTCGATCCACGTCTGCGGATCGGACCGAGCGCGACGAGGCTCGTCGCCGGCGCGCTCGCATCGAAAGCGACACCCCGCTCGCCCGCCCAGCCCGTGGCATGAACGATGCGCGCGAGGTCGTCGTCCTCCGGTACGGCCACCGGCCGGGGCGCGACGACCGCATGACGACGCACGTCGGGCTCACGGCGCGGGCGCTCGGCGCCGACCGGGTGGTCCTCCCCGACAACGCGGGGCAGTCCGCGGAGACGGTCCGCGACATCACCGACCGGTTCGGCGGGCCGTTCGCGGTCGAACTCCGCGACGACCAGAAGGCGATCGTCCGCGACTTCGAGGGCGTGGTCGTCCACCTGACGATGTACGGCGAGCGCGTCCAGGACGTGGAGGCGGCGGTCCGGGAGGCGGTCGGCCTCGACGAGCCAGCGGTGGTGGGGGAGGCGTCGCCGCCGCGCGACCTCCTCGTCGTCGTCGGCGGCGAGAAGGTGCCGTGGGCGCTGTACGAGCGCGCCGACTTCAACGTGGGCGTGACGAACCAGCCGCACTCCGAGGTCGCCGGGCTCGCGGTGTTCCTCGACCGGCTGTTCGGAGGCGCTGAGCTCGACCGCGAGTGGGCGGACGCCGACCGCCGCGTGGTGCCGGAGGCGACCGGGAAGACGGTGGTCGACGCCGACCGGGACTCGGCGGACGCGAGCGCCGACGCGGCCGGCGAGAGCGCCGAGGACGGCGACCGCGACTGAGTCGGCGCTCCGCTACTCGTCGGCGTCGTCCCGCTCGGAGCGGCGCAGGTCCTCCTCGACGACCTCCGGCGTGCCGCTCAAGATGTCGCGGAGCCCGGTCACCGTCGAGGTCGACGACGACGCCCCCGGGATCCCGGACCACGAGACGCAGGTGTTGGAGGCGGGCGAGACCTCGCTGACCCACGCCGACCGCCTCGGCATCCGGCTCGTGTACTGGGTCGTGGCCGAGGCGGGCGGCGGGTTCGACGTCGAGACCGGCGAGGACGGGACGACGGTCCGGCTCCGGGTCCCGGCGCGGCCCTGAGTCGGGCCGGGACCGGCAGGCCCCTCTTACAGCGTCCGCTTCGAGCGGAGCCGCGCGAGCCGCGTCCGCGCCTCCTGCCGGCTCGTCCCGCGGACGCGGCCCGTCTCGGCGTCGGCCATGGAGACGAGCGAGAGGCGGTCGAGGAGCGGCGGCCAGTCGCCGGCGCCCGCGGCGTCGCCGGCGAACGCGACGGCGTTGCCGAGCCCCTCGCGCTCCGCGGCGCCGGCGCGCGCGACCAGCGCGTCCGCGGCGCGGCGCCCGCCGGCGACGGCGAACCGGTCGCCGACCGTCGCCGGGATCCACGCCGGGAGCAGCAGCAGCCAGCAGAGCGCGCCGGCGGCGGCGTACGCCCACGACGGGACGCGCTCGCGGTCCGGCTCGTACCCGTGGATCCGGTTGACGCGCCGGTCCGCGGCGGTGCGGTCCCCCCGGCGCCCGACGAGCAGCGTCGCGAGCAGCGCCGCGGTCTCGACGGCCGCCAGCGCCGGGAGCGTCGCGGTCGCGAGCAGCGCCTGCCGCGTCCGGAGCCTGACGAGCGCGTGGCGCAGCGCGGCGTCCCGGTCGGCCTTCGGGAGGGCGAGCAGCCGCGTCGAGACCACCAGTCGGGACCCGCGGTGGCCGTCCGCGACGGCGACGTTCGCGGCGTCGGCGCGGACCGCGGTCACCTCGGGCGGGTCGACGCCGACCTCGGCCGCGAGCGACGCGACGCGGTCGGCGACGAAGTCGGCGCGGCGCTCGTCGAGGTCGGCGTCGGGGAGCCGCGCGATCCGCCTGTCGACGAGGACCGGACCGAGCAGCGCGGACGCGGCCGGTCCGACGACGGCCGCGGCGAGCAGGCCGCCGGCCGCGCCGAACGGGAGCGCGCCGAGCCCGCCGGGGCCGAGCAGCGCGGCGAGCGCGGCCAGCGGGACCGCCGCCAACACCGTCGGGACGGCGAGGAGCGCGAGGGCGCCGAGCGCGCGTCGCCCCCGTCCGTCCACCGAGTCAGCCATACGGGCGAGTGTGAGTCACGGCCCCTAAAGCTCTGCCGGACCGGCGGGTCGGTCGGCGGCGGACCGGACGCCGCTCGGCGGGGCGGATCGGGAGCGTCGCGACCGCGCCTTTCGGAGGTTTTAACCGGATTCCACCACCAGTTTCCCGTAATGGCTTTTGAGGATCTACTGAACGACCCCGTCATCCAGAAGTACCTCCACGAGCTGGTGGGGCCGACGGGGATGCCGGTCGCGGCCGCGCCGCCCGACGGCGAGGTCACCGACGAGGAGCTGGCCGAGGAGCTCGGCTTGGAGCTCAACGACGTGCGGCGCGCGCTGTTCATCCTGTACGAGAACGACCTCGCGACGTACCGGCGCGTCCGCGACGAGGACTCCGGGTGGCTCACGTACCTCTGGACGTTCCACTACGACAACATCCCGGAGAACCTCCAGGAGGAGATGTACCGGCTGCTCGAGGCCTTAGAGGAGCGCGAGGAGTACGAGCGCACCCACGAGTTCTACCTCTGTGAGGTGTGTTCGATCCGCTTCGAGTTCGGCGAGGCGATGGACTTCGGCTTCGAGTGCCCCGAGTGCGGCTCCCCCCTCGACGCGATGGACAACGACCGGCTCCGCGACGCGATGGACCAGCGCATCGACGAGCTCCGCAACGAGCTCAACGTGGACGTGACCGGCTGATGGTCGTCCTCGCAACCAAGTGCTACGTCGAGGGCGACGCTCGCGACCGCGCGCTCGACGGGATGAACTCGCTCGTGGCGAACGACCTCGGCGAGCTCGACGTCGACTGGCAGGTGGGCGTGCGCGACGACGACTTCGTCCAGGTCGACGTGACCGGCGAGGACGCGCCGGTCGCGCGCAACGTCCTCGCGGAGACGTGGGGCGAGATAGTCGCCCACGACGGCGGACTCGACGCCGGCGAGGAGTACGTCGGCACCCTCGAGTCGTGGGACGACGTTGGGGTCACCCTCGACGCCGGGGTCGACGTGTTCGTGCCCGCCGACGAGCTCGGCCTCGGCGTCGGCTCGCCGGAGCAGGTCGTCGAGCGCTTCGGCCTCGTCCAGCACCTACCCCTGCGGTTCGTCTACGGGGGCGACGCCGGCGACCCGGACGCGGAGCCGTCCCGGCTGGCCGACGCCGAGCGCGACCGCCTGTACGACTGGCGGCGCGGCGACGGCCGGGTGAACGTCAACTCGGCGACGCGCGGCGAGACGCGCGCGACGGTGAACCGCGCGGGCCACGCGCAGGACATCGTCACCGTCGAGCGGCTCGGACTGCTGGAACAGAGCATCGTCTGCGGCGAAGGGACCGACCCGCCGGGGCTGCTGGCCGCCATCGGCTCGTACCTCCCGGCCGAGATGCGCTGTGTGGTCTAACCGGAGGTAACACGTGAACAGACGCTTCGCGCTCGCGGCGGCGGCGGTCGCCCTCCTCGCGGTCAGCGCCGGCTGCCTCGGCTACGCGACCGGCGGCGGCGAGGTGACGAACGAGACGCTGGACGCCGAGCCGCCCCGCGAGTACGACTTCGACACGGACCGCGACGCCGCGTTCGAGCTCTCGACCGACGCGCGCTACACCGTCGTGTACGCGGTCGGCGACAGGGAGGAGATCCGGCTGTACGAGCAGACCCCGTACGCGGGCGACCAGCCGCTCGAGTTCGAGGCGTTCCGGTACCGGTACCCCGACGGCGAGGTGATCACGGGCAGCGAGTTCCGCGCCCGCGGCGGCGAGATAGAGCGGACGACCGACGAGACGTGGATCCGCTTCGCGGACGACATGAGCGGCGGCCGGGTGGCGTTCTCGGGCGCCGGGTCGCCGCGCCGGTTCACCATGCGCGCGTACGTCGAGGGGTCGTACGCCGTGACGCTCCCGCCGGGCTTCACCACCGAGTTCCCGGTCGTCGGCCACGTGTCGCCGCGCGACCACGCGGTCGAGACGGTCGGCGACCGCGACCGGATCGTCTGGGAGGAGGTGTCCCGCGGCTCGATCGTCGTCCAGTCGTACCGCGAGGGGGACCTGCTGGTGTTCGGCGTCATCCTCCTCGTGGGCGTGATCGCCGCGGCGGCGGGGACGCTCTACTTCAGGCGACAGCTGGAGGCGCTCCGCCAGCGCCGCCGCGACCTCGGCTTGGGCGTCTACGACGACGAGGACGACGACGGCTGGCTCTGACGCTCGCGTCGCGTCGAGCGCCGTCCGGTCGCCCCCGCCGCGGTCCTTTTCTACCGCGCGCCGCTTGGACTGGGTATGAACGCCGCCGTCGTCACCGTCGGGGACGAGCTCCTCGTCGGGGACACCGAGAACACGAACGCGACCTGGCTCTGCGACCGGCTCGACGCGCGAGGCGTCGCCGTCCGACGGGTGACAGTCGTGCCGGACGAGGTGAGCGAGATCGCGCGCGTCGTGAACGAGTACCACGCCGAGTACGACGCGGTGATCGTCACCGGCGGCCTCGGGCCGACGCACGACGACGTGACGATGGAGGCGGTCGCGGCCGCGTTCGGCCGCGACCTCGCGGCGAACGAGGAGGCGGCCGCGTGGCTCGCCGAGCGGGGGTACAGCGGCAGCGACCTCGCGGCGGAGACGACGCACCTCCCGGCGGACTGCCGCCCGCTGCCGAACGAGGCGGGGGTCGCGCCGGGTGCCGTCGTCGAGTCCGTCTACGTCCTCCCCGGGGTGCCCGGCGAGATGAAGGCGATGTTCGAGCGGGTCGAAGCGGAGTTCGCGGGGACGCTCACCCACGTGCTCACGGTCGACGTGGAAGAGCCGGAGAGCGAGCTGCTCGACCGGTTCGCGTCGCTGCGCGAGCGGTTCGACGTGCGCGTCGGCTCTTACCCGGGCGAGGTCGTGACAGTGAAGATCACCGCCGAGAGCGAGGGGGAGGCCGAGCGAGCGGCGGCGTGGATCCGCGAGCACGCGGACGCGGTCGAGGAGCGGTCCGCCTGAGCGGCCGAGAAGCGATCGGCAGGAGCGGTCGGTGCGACGGGAGGACGGCCGGCGAAGGGGCGGCCTAGCGGTACAGGTACGCGACCCACACGGCGACGAGCGCGAGGCTCGCGAGCAGGACCACGCCCGCGGTCGCGCTGATCGGCAACGGCTCCGTCACGGCGGCTTCGAGGATCATGTCTCGCGGTTGTTCTGGGGGCGTCTTAAGTATTGATTCTCCGAGGGAGTCCGTCGGCGCGGGACCGAGGACGGTCCCGAAACTGCGTCACAGGGGTTCGAAAACGGGACCGGAAGGCGTGGGCGTGTGGCAGCTACCGAGGGAGGGATCCAGTCCCGGTGAGACGAGCGGCTGACGTCGCCGATGGCGGGCTCGTTCCATCGGCGTCTGCTGTGATGAGCGGACGCCTGTTGGTTCCCGTGTCCGCGTGTTGAGGGGCTTTATGAACCGTTCGAGTGAGTCACCGGGGGCGGACGCCCGCGCGCCGCGGCCGGACGCGGCTCGCTTAAGAGGCCGGCGCGGTGAACGTCGGGCATGCACGTGGGGATCGCGGTGAATCCTGTCGCCGGCATGGGCGGCCGCGTCGGGCTGAAGGGCACCGACGGGAAGGTGGTGGAGGCGGTCGAGCGTGGCGCGGAACGGCGCGCGCCCGAGCGAGCGCGCCGCGCGCTGGACCGGCTGGCCGCGGTCGCGCCCGACGCCGTCGTGTCGGTGGCCGCGGACCCGATGGGCGAGTCCGTCGTCCGCGCGGCCGGCTTCGAGCCGGCGCGGGTCGTCGACCCCTTCGAGGGCGACGCGCCGGGACCGACCGACACGACCGCGGCGCACACGGCCGCCGTCGTGCGGGCGTTCGCCGGGCTCGACGGGGACGACGCGGCCGACGGCGACGGGCCCGCCGACCCCGTCGACCTCGTCTTGTTCGTCGGCGGCGACGGCACGGCCGCGGACGTCGCTGGCGCGCTGGAGGGGACCGACGTGCCGATGCTCGGCGTCCCCGCCGGCGTGAAGGTGTACTCGTCGGTGTTCGCGGTCTCGCCGGAGGACGCCGCCGAGGTGGCCGCCTCGTTCTCGCGGACGGAGCGCCGCGAGGTGATGGACATCGACGAGGACGCCTACCGGGAGGGGGAGGTGAGCCCGACGCTGCGCGGCGTCGCGCATGTCCCCGTCGCCGAGGACCTCCAGTCGTCGAAACAGACCGCGAGCGGGACCGTCGAGTCGCTGGCGGAGGGCGTCGCGGCGGACATTCGCGAGCGCGACGGGGAGGGCGTCACCTTCGTCCTCGGGCCGGGGTCGACCGTGGGCGCGATCAAGGACGAACTGGGGTTCGAGCCGTCGCCGATCGGCGTCGACGTGTGGCGCGACGGCGAGGTGATCGCCCGCGACGCGACGGAGACAGAGATCCTCGACGCGCTCGGCGAGGAGAACGTCATCGTCGTCTCCCCCATCGGCGGCCAGGGGTTCGTCTTCGGCCGCGGCAACCCCCAGATATCGCCGGCCGTGATCCGGCGTTGCGACCTCCGAATCGTCGCGTCGCGGGCGAAGCTGGACGACGTGCGCGCGCTGCGCGTCGACACCGACGACCCCGACCTCGACGACGGGCTCGCGGGCTGGGTCCGCGTCCGCGTCGGGAAGTTCGAGACGCGGATGATGAAGATCGTCTGAGGCGGGGGCCGCCGCCCGGCCGCCGCTCGGCCACCGCTCATCCCTCGCGCCGCTCCCGGGCGCGGCGACTGACAGTCCTTTTGTCGCTCGCCGCGCCGGGAAGCGTATGGGACGCGAGAAGGAGCGGATGCTCGCCGGCGAGGCCTACGACCCGTCGGCCCCCGAACTGGTCGCCGACCGGCGGCGGGCGCAGGAGCGCTGCCGCCGGTACAACGCCACGGCCCCGACGGAGACCGACCGCCGCGAGCGGCTGCTCGGGGAGCTGTTCGGCGAGGTGCGCGGCGACGCGACCGTCGTCCCGCCGTTCCGCTGCGACTACGGGTACAACGTCGGCGTCGGCGACGGCTTCTTCGCGAACTACGGCTGCGTCTTCCTCGACGTGGCGCCGGTCGCGTTCGGCGAGAACTGCCTGCTCGGTCCGGGCGTCCACGCGTACACCGCGACCCACCCGATCGACCCCGACGAGCGGGCGGCCGGGCTGGAGTTCGGCGACCCCGTCGCGGTCGGCGACGACGTCTGGATCGGCGGGCGAGCGGTGATCACGCCGGGGGTCGAGATCGGCGACGGCGCGGTCGTCGCCGCGGGCGCCGTCGTGGTCGACGACGTGCCGGCACGGACGGTGGTGGGCGGGAATCCGGCCGAGGAGATCCGCGAGATCGGCGGCGGGTGATCCGTTACAGGGAGTCGAGCGCGTCGGCCACGGCGGGCGCGGCGCTGACGACGCTACAGCCCCGCTCGACGGTGTCGCTGCCGACGATCCGGTCGACGCCGGCGGCGCGGAGCTTCGTCACCGCGTTGGCCGCGAGGACCGGGTGGACGCAGGCCGTCAGCACGCGCGCGGCGCCGCGGTCGGTGAGGACGGCGACCGACTCGCTCATCGTCGACCCGGTCGCGATGATGTCGTCGACGACGACCACGTCCCGGTCGGCGACGGGGGCGTCGGAGGGCGACACCGCGACGGCGCCCGTCTCGCGGTCGCGGCGCTTCTCGAAGTAGTCCGTCTCGCCGGCGCCGTAGGCGTTGCGGACGGTGGCGGCCACGTCGATCGCTCCCTCGTCGGGCGCGAGGAACAGGGGGTCGCCGAGGTCGGCCGGGAGCGGCGCCGCGAGGACGCCCGCGGCGTCGACCGCCTCGACCGGGACCTCGAAGAAGTCGGCGACGGTCGCCTCGTGGGGGTTGACGAGGACGACGCGGTCGGTCCCGGTAGAGATCGCGCGGGCCATCGCGCGGGCCGAGACCGGCTCCCCGTCGCCGAACGAGGCGTCCTGTCGGGCGTAGCCCATGTAGGGGACGACGGTGGTCACGTCCGTCGCGCCGGCCTCGCGGACGGCGTCCTGGAGCTGGAGCAGTTCGACCCACGCCTCGTCTGAGTCGGTCGCGGCGACGATCAGGGCCTCGTCGGCGTCGAAGTCGGGCACCGCGGCGAGCCCCTCTCCGTCCGGGAACCGGTCGTATGTCGGGGTCGCGAGCGCCCGGTCCGTCTCCGCCGCGAGCGCGGCCGCGAGCTGCTGCGAGCTGGATCCGGGTACGATCATGGGCGACCGTTTTCCGGACACCGGTAAACCAGTTTCCTTACCGCGCGGCGGCTGCGGGGCCCGCGGCCGCGGAACCGCAACGGCGCCGCCGCGCGCCACGCGAGCGCGACCCACACCGCCCCCACAGGGGCGGATATTTACGGGCGCGGCGGGTACGAGCGCCCAATGAGCGACACCGAAGCCGGCGCGCGCGTCGGGCTCCCCTGCCCGTCGTGTTCGCCCGCCGAGCCGACCGTCCACGAGGTCCTGAGCCCGGGCGGGCAGGCCACCGTCCGCTGTACCGAGTGCGACCATACCCACAAAGCCGAGATTCCGGAGGAGGAGACCGTCTCCGTGACCATCGTCGTCTCGCAGGACGGCGACTCGTTCACGACGGCGATGGACGTGCCCGCCGAGGGCGACGTGGCCACCGGCGAGGAGTTCGTCGTCGACACCGACGACGCGCTGATGCAGGTGCGGATCACTGGGATCGAGCTCGGCCCCGAGAACCGCGTCGAGGAGGCCGACATCACCGACGTGGAGACGCTGTGGACCCGGGCAGTCGACAACGTCGCGGTCCCGGTCACGCTCCACCCGAAGGACGGCGACGCGGACCAGACGCGCTCGCTCCGGGTGAACGTCCCCGGCGACTACGAGTTCACCGTCGGCGAGACGACGGAGTTCGGCGACGAGGAGTTCACCGTCGAGGGGCTCCAGATCCGCGAGGACGCCCCCGAGTACCGCCACGAGAAGCTCGACCACACCGGCGACCTCGCCTACGCGAAGGACCTCAAGCGGGTGTACGCCCGCGACGAGACGCTCACCGCGTGGTCGGCCTGGTAGGGCGGCCCGGTGGCGCGACGCGCTCGGCGCGGTCCGCCCGCCCCGTCCGCCCCGTCCGGCGATCCTCACACCAACATAAACAATTATGAAGAATACGCCCCTTGTCGGATCCGTGCCACCCGTAGTACACGACTGACGCACGCTCGACGGCGGGGACGACGACCGGTCCCGGCGGTCCGAGCACGCGCGAGGCGACGCAGACCGAACCGGCGACCGACCGATCGGGTCCATCGACCAGTCCGACTGAAGGCGGCGCGACCACCGACACCGAGGATCTCCCGACCGCCGCCGAGGCGGTCGCGAACGCGGCGGCGACGTTCGACCCGTCCGACACGCGGCGGATCGCGAACGGCACCGACCGCTGGAACGAGTACGCCGGCTCGTCGCACTGACGGCGCGGCCGGATCCTTTTATTCGACGGCGCGACTACCGACGAGCGGCCGATGACGAACCACCGCTCCGAGCCGGACTCGGCACCCGGCGACGACGAGCCCTATGAGTACCGAGGCCGACTTTCGATCACAGCGTGCCGAGACGGCCAGCGACGCCTGCGAATCGCGTCTGTCGCCCGCTGAGAGGACGGCGTCGTCCGAGCGACCCCGCAGTCCCGCCGCGTCTCGAGGTGACATCGACCGCTCCGGCCCACGCGCGGAGACGTCGTCCGCTCTGGACTGTCGCACCGGGCGGTTTGACGGCTCCCGCTCGCTGAAGAACGGTCGAGGCAATCGTTTTCAGGCCGCCGCGTGATTCCGAGTTCATGGACCACCGCTGTCCCGATTGCGCCGTGACGATGGAAGAGGTCGAGTTCAGCATGGGCGACGCCTGGAACGCGCACGTCAAGACCGGCGAGAAGCGGTCCGGGCTGCTCGGGAAGCTCGGCATGAACGAACGCAAGGAACTGACGACGGTGATGTGTCCCGAGTGCGGGCTGGTCCGGCACTACGCCGAGTTCGACGAGTGACGCGCCGGCGCGACCGGTCGCGGCGAGACGCCTCTGAGCCGCCCGATCTGGGCCGTAGACACCGGATAGATCCGGTCGGTGCTTTATTCTCCCGCGCGCCGGACGAGGTCGTATGGAGCCAGACTTAGACCGGTTCACGTCGCGCCGATCGACCGTGTACGGCCAGCGCGGCGTGGTGGCGACCAGTCAGCCGCTCGCCAGCGAGGCGGGGATCGAAGTCCTCCGCGAGGGCGGGAACGCGTTCGACGCGGCGGTCGCGACCGCGGCCGCGCTGAACGTCGTCGAGCCCACCTCGACCGGGCTCGGCGGCGACGTGTTCGCGCTGTACCGGACCGCGGACGGCGAGGTCGGCGCGATGCGCTCGTGCGGCGGCGCCCCAGCGGACGCGACGATAGAGAACGTCGAGGCGGCGCTCGCAGAGGACGACGACGCCGACTCGTACTACCCCGACGACGGCGGCTACGCGGTCGACGACGCCGGCGAGGCCGGGATGCCGTTCTACGGCCCGCACGCGGTCACGGTGCCCGGGACGGCCCGCGGCTGGGAGGCCACCGTCGAGGAGCTGGGCCGGCTCACCCTCGCGGACGCGCTCGCGCCCGCCGTCCGCTACGCGACCGAGGGGTACCCGGTGTCGGAGGTCATCGCCTCCCACTGGGCGAGCGCCGACGCGCTCTTCACCGACGACCACGCCCGCGAGGCGTTCCTCTTCGAGGGCGAGCCGCCGGGCGTCGGGCAGACGGTGACGCTCCCGCGGCTCGGCGAGTCGATGCGGCGGATCGCCGAGGAGGGCGCCGACGTCGTCTACGAGGGCGAGGTCGCGGAGGCCATCGCCGACGAGGTCCAGTCGCAGGGGGGGTTCATGACCGTCGACGACCTCGCCGACTTCGAGGTCGAGTGGCCCGAGCCGGTGTCGACGACCTACAACGGCGCGGAGGTGTACGAGCTCCCGCCGAACAACCAGGGACTGATCGCCCTGGAGGCGCTCAACGTCGCGAGCGAGCTCGGCGCCGGCGAGTACGACTACGACTCGCCCGAGCGCGTCCACTACTTCGCCGAGGCCATGAAGCGGGCGTTCCACGACGGCCACCGCTACATCACCGACCCCGAGTACGAGGAGATCCCGCCGCTCGCGTCGAGCGAGTGGGCGAGCGAGCGCGCCGCCGGCGTCGGCGAGACGGCCTCGCACGACGTCTCCTTCGGCGTGCCGAACGCGAACGCCGAGGACGCCGACACCGTCCTCCTCACCGTCGCGGACGAGGCGGGCAACGTCGTCTCGTACATCAACTCCCGGTTCGCCGGCTTCGGCTCCGGGCTCGTCGCCGGCGACACCGGCATCGCCTTACAGAACCGCGGCGCGTCCTTCTCGCTCGACCCGGACCACCCGAACAGCCTCGAACCCGGCAAGCGCCCCTTCCACACGCTCATCCCGGGCGTCGTCCGGTTCGACGAGGACGACTGGGCGGCGTTCGGCGTGATGGGCGGGTACATGCAGCCGCAGGGCCACGTCCAGGTGGTCTCCAACCTCGTCGACTACGGGATGCCGCTCCAGCGCGCGCTCGACGAGCCGCGGTGGCGCTACCGCGAGAGCGGCGAACTGGCGCTGGAGCCGCACTTCGACGACGACGCCGCGGCGAAGCTGGTCCGCAGGGACCACGACGTGCGGACGCTCTCGCCCGTCATGTTCGGCGGCGCCCAGATCGCGCGGAGCCGGGACGGGGTCCTCTCGGCCGCCACGGAGCCCCGGAAGGACGGGAACGCGCAGGGGTACTGAGGCGGGCGCGACCGCCTCCGGCGGCGACGACCAGTCTCCTATCAGCGAGTGGGTACGACGCGCCGTTTGCGGCCGGCCGCCGATCGGCGAGTCTGTCGGTAGAGCGCGCGCGGACGCGACGAGACCGGCCTGACGCGTCCGAATCCCGGTGCTGTGGTATTTGTGACCGTGGATACACTTATAACGGCTCGTATGGTATACGGTCACAGAATGAAGCGAAGAATCCAGCGACGCGACGTACTCAAGGGCGCCGGCGCGGTCGGTATTGCGGGGCTCGCCGGCTGCTCGACGGAGAGCGGTGACGGCGGCGACGGCGGGGACGGATCCGACGGGTCCGACGGCGGCGACGGGATGGACGGCGGCGACGGAAGCGACGGAAGCGACGGGTCCGACGGCGGCGACGGCGGGGACCAGAACAACGTCCCCGACGCCGTGATGGTCGTCGGCTTCCCGCAGTCCGGGATCCAGCTGTTCCGCGACTTCTACTCGGAGTTCGCCGACAGCGCGCCCGACCTCGACATCATCGTCCCCGACGGGCTGATCGACAGCGACCTGCCGAGCGAGGTCGACAACGACATGAACAACGTCATCGGCACCGCGCCCTCCGCGGGCGGCCCCGGCGCGGAGTTCTTCACCGAGTCGTATCAGGAGGCGTACGGCGAGGAACCGGGCGTGTTCACCGCACAGGCGTACGACGCGATGGCGGTCGAGATCCTCGCGGCGACCGCCGCGGGCGAGAACAGCGGCCAGGCGATCCGCGACCGCGTCCGGACCGTCGCCAACCCCGGCGGCGAGGAGTTCGGCCCCGCTGACCTGCCCGAGGCCGTCGAGACGGTCGCCGGCGGCGACCCCGTCCACTACGTGGGGGCGTCGTCGAGCGTCAACTTCGACGCCAACGGCGACATCGCGACCGCCGCCTACGACATCATCGACTTCCAAGACGGCAGCCTCGTCACGCTCGACACCGTCGAGTTCGGGAACGAACTCAGCGAGGAGGACCGGAACGCGACCGCGGCCGACCCCGTGGGCGTCGACTCGTTCACCGCCCGAATCGGCGTGTTGATGCCGGAGACGGGGGACCTCGGGCCGCTCGGCGTCCCGATCCGCGACGGCGCGCTGCTCGCGGCCACCCAGGTCAACGACGCCGGCATCAACGTCGACGTTGAGACGAGAGTCGAGGACACGCAGACCGACCCGCAGGCGGGGATCTCCGGCGCGAACGCCCTCGTCAACGCCGGCTTCGGCGCGGTCGTCGGCCCGGCGTCGTCGAACGTCAACCTCCAGGTCTCGGATCAGGTGTTCATCCCGAACGGCGTCGTGGGGATCTCGCCGTCCTCGACCGACCCGAACGTGACGGACTTAGAGGACAACGGCTACATCTTCCGGACCGCGCCCTCGGACCTGCTCCAGGGGCCGGCGATGGCCGACCTCGCAGTCGGCGACACCGTCGGCGCCGAGTCGTCCGGAACGCTGTACCTCAACGACGCCTACGGGCAGTCGCTGGAGGAGGCGTACGTGAGCGCCTTCCAGGAGCGCGACGGGACGATCACCCAGCGCGTCTCCTTCGAGCCGAACCAGGCGACGTACACCAGTCAGTGGTCGAGCGTGCTGAACCAGTAGGGAGTCGGCCGGCTCTTCTCCGATTTTTCCGTCCCGCGCGAGCCGCGGCGCTCGCCCGCGCGAGCGGACGCTTCTCGCAGGGGGTCTACGGCGGCGCCGGCGTCCGAATTGGTCGCCGGCGAGGGCCGCGCGCGACAGAGGGCGGGGCCTCACTGCGACGGCGCATCTTATAATCCTTCCCCGAGCGGCGTCGTCGACACCGTTCAGAGCCGCGCGAGCGGCGGACGACCGCGGTTCACCCGCCGAGGAAGTCGCGCCGCACGTCCTCGTCGGCGAGCAGGACGTCGCCGCGGTCGGTGTAGCGGTTCGCGCCGTTCACCAGCACGTAGCCGCGGTCGCAGCGGCGCAGCGCCTCCTTCGCGTTCTGCTCGACCATCAGCACGGCCGTCCCGCTCTCGTTGATCCGGTCGATCCGGTCGAACATGTCGGCGACGAGGTCGGGGGCGAGCCCCGCAGAGGGCTCGTCGAGCAGCAGCAGGTCCGGGTCGAGCATGAGCGCCCGGCCCATCGCGACCATCTGCCGCTGGCCGCCGGAGAGCGTCCCCGCCTTCTGCTCGCTGCGCTCCCGGAGGATCGGGAACCGGTCGTATATCGTCTCGATCTGGTCTTCGGGCACCTCGTCGAGGATGTACGCCCCCATCTCGAGGTTCTCCCGGACGCTGAGCCCGGGGAACACGTTGTCTGTCTGCGGGACGAAGCCGATCCCCTCGCGGATGATCTGCTCGGGCGCGAGCCCCTGAATCTGCGACCCCTCGAACTCGACGGTGCCGCCCATGTGCGTCGTGAGCCCGAAGACGGTCTTCATCACCGTCGACTTGCCGGCCCCGTTGGGGCCGACGATGGTGACGTACTCCTCGTCGGCGACGTCTAAGACCACGTCCGAGAGGATCTGGAGGTCGCCGTAGCCCGCGTCGAGGTCCCGGATCCGGAGGATCGCGTCGCCGTCGATCGCGTGTGTCGCTCCGGCGTCGGCGCCGGCCGCGACCGCCTCGGCGTCGGCGTCGGCCGCCGCCTCGCCCGCCGCGCCGTCGGCGGTCATAGGTCCTCCCCCAGGTACGCCTCGATGACCCGCTCGTCGTTCCGTATCTCGTCGCCGGTCCCCTCGGCGAGCACGCTGCCCTGATGCATGACGATGACGCGTTCGCAGTTGTTCATGATGACGTCCATGTCGTGTTCGACGAGCAGGAAGGTGTAGCCGTCCGCGCGCAGGTCGTGGACCCGGTCCAAAAGCTTCTCTTGGAGGGTCGGGTTGACCCCGGCGAGCGGCTCGTCGAGCAGCACCATCTCGGGGTCGGTCATCAGCGCGCGGGCCATCTCCAGCAGCTTCCGCTGGCCGCCGGAGAGGTTCCCCGCGTGCTCGTGCGCGAGGTGGTCGATCTCGAAGAACTCCAGCGTCTCCCAGGCCCGCTCGCGGATGTCGACCTCCTCCCCGATCACCGCGCCGCGGAGCCCGGGCGTCACGGCCCTGATCGCGGACTCGCCGACCTGGCCCTGCGGCGCGAGCATGAGGTTCTCCAAGACGGTCATCTCGGAGAGCTCCCGGGCGATCTGGAAGGTCCGAACCAGGCCCTTCCGCGCGATCTCGTGTGGCCTGAGCCCGGTGATGTCCTCGCCCTCGAAGGTCACCGATCCCGCGGTCGGCTCGTGGACGCCGGTGATGCAGTTGAACGTGGTCGACTTGCCGGCGCCGTTCGGTCCGATGAGGCCGGTCAGCGACCCGGCCTCGACCTCGAAGGAGGCGCCGTCGACGGCGGTGACGCCGCCGAACCGCTTGACGAGCCCCTCCACGCGGAGCGGGGGCGCCCCGGACGGGACGTGCTTCGCGGCCTCCTCGACCGCGCTGTCGTTCGCCTCGGGCTCGTCCTCTGGGGCGTCCGCCGCGTCGACCGCGTCGGCGACCCCGGTCGCGTCTGCGACGTCGGCCGCGTCGGGCGCGTCGCTACTCATCGGTCTCACCCCCGCCGGGCCGCTCCGAGAGGTCGACGGCCGCGGCCGTCTCGATCCGGTCGCCGAGGATCCCCTCCGGGCGCCGGTGGATGATGAACACCAAGACCAGCCCGAGGAAGACGAACTGGAGCGGTGCGATGTTGTCGGTCGCGTACGCGAGGAACGTCACCGGGTCGAGCGAGACGAGCGCGTCGGCGAACGACGGCGGCGTCTCCGCGTCGATGAGCCCGCGGACGACCCCGCCGACGCGGCGCGGCCCCTCGAACAGGACCGCGGCGAAGACGATGCCGCCGAGGACCGAGCCGGTGTTCGACCCCGACCCGCCGATGATCACCGCGATGAACACGTAGAACGTGAGCAGGGGGCGGAACTGCGGGGTCGGCGAGACGTTGCCCTGGCTGCCGAACCAGAGGATGCCCGCGAGCCCCATCAGCGCGCAGCCGATGACGAACACCTTGATCTTCACGAGGTTCACGTCCTTGCCGAGCGAGTCGGCGACGAGTTCGTCCTCCCGGATCGCCTTCATCGTCCGGCCGAACGGCGAGCGGCCGAGGCGTTCCACCAGGAGGTAGAACCCGATCAGGAAGGCGGCGAGGACGGCGATGTACCCCCACCCGATGAGGATCGGGTTGGAGATCCCGAGGCCGTCTGCGCCGAAGACGCCGAAGACGAACTCGCCGAACGCGGTCGGCGTCCCCGCCTGCCCGTCGGCGAGGAACAGCTCTCGGACCGGGTTGTCCGGCATGCCCATCCCGCGACCGCCGCCCGTTCCGGCGCCGACCGTGTCGCGCAGGAAGTTGTCGAAGGCGCTCGACTGGAGCGACAGGCGGACGATCTCCGAGAGCCCGAGCGTGACGATGGCGAGGTAGTCGGCCTTGAGCCGCAGCGCGGGCAGGGCGGCGACGGCGCCGAGCACGGCCGCCATCGCGACGCCCGCGGCGATCCCCACCGGGAGCGGCAGGCCGAGTCCGGGCGGGCCGAACGCGGGGTCCGGCGAGCGGACGACCATCCCCATCGTGTAGACGCCGACGGCCATGAAGCCGGCGACGCCGATGTTGAAGAGGCCGGTGTACCCCCACTGGAGGTTCAGGGCGAGCGCGGTGAGCGCGTAGACGAGACCGAGGAACGTCAGCGTCTCCATGAGCCCGACGACGCTGTTGAGCCCGTCGGTGAACGTCAGCAGCGTCGCGGCCGCGTAGATCGCGAGCAGCGTCCCGACGACGAGGCCGAGGTCGCTCTCTCGGGCGGCCTTGACCAGCGCCGCCGTCGCGCTCTCGGGCGCCTCGGGCGCGCTCCCGGAGGATACGGACCCGGAGTCGCCGGGGGCGTCGGCGTCGCTCATGTTGTCGTCACCCCGCCGAAGAGCCCCTCGGGGCGCAACAGCAGCATGAGGATCATCACGCCGAAGGCCGCGGCCTGGTTGAAGTCGGACGGGATCCAGATCGTCGACGTGGTGAACACGACCCCGATGACGAGGCCGCCGGCGATGGCGCCGTAGACGGAGCCGATCCCGCCTAAGATCACGGCCGCGAAGATCAACAGGAGCAGGAGCCAGCCGAAGTCGAACTGGATCGTCCCGCGGAGCAGGACGTAGAGGTAGCCGGACGCGCCCGCGAGCCCGCCGCCGATGACCCACGTCGCGGTGACGACGCGTTCGGCCGGGATGCCGGTGATGAGCGCGAGGTCCTTGTTGTCGGCCATCGCCCGCATCGCGGTCCCGAGCTTCGTGTGCTGGAGCATGGCGTGCATCGCGAGCATCAGCCCCACCGCGGCGACGAGGATGGTGAGCTCGTGCGCGTTCACCGACAGTCCGAGCGGATCGAACGCGAGGTTCGACTGCTCGACGCTGGCGGTGACGCCGCGCCGGTCGGAGCCGTAGCCGAACTGGAGCAGGTACCGGACGATGAGCGCCGCGCCGATGGAGGCGATGAGCAGCGCGATCCCGTCGCGGTCGCGCATCGGCTTGTAGAACCCCCGGTCGAGCGCCACCGCGAGCAGCGCGGTGACGACGAACGCCGCCACCAGCCCGACGAGGATGGCGGCGGGCGTCGTGAGGATGTGCGCGCCGATGTCGCCCGGCGAGGCGTTCCCCGCGTCGCGGACGGTCAGGAGCGCGCGGACCGGCACGTCGCCGAACCCCGCGATCAGGAACGCCACGCCCCACCCGGAGAACGCGCCGACGCTGACGAGGTCCCCGTGCGAGAAGTTCGCGAACGAGAGGATGCTGTACGTCATCGAGAGCCCGATTCCCGCGAGCCCGATCACGAGGCCGATGACGACGCCGTTCCAGAGGTTCGAGCCGAGCCGGTCGACCGAGATCGACCCACCGACCGGGCCGAGGCCGACCCCCGCGAGCTTCGCCGCGAGGTCGACGAGGAGCAGGCCGCCGAGGAGGGTGACGAGGAGAAGCCCCGGCCGGGCCCGCGCCGAGTCGACGATCGACGAGTCAGTTGTTCCCATGTGTACGTCTCACTGTCACAGGGTGAGATACCGAGCGGTAAATAACTCGCTGTTCGGACAAGAATCCTCGAAACCGCCTGACAGCTCTGACGGGGCCGGAGCGTCAGTCGCCGCCCGCCGCCCGCGCGTGGCGCCGCGCGGCCTCCGGCGACCGCCCCTCGCGCAGCAGCGCCTCGACGAACAGTTCGCCCGCCTTGTACGACGACCGGACCATGGCGCCCGACGCGCAGTAGAGGAAGTCGAACTCCTCCTCGGCGACCCGGCGCCACGTCTCGAAGACGTCCGGGTGAACGTACTCGAACACGTCGAGGTGCGAGCGCGAGGGCTGGAGGTACTGGCCGAAGGTGACCACGTCGACGCCGACCTCGCGGAGGTCACCGAGCGTCCGGTACACCTCGTGGTCGTACTCGCCGACGCCGAGCATGAGGCTCGTCTTCGTGTGGATGTCGGACTCGCGGTCGACCTGATCGAGGACCGAGAGGGACTGCTCGTAGTTCGCGCGCCGGTCCCGGACCGGCCACTGGAGCCGCTCGACCGTCTCGACGTTGTGCGCGATCACGTCCGGCTCCGCGTCGATGATCCGCCGGATCGCCTCCGGGTCGCCCTGGAAGTCCGGGATGAGTGTCTCGACCAGCACCTCCGGGTCGCGACGCTTAATCGCCCGGATCGTCTCGGCGAACTGCGCCGACCCGCCGTCCGCGAGGTCGTCACGGTCGACGGAGGTCAAGACGACGTAGTCGAGCCCGATCTCGGCGACCGCGTCCGCGACGTTCGCGGGCTCGTCGGGGTCGAGCGGCTCCATCCCGCCCGTCTCGACGTCACAGAAGTTACACCCGCGCGAGCAGCGGTCGCCGAGCAGCATGAACGTCGCCGTGCCGGGGCCGTCCTGCCCCGACCAGCACTCGCCCATGTTCGGGCAGTTCGCCTCCTCGCAGACCGTGTGGAGGTCGTGGTCGCGGAGGGTGGACTTGATCTCGGTGAACCGACTCCCGGACGGCGGGCGCGACTTCAGCCAGTCCGGCTTTCGGCGGCCGCGTTGCATGGTCGACCCTTGGCGTCCGAGCGCAAAAGGGTGCGGGTCGGCGGGGGTCGCATACCGGGTTTCGGAAGTCGCGGCGGGTCACCGGCGGCAGTGCGGTGCGGCCACTACCGGGAGAACGCGGCCGACGGGAAGAAGAGGCTAGGCCGAGAGTTGAACTCGGGGTCTCGTCCTTCCCAAGGACGCGCTTTACCGAGGAGTCCTTCGGCCCTGAAAGCGGCTACCGTTGCCGTAACACTCCACTTTGCGTGCTTCTTATCACTCTATTAACAACTCTACTTATGAATGAATTGGGTATTCGGCCCCGTGTGCCGTCTGTGGACACCAGAAAACGACAAACGTGTTCGGATGAGCGCTGTCCTACTCGACACATCATAATTGTGAGAGGTGCTGTGCGGTTCATACGTGTGGCCCCACTTCATCGGGGGGAGTATCCCCATTCGTTTCAGAAATGCCGTGGTGAATTAGCTGGAAAGGAGAGGGTGCGTATTGAACCTGGTCATAGAGTACCTGCTCGTTTTGGATACTATCTATATGTCTAGTTTCCCACGAGATTCTCAGTGAAAAATCATATACAACCAGAGAATCACCGCGGTGTATGGACTCACGGTTAGAATCGCTTCTTCTCGGGAAGTCGTTGAACCTATCGCTTCGGTATCTCGGCTACTCGGTCATCCTCATGGCCTTGTTCTTCGGTCAACTCTATCTTGTTGGAAATTCCGGTATGGGAAACTCATTTGATTTGCTTATGAGCCCGCTTGGAGTCACGGTATCTGCGATTATTCTGGCAGGGGTACATACACACCGAAACGACGGAATACTCGTGAGTATCGCCGTCGCCGTCATCATCATGAGCGGCTCTACCCTGTATACTGTCATCTCGCTTAATCACCCCCAACCTCACTATGGGATTTTAACCGGCGTGGGGTCAGCAATTTTGTATGGCATCCCAATAGGGATTGTATCATCTACTGTTGCGTTTGCTTTACGGCGATTTTTCCCTACCCAATCGGCTGTAGCAGAGACAAAATAGAAATATAACGACTCCTCCACCCAGTAAACTCTGGGAACCGTTCCGGAGGTCTCCTGTACTGACCGAAGCGACTCACCACATCGAGGTACAGAGGGAACAGCCCCTTCGATGATGTGGCTCAGGACCGACGACAACCGGGCCAAATCCGGTGAAACCTCTACCGTATCTCGCCGCATCGAGGGTGTGTCATAACTTAGTCATCGTCGGCGGTGTACGCCCCGCCACGACGCTTGACACGTGCGACGACGAGTCGCCCGTCGTCCTGCCGGAAACTTACGGAGAGCCGGAACTCCCCGACGCGTATTTTCTTGTACGGGCTGTTCTGGAGCGGCTCACCGTAGTCCGGCGGGTCGCGCCACGGCGAGGAGACGATCTCATCGAGCTTGTCGAGTATCCGGTCTTGGTCGGCGGGGGACAGTCCGTCGAGGTCGTCTTCGGCCGTCGAGGAGAGTTCCCACGTCCACCCGTCGTCACTCATCGCTCGTGCCGAACCGCTCGCGGGCTGCCTCGGCGCTCGTCGTTCGTCCCTCGCGGACGTCCTCTTCGGCTTCGAGCAGGGCGACGAGTTCGTCGCGGTCGAACGTCGGGAACTCGACGGCGTCCCGAAGCGTGTACCGGATGAACTCGCTCCGACTGTTGAACCCGCGTCCCTGCCACGTATCGTCTATCTGTTCGAGGAACGACTCGGTGAGTTTGAAGTTCACCGTGGCGATGTCGTCTCCACCGTCGTCGTCTGTGGCCGCTTCAGACATATAGACGTAATACGTTGGTCTTACCAATAGTCGTTTCGGCGGAGCCTCACTCACCGCGTAACCGACGTGGATAGCCGCATCGAGGGGGTGTTCTATCACATTGCTGACTAAGATTCAGTCATTCCTCTGTGAGCGTCGATTAGCGAAATCCGGGGTGTCACTTGAGGGGACGCGCTCCCGGTCGATTTCGGGGCAATCCTGCCGCTGTCTGTGACTTAGTTTGTGTGCCCTGACATTTTAGCGAATCGCATGACGGCGAGGGATGCCCTGTTTAGCGAGAGACGCGAATCTTGAACGGGTTTCGTTCAGACGAGCGTAGTCAGAAAAGTGTGCGTACAAGGAGTGGACGGCAGAAAGAGCCTAGGCCGAGATTTGAACTCGGGGTCTCGTCCTTACCAAGGACGCGCTTTACCGCTAAGCTACCCAGGCACGCAATCAGTTGTTGACCGGATTCGACTTTATGGGTTTCGATCCGGCGACGCGGCGTCGGGGGATCCCGCGCCGTCTCGGAGGGTCGCCGCGCGGATCACCGGTCGGTCGCGCTGACGGCCCGCTCCGAGATGTCGGCGATGCGGTCCGCGGTCGCCTCCGGCAGCGCGCGGCCCGCGGGCGGGAACTCGCCGTCGCAGTCGGCCGCGAGGTCGCGGGCGTATTCGAGCAACTCCGCGGGCGGGTCGCCGCCGACGGCGGTGGTGCCCGCGACGACGGCGAGCTCCATCGCGTCCACCTCCAGGTTGCGGTCGAGTTCGGCCGCCGTTTCGGCGTCCGTGCCCTCGCGGTCGCGGAGCGTCTGGTCGCGGCCGAACGCGCGCACCACGTCGACGGCTGGCCGGGCGGCGTCGGTACACGCCAGAAGCGAGAAGCCGCGGGAGACGAGCACGTCGGCGGCGAGGATGTCCATGTCCGCGTCGATGTCGGCGGCGGCGGTCGCCGCCGTCACCCACGGCTCGTCGTGAGCGACCGTCCGGGTGAGGCGCAACCCCTCGTAGATGAGCTGCACGCCCGCGGCGCGGTCGGCCACGTCCCCGAGGTCGACGGCCGGTTCCAGCGCGCGGGCGGTGACCAGCGCCAGCACGCCGGGGGTCACCGCCGCGTCGCCGATTCGGGCGTCGAGGGCCTCGCGGAGCTGTTCGGGTTCGACGTCCGCGAGCGCCTCGCGCGCGGCGTCACGCGCTCGCGCGGCATCGTCCATTGTCGTTTCGTAGACGAGCGAAGGGCAAAGACCTTTGGAAACGAACGGGATTCCGTCTCGTGATCCGAACCCGAACCGACGGCGACGTGCGCGTCGTCACGCTCGACCGCCCCGAGGCGCGCAACGCGCTTCGGCCCGCCGACCTGACCGTCCTGCGCGAGGCGTTCGAAGCGCCCGCGGACGGAGACGCCCCGCCCGTGACGTACCTCCGCGGCGCGGGCGACGCCTTCTGCGCGGGCGCCGACCTCGACGCTGTCGCCGCGCTCGACGACCCGGACGCGTTCGCGCGGCGGGGGCAGCGCGCGGTCGCCGCCGTCGAGGAGTCGCCGTCGATCGTCGTCTGCGGGGTGGACGGCCCGGCTCGGGGCGGCGGCGTCGAACTGGCCCTGGCGGCGGACGTCCGGGTCGCCACCCTGCGGGCAACGCTCGGCGAGCCCGGCGTCTCCCTCGGGCTGTTCGGCGCCTGGGGTGGCACGGTGAGGCTCCCGCGCGTCATGGGCGAGGGCGAGGCGCTCGACTTCGCGCTCTCGGGGCGAGTCCTCGACGCCGAGGCGGCCCTGCGGACCGGGCTCGTCTCCCGCGTCGTCGACGACCCCCGCTCGGTGGCCGACGAGATCGCGGCGGGCGAGGCCGACGCGCTCGCGGCGATCAAGCGTCGGATCCGCGACCGCCGCGAGGGCGAGGCGCAGGAACGGGCGGAGGCCGCGGCGTTCGCTGAACTTCACGACGCGCACGCGGAGGACATCGCCCGACGGCGCGACCGGTGATCGACCGGGCGGGCGCCGGCCGCGTCCGCCCGCCGTCCCGATGTGACAGACTTAAGTGAGTCTCCGTCTAACTGCGAGATGCGAAGTACGCACCGGTAGTGTAGTGGTATCACGCAACCTTGCCATGGTTGCAACCCGAGTTCAAATCTCGGCCGGTGCATTTTGCGAACGAAGTGAGCAAAATCACCGAGAGATATCTGTGCGCGGGCAGCGCGCCTCCTCGACCGAATCGCGCGGGCGCCGTCGCCGATCGACGGGCCGGGCAGCGGCAGACCCCGTCCGTTTAACAGCGCGTGTGTGTTCTGTTCGGGTATATGGTTGAGCCGCTTCTTCTCGTCGGCGTCGCGGTCGCGGCGTTCGTCGGATACAACATCGGTGGGGCGACGACCGGACCGGCGTTCGGGCCGGCGGTCGGCGCGGACGTGATATCGAAGGCGGGCGCGGCGGCGCTGATGTCGCTGTTCTTCTTCGTCGGGGCGGGGACGCTGGGGCAGCGCGTGGTGACCACGCTGGGCGAGGACCTCGTCACCGGCGCGAACGTGTTCACGCTGGAGACGAGCATCATCGTGCTCTTCTTCATCGGCGGCGCGCTGTTCGTCGGCAACTTCGCCGGCGTCCCGGCGTCGACGTCGATGACGGCGGTCGGCGCCATCGCCGGACTCGGGATCGCGACGAACACCCTCGACTGGGCCGTGATGGGCGAGATCGCGATCTGGTGGCTCGTCGCGCCGATCATCGGGTTCTGGGTGTCGGGCGTCGTCGGCCGCTACTTCTACTCGGCGATCGACCGCTGGGTGGCGATCGAGAGCACCGAGGGCGCGCTGTTCGAACTCGACCGGTCGGGGCTGATACCGCGGCCGGTCCTCGGCCCGAACACGACGCGACGCGAGCTGACGGGGGGGGTCGTCGTCATCTCCATCGGCTGTCTGATGGCGTTCTCCTCCGGCACCTCGAACATCGCGAACGCCATCGCGCCGCTCGTCGCGCTCGACGGCGTGGAGATGACGCCGATGATCCTCCTCGGGAGCGCGGCGGTCGCGGTCGGCGCGTTCACCATCGCCCGGCGGACGCTGGACACGCTCGGTAACGACATCACCGACCTCCCGCTGACGGCCGCCATCGTCGTCGCGGTCGTCTCCTCGGGGATCGTGATCAGCCTCTCGGCGGTCGGCATCCCCGCCTCGTTCGTCATCATCGCGACGATGTCGATCGTCGGGCTCGGCTGGGGCCGCGCGACGCGCACGGTGACCGTGCGACAGGGAATAAGCGGCGAGAAGGAGCCGGCGGTCTCCGTCGGCGCGCTGGCGGCCGACGAGATGCCGGAGATCGGCGAGGGCGACGCGAGCGACGTGCCCTCCGCGTCCGACCTGTTCAACCCCGGGACGAGCGCGCGCGTCGTGCTGATGCAGAACGTCGTGCCGATCCTCTCGACGGTCGGCGCGCTGGTGACGTTCGCCGTGCTCTTCAGGCTCGTCTGGTAGGGCGGGGTCGGCGCCCCGCGGGGTCGGTCACCTGCCGAAGCGGCGCTGGCGGTCCTGGAAGTCCAGCACCGCGCGAAGGTACTCGCGCCGGCGGAAGTCGCGCCAGTTCACGTCGGTGAAGTAGAGCTCCGCGTACACCGACTGCCAGATGGCGAAGTCGGAGAGGCGCTCGGCGCCGGTCTTGATCACGAGGTCCGGCTCCTCGGGGAACAGCAGCCGCTCGGCGATGTCCGTCTCGTCGATCGCCTCGGGGCTCACCTCGCCGTCGGCGACGTCGCCGGCCAGTTCGCGGACCGCGCCGGCGAACTCCGCCTTCCCGCCGAGCCCGACCAGGATCCTCACCGGCGCGTCGATGGATTCCGGCGCCGCGTCCGCGCCCCGGTCCGTCGCCGCGCCCGAACTGCCGCCGTCGAACTCGTCGGCCTGTGGCCCGCGGACCACGGTCTGCTCCGGCGCGTCGAGCCGACGTAACTCCCGGACGAGCGTCGGGGCGACCGCGCGGTCGAGAACGGAGACCGAGACGGTGACGCGCTCCGCGCCGTACTCGAACGCCCAACGGATCGCCGACGACAGCGTGTCGAAGGCACCGTCGGCGAGGAGGTCCCGCTCGGTGAGCACGAGGGCGACGTGCGCCGGCGGCTCGGCGTCGTGGAGGCGGTGGCGCGTCGCGAGGTACGCGTCGTAGAGACCCACGTCAGGTCGATCCGGCCGCGCGTATAAATGGCTTCCCGCCGACGAGGGGTTTAATTCGCCGACGCGCATACCACGGGTGATGGCAGACAGCTACCGCGGGGTGTTCGGCGCGATCCCCTACGCGTTCCGCGCGACCGAGTCGTGGACGATGCGCGCGTACGCCGCGCTCGGCGCGCTGGCGGCCGGGTTCGTCGCGCTCGTCGTCACCCTCGCCTTGGTCGTCTGGATGGGCGAGACCGCCTCGGCGCAGGGGGGGACGTTCCTCTTCTCGCGGTCGCTGTACGTGGTCGCCGGCCTCGCGGCCGTCGGGCCGCTGCTCGCGCCGATCCTGTTCGTCGCCCGGCGCCACCGCCGCGGCGACCGCGTCGCGGCGACGTACGACCGGTGGATGGGCGTCGCCGGCTTCCTCTTCCTGCTCTCTCTGTACCTCGGGATGATCGTCTCGGCGCCCGAGGGGCTCCGGGACCCGAGCGACTCCGTGATCGTCAACGCGCTGTACGACCTCCCGCAGCTCGCCGGGTTCGTCCCGCCGGTCGCGGCCGGGCTCGCCGTCTTCGCGACGCACTTCCGGCTCCGCGGCGGCGCCGACGACGGGTCCCCCGACCGCGCCGAGTCGACCGAGGGCGGCGGCTCGGCGTGAGCCGCCCCCCGCCGGCCGCGGCTCGAAAGCCCGAAGGCGCCGGACCGACTACCCGGACGCAATGACCGACGAGAAGGAGAGCACGTTCCTCGTCACGCACGTCGAGAGCGACTCGGCCGTGCTGAAGGACGTCCACGACGGACAGGTCCACACGCTGAGTTCGAACCCCGGCCTCGACGTCGACGACGCCGTCGAGGCGACCGTCGCGCCGGACCCGCCGATGGAGGTGACCTATCAGGTGATCGAGGTCGCGGAGCGCCGGTCGCTGTCGATCGAGGAGAGCCCGGAGCCGCCGACCGTCCACGAGCGGGAGCTCGCCGCGGAGACCGCGACGGGGGAGCTCTCCCGCGAGGAGCGAGCGGGCGTCGGCGAGGTCCACGTGTTGACGCCGCCGGAATCGGAGACGGAGGCGGCGGTCGGGGACGTGATCGACGACCGCGAGGGGACGCTCTCGCGCGCGGCCCGGCTCGGCGTGAACCGCGTCGAAATCCGGTCGGAGCCCGGCGTCGTCGCCGTGCGGTACCTCCCGTAGGCCCCGCGAGCGCGCCGGTCGCTCAGTCGTCGTCAAACCCGACTGGCTCGTCGTCGGACCTGACTGACCGTTACCGCCGAGCGGGTAGGCCGTTCGAAGGCGCCGAGCGGCCGCGTTATCGAGGCCGTGGACGGTCGGACGAGAGGCCGCAGCCACCCAGATAAGAAGGCTTATTCGCGCCCGCAGAGGAAGCGGTATTTATGGTAGCGATCGAGGTGCCGGAAGTCGACTACACCGACTACTCGAACCGGCAGCTCGCGGCGGTGCCGCTCGCCTTTCTGGTCCTCGCGCTGGCGATCATCGGCGGCTGGGTCGTGGCCACCGGTGCGCCGGCGAACCTCGGACTGGAGTTCACCGGCGGCGTCGAGCTGCGAGTCGCGGACGAGGCGAACGGGGACGTCGAACAGCAGATCCGGACGGCCTTCGACCGCGAGCCCGACTCGGTCCGGACGATCCCCGGCGACGACGTGGTCGTCGTCACGTTCCAGGCGGCCGAGGACGACCCGGAGGGGCTCGCGGACGACCTCCAGGACCAGGCGGAGGCGGCTGGCCTGACGACGACCGCGGTCGACCAGGTGTCGCCGAGCTTCGCGAGCGACACCGCGCGGACCGCGCTGTTCGGCGTGGCGCTCGCGTTCCTCGGGATGAGCGTGCTGGTGTTCGCGCTGTTCCGGACGTTCGTTCCCTCGCTGGCGGTCGTCGCGTCCGCGTTCTCGGACCTCGTGATACCGATCGCGGCGATGAACCTCCTCGGCATCCAGATGACGCTCGGAACGATCGCGGCGCTGCTTATGATCATCGGGTACAGCGTCGACTCGGACATCCTGTTGAACGACTCCGTGCTGCGCCGGACCGGCGAGTTCTACGAGTCGGTCAGCCGCGCGATGCGGACCGGGGTGACGATGACGCTCACCTCCATCGCCGCGATGGTCGTGATGGCCGTCGTCGCCTCGGTGTTCGGGGTCGGGCTCCTCCGTGACATCGGGATCATCCTCTCGGTGGGGCTCTGCGCCGACCTGATGAACACGTACCTGCTGAACGTCTCGCTGCTTCGCTGGTACAAGTTCGAGGGGGTGGCCCGGTAATGCTCGAACCGATCAAGGAGAACTGGCGGATCCTGCTGCTCGTCCTCGTCGTGGTCGGGTCGACGGTGACGCTGTTCGGCCCCGGGTTCGGGCCGGAGCCGGCGCCCGGCGAGAACGCGAGCGAGGCCCGCCAGGGGATCACGAACCTCCAGTACGGGCTCGACCTGGCCGGCGGGACGCGCGTCCGCGCGCCGCTGTCGGGATACACCGCGACGGACGTTGCGTTCGGGGGTGACACACCGGGGACGGTCGCCGAGGCGGTGGCGGCCGAGCTCGACAACGCGTCGGTCCGGAACGTCGGCGTCGTCCCCGAGGAGGGCGCGGTGGAGGTCACGGAGCCGTCCGTGACCGAGTCCCAGTTCCGCGCGGCGATGGACGCGAGCGGGTACGAGTACGGCGACATCCGCGAGGGCGTCACCCAGGAGACCCGCGACGAGACGATGGAGGTCATCCAGGGGAAGATCAACGAGGCGGGCCTCTCGGGCGGGAGCGTCCAGCAGGTCCAGTCGATCACCGGCGAGTACTTCATCCTCGTCGAGGTGCCCGGACAGGGGCGCCAGGAGGTGATCGACCTCCTCGAAGAGCGCGGGACCGTGCGGATCGACATCGCGTATCCCGACGGCAACGGGACCGCCGTGCAGGAGGGCGCGCTGATCCAAGACGACTTCGAGGAGATCGGGACCGCGGCACAGAGCGACCGCGGCACGGGTGCGTACGTGCCGGTCACCGTCCGGAACACCGCCGAGAACGGCCAGTCGCCCGCGCACAGCTTCCAGGACGCCGTCGCGCAGCGGGGGTTCCAGGACGCGTACCAGACCCAGGCGGACCGGTGCGGGTACAACCCCGAGACCGGCGGCATCGAGGTGGTGAACGGGGACCGGAACCCGTGTCTCCTGCTCGTCGTCGACGGGGAGGTCGTCAACTCCTTCGGGATGGATCCCGGGCTCGCCGACAGCATGGCGGCCGGCTCGTGGGCCGACACCGGGAACTTCCGCCTCACGACCGGCGAGTTCGCGGAGGCGCAGACCATCTCGCTGAACCTCCGCGCCGGCGCGCTCCCGGCCGACCTCGACATCAGCGGCGAAGGGACCTCCTCGTCTATCTCGGCCTCGCAGGGAGAGAACTTCCGGACGTACTCGCTTATCATCGGCGTCCTCTCGGTGTTCGCCGTCTCCGGAATGGTGTTCCTCCGCTACCGCGAGCCCCGCGTCGCCCTCCCGATGATCGTCACCGCGCTGACGGAGGTGTACGCGCTCCTCGGGTTCGCGGCGCTGCTCGGCTACCCGCTCGAACTCGCGGTGATCGCCGGCTTCATCGCGGTGGTCGGGACCGGGGTCGACGACCTCGTCATCATCGCCGACCAAGTGATGAGCGAGGGCGACGTGAGCTCCCGGACGGTGTTCAACTCACGGTTCCGCCAAGCGTTTTGGGTCATCGGCGCGGCCGCGGCGACGACGATCATCGCGATGTCGCCGCTGATGGTGCTGTCGCTCGGCGACCTCTCCGGGTTCGCCATCTTCACCGTCCTCGGCGTCCTCGTCGGCGTCCTGATCACCCGCCCAGCGTACGGCGACATCCTGCGCCGCCTGCTGACGGTCAGGTGAGCCGAGCCGATGTCGTCCGGGATTACACGCCGACCCGCGGGCCGGCGGGAGGCGAGTGACGCATGACCGGCTACGCCGAGATCGTCGTCATCGCCCTCGTGGCACAGCTCGCGGTGCTACCCGGCGAGAAGGTCCAACTGATGATCGCCGGGCTCGCGACGAAGTACGACCCGAAGGTCGTCGTCGCCGCCGCGAGCTCGGCGTTCGCCGGCTGGACCGCGGTCGAGATCGCGTTCGGCCGGGCGCTCCAGTCGGCGCTCCCGCCGGTCGCGCTCGACGCCGTGACCGCGACGCTGTTCTTCGTCTTCGCGGTGGCCCTGTACCGCTCCGCGCCGGCGCGCGGCGCGTCCCCCGCGGCCGAGCGCGACGGTGACGGGGGCGACCCGTTCGAGGAGCTCTCGCTCCCCGGACCGCTCGACAGGTACTCCGGGTCCTTCGGCGGCTTCCTGCCCATCTTCGCGCTCACCGCGACGGGCGAGTTCGGCGACAAGACCCAGCTGGTGACCATCGGGCTGAGCGTCCAGTACGGCGCGACCTCCGCCATCTGGGTCGGCGAGATGCTCGCGATCGTCCCGGTGAGCCTCGCGAACGCGTACTTCTTCCACACGTTCGCGGGGCGGATCGACATGCGGCTCGCGCACCTGGGCTCCGCGCTGCTGTTCGCCTTCTTCGGCGCGGACACCGTGTTGGCGATCGCGACCGGCTTCTCGGTGTGGGAGACGTTCGTCGGCGCGGTCGGCGGGTTCGCGGCCGGACTGTTCTGAAGCCCGCGCCTCCGCGTGCGCGATGCGGAATCGGCGTCCGGCGACCGGGACGGGCGCATCGCTGAGCTGGTTAAATACTCGCGACGCCCCGCGGCAGCAATGAAGCTCACACGCGGTCCGTTCGCGCTCGCCGTGGCGCTGCTGGTCCTCGTCGCCGCCACCGGCGGCGCGGTCGCGAACGACGACATCGTCATCAGCGGCGAGAGCGGCCAGCCGATCGAGCGGACCAAGTGGGCGGTCATCAACGCGTTCAAGCGCTTCTTCCCTGACGCAGCGGTCAGAACTCGTCGAGCGCCGACTGCTCGGCGGCGGCGAGCGCGTCCTCGCAGGTCGCCCACGACGCTCGCGCGCAGTCCGGTAGCGTCCCGTTGTCGCCGACGTACGCCGCGAGGAACGCCCTAGTGGCCGGGTCGCTCGGGTAACCGCTACCGAGGTCGTCGTAGTCCGGATACGCGGCGTCGATCTCGGCCATCGCGGCGTCTCTCTCCACCTTCGCGACGACGCTCGCCGCGCCGACGACGGGGTCGTCCTCGTCGGCGCCGTGGGCGGCCGTCACGTCGACCGGTGGGACGCGGTCGGCCCCCGCGGCGGCGTCCGCCTCGCCGCCCTCGGCGACGAAGCGCGCGAGCCGCTCCGCGAACCGCTCCTCGCTGGTGTCGCCCGCGTCGGCGACGGCGCGGACCGGTTCGGCGACGCCCGCCGGGAGACCGGCGAGCGCGGCCCGGACCGCGCGCGCCTGTCCGCGGACGGTGAGCGTGTTCATGTCGGTGTCCGCCCGGTCGATCTCGGCGGGCTCGACGCGGGCGACGCCGACGGCGACGGCCGGGTCGTCTCGGAGGGCCGCGGCCAGCTCCTCCCGCCGAGCCGGCGCGACGCGCTTCGAGTCGTCCACGTCGGCCGGCAGGCTCGCGGGGTCGGCGATCACCGCCGCGGCCACCATCGGGCCCAGTGCGGGCCCCTTGCCGGCCTCGTCGACGCCGAGGTACACGCGTGGTTGGTGGGCGTGCGGGGGGAAATACCTTCAGAAAGGGCGCGGGCTCAGTCGAGCAGGACCGCGCTGACCTGGCCGGTCTGTCCCGGACGGGAGGTGACGCGGGCGCGGCCGGCGGACGTCTCGATGATGGCGCCCTTGGTGACGATGTTCCGGCGGGCGTAGTTGACGTTCGCGGGGTTGTCGACGACGTTCTCGATCTCGGCCTCGCTGACCTCGCCGTCGGCGGCGACCTGCGCGACGTTCGTCGAGAGCGCGCGGACCTTCGTGTCCGTGCCGCGGGAGTCGATGTACTGGAGTCGCGTCTCGCCGACCGTGGTCTCGGCGGGCTCGCGGCCGAGCTGGTGGCGCTTCTTGTTCGAGGCGTGCTTGAGTCGGCCGCCGGTCCGCTTGCGCGCGGAGCGTCCCTGGTCTTTCATACGGGTACGAACAGCCAGCGAATACTTGAAGCGTTCGACTCGTCCCGGCGGAAGCGGTGGCGCGGGCGGGGCAGCGGCGCGAACCGGTCAGGCGAACGCGCGCTCGAACGACCGGACCCCCTCGTCGGTGCCGGCGAGGACGAGCTCGTCGCCGCGCTCGATCCGCGTCTCGGGGCCCACGTCGGTGATGAGGTCGCCGCCGCGCTCGATGGCGATGACGGTACAGCCGGTGGTCTCGCGGACGGCCGCCTGCCCGACGGTTCGACCGGAAAGGACCGGCGCCTCGCTCCTGACGACCTCGACGTGCGTGTCGAGCGAGAGCACGTCACGGTCGGCGAGCACCGCCGACGCGGACATGCGGCCCGTCACCGTCGAGAGGGAGAGCACGTAGTCGGCGCCCGCGCGGTGCATCTTCGGCACGCTCTCCGGGTCCTCGACCCGGGCGAGCAGCTCGACGTTCGGCGCCAGGTCGCGGATCACGAGCGTCGCGAACTCTGCCGTCGTGTCGTCCGGGAGCGCGAGGACGACGGTCCGCGCGTCGTCGACCCCCGCCTCCCGCAGCGTCTCCGGATCGGTCGCGTCGCCGACGACGTCGATCGCCTCGCCGTCCTCGCGGTCGACGACGGTCACCGGGAGGTCGGCGTCTTCGAGGGCGGTCGCGACCGTCTGTCCGACCTGTCCGTGTCCGACGACGACCGTCTCGCCGGCGCCGAACCGGCGGGCGGCCGAGTTCGTCAGGTCGACGAGCCGCTCGACTTGTCCCTCGGTGCCCGAGACGAGGAGGACCGTCCCGGCCGACAGCGTCGCGTCCGGCGGCGGCGCCGCCTCGAACGACCCGTTGAACCACGCGCCGATCACGTCGACGCCGGTGCGCTCCCCGATCCGACTGCCCGCGAGCGTCGACCCGGCGAGGCCGCTGCCGTGGTGGACCGACACCTCGGCGATCCGGAGCGAGTCGCCCACCGCGACCGCCTCGTCGAGGTCGGTCCGCACCGCCGTCGTCACCTTCGACGCGAGGCTCTCGCCGAGCAGCGACCGCGGGGACAGCACCTCGTCCGCGCCGGCGAGGCGGTGGTAGCGTTCGCGTGACGGGTCCTCGACGACGCTTATCGCGCGGACGTCCGTCGAGAGCTCCCGCGCGGCGAGCACGATGCTCGCGTCCACGCGGTCGGAGACGTCCGTGACCAAGGCGCGGGCGGCCCCGAGGCGGGCGCTCTCGAGCCCCGCGGTCGTCTCCGGGTCGGCGCGGACCACGGTGTGGCCCGCCTCGTACAGCGCCAGCGCCCGGTCAGGGTCGGGCTCGACGACGGCGTACGGGACCGCCTCCGACTCGAACTCGTTCAACAGCGCGTCGGAGCGCGTGGTGTCGGAACACACGACGACGTGCCCCTCGACGTCGCCCTCCAGCGACCGGGGGACCGTCGTCGAGAACGCGGACTCCAGGAGCGGGGTCGCGACCACCGGGAGCGCGCCGATGAGAAGCAGCATTCCGACCAGATCCATCACGGCGACGAAGGCGTGCATCTGCTGGCTCTGCCAGTCCGAGGCGTCGCCGCCGAAGCCGGTCGTCGTGAACATCTCGATCGCGAACTGGAACGACTCGATCAGGGTCCGAGGGTCGCCCTCGTAGACCCGCATCCCCCATCGGTAGGCGACGGCGGTAACCGTGAGCACGACGCCGAGGAAGACCGTGTACAACACGACCCGCCGCTTCCACGTGTCCATCGGCCCGCGGTACGCCGCGGCCGTACAAAAACGGGCGGCCTCGCGCGGGGCGACTTCCGCGACCGGTTCCGGGCGACCGCCGGCCGCGCCCTCAGGCGATCGGTCGGCGCTCGGACCGAAGTTCGATGGTTTAAGTTCCGGGGGCCGAACCGTCAGGCATGGTGCGGGACCCGTCGCGAGAGCCGGAGCCGCCGTCGGTCGACGAGGTGCTCGACGCGCTGGCCGACGACGCGGCCCGTCGGATCGTCGCGGCGCTCACCGAGCCGAAGACCGCGAGCGAGCTCTCCGAGGAGTGCGACATCCCCCTGTCGACGACCTACCGGAAGCTGGAGAAGCTCACGGACGCCTCCCTGCTCTCGGAGTCGACTGACATCCGGCGGGACGGGCAGCACACGACGCGGTACTCGGTGTCGTTCGACGCCGTCACCGTCTCGGTCGACGGCGACGGCGACGCGGACCGCCGCGAGTTCGACGTGGAGTTCTCTCGGCCCGAGCGGACCCGAGACGAGCGACTGGCCGACCTGTGGTCGGAGCTACGAGAGGAAACATGAACCCCTACATCGACCTGACTATCATCGTCGCAAAGACCGCCATCCTGGTGCTCGGTGGCAGCATCACCTACTACGCGCTCCGCGCGTACGACCGGACCGGCGACCGGTCGCTGCGGGAGCTGGGCGTCGGCTTCGGCATCGTCACGGTCGGGGCGCTGCTGGGCGGCGTCTCCCACCAGATCATCGGCGCGAGCCTGACCGTCGGCATCGCCATCGACGGCCTCCTCACGGCGGTCGGGTTCGCGGTCATCGTCTACTCGCTGTACCTGGAGTGATCCGGGGGCGTTCGACGCGCGACGAACGGTACCCTTTTGCGGCGCTCGGCCGTCCGTTCACGCCATGAGCGACGCACGCGAGGAGCTCTCCCGCCGGATCGCCGGCGAGATAACGCTGAGCGACGATCCGGGGGCGACCCTCCGGAAGTGGCGGACCGACTTCGACGTCTCGCAGACGGAGCTGGCCGACCAGCTCGGCGTCTCCTCGTCGGTCATCTCCGACTACGAGAGCGGCCGCCGCGAGAGCCCGGGGATCGGCGTCGTCCGCCGCACCGTCGAGGGGCTACTCGACATCGACGAGCGCCGGGGCGGCGGTCGCCTCCGCCAGCACGCCAGGGTGCTCTCGGCCGGGTTCGAGAGCGACATCGTCCACGACCTCCGCGAGTACTCGACGGCGGTCCCCTTGGAGGACTTCTACGAGGCGATGGGCGCGACGGAGATCGTCCGCGGCGACCACGACCACGTGAACGGCCACACCGTCATCGACTCGATCCAGGCGATCACGCGCCTCTCCAGCGAGGAGTTCTACCGGCTGTACGGCCAGTCGACGAACCGCGCGCTCGTGTTCACGCGGGTGACGCGCGGCGAGTCGCCGCTCGTGGCGCTCCGGGTCGTGAGCCCGACGCCGAACGCGGTCGTGCTCCACGGCATCGAGGACGGCGACCTGTGGGACCACGCCGCCGACCTCGCCCGCGTCGACGGGGTCTCGCTGGCCACGTCGAACCGCGACCTCGACGACTGCCTCGCGGACCTCCAGGCGCTGTGAGGGCGTCGCGGGGCGGGAGGGCGGCCGAACCGCGGGCCTGAAACCGCCGGCGCCCGTCGGACCGGCCATGAGCGAGGACTACGCCGAGCGGCTCCGCGCGAACCGACGGGAGAAAGACGAGTTCTTCGACGACCACCCGCAGTCGCCCATCCCGCCCGAGCGGCGCGGCGAGTTCGACGGGCTCGACTACTTCCCGCCGGACCCGGACTACCGCGTCGAGGCGACCGTCACGGTCCACGACGATCCCGAGCCGGTCGAGATGGAGACAACCGCGAGCAACCCGGTCCGGTACCTCCGGGTCGTCACGTTCGCGTTCGACGTCGACGGCGAGGAGCACACGCTCGCGGGGTACCGACAGGCGGGCGACGACGGCGCCATCTTCGTCCCCTTCCGCGACAAGACGACCGGCCAGCAGACGTACTACCAGGGGCGGTACATGGAGCTGGAGCCCGAGGGCGACCTCGACGACGGCGACGCCGTCACGATCGACTTCAACCTCGCGTACAGCCCCTTCTGCGCGTACAGCGACACGTTCTCCTGTCCGCTCCCGCCCGAGGAGAACTGGCTGGAGATCGTGATACCGGCCGGCGAGCGGGCGCCGGATCTGGACTGACCGGAAGCGCGGTCGGCGAGAGTGCGGCCGGCGGCGCCGCTCGGCGGTGTGGAAAAAGCGAAGAATCGGGACCTGGAACGGCCCGAAAGCGGTCCGCCGCGGCCGGCTTATTCGAGCGTCTCGCTCGTGACGAGGGTGTCGTCTTCGAGGTAGTGCTCGATGTGGTGGCCGTGTTCCTCGATGTCTTCGAGGATGTCGCGGAGCTGCTCTTCGGTGTTGTAGTCGCCGAGGTTGTTGGCGAGCTGGATGTGCTCGCGGAGCTGCTCGGTGATGTCGCCGAACATCTCGAGGTCGTGTGCGAGCGACGTCCGGATGTCGTAGGCGTCGGCGTCCTCGGGGGTCACCGGCGCGTGCTCCTCGTAGTTCGCGCCGCCCGAGAGCGGCACGCCGCCGAGCGCCTGCGCGCGCTCGGCGAGCACGTCGGCGCCCTCCTCGAGGTCGGCCGCGACCTCGCCGAGGTACTCGTGGATGTCGAGGAACTCGGCGCCCTCGACGAGCCAGTGGTGCTTTTTGATCTGGTGGTAGAGCACGTACGTCGCCGCGAGGTCACTGTTGAGCGCGTCGACGAGCTGTTCGGCCTTCTCCTCGGGGACGCGGAGCGCTTCGCTCTCGTGAACGTCGCCGTATCGCTGACGGGCCTGCTTCTGGGTACTCATTTCATCCCAATGTACACGCGCGATCCACTTAATAGTTCCTACTAAGAAAAGTACTTTTTCGAGATTAGAAAATTATATTTAGTATTTGCCGATAGCGCCGACGAGGTCTCGCTGCGCGGCGAGCGTGTCGCGGTCGAGCGTCGCGGTCAGCGTCGTCGGCGCTCGGTCGAGCTCGGTCGCGACCGCGCCGTCCGGGCGCGCGACGAGGGAGTTGCCGGCGTACGCCGCCTCGTCGGGCGCGCGCCCGCCCCCGGAACTCCCGGTTCGGCCCGCCCCGACGACCCACCTGACGCCGTCGAGCGCGCGGGCGCGGCAGAGGAGCCGCCAGTTGGCGACGTGGTCGGCGGGCCACGCGCCGACGACGACGAGCGCGTCGACCGCGCGCTCCGCGAACCACGCGCTCTCCGCGACGAAGTTGAGGTCGTAGCAGGTCAGCAGGCCGGTCGGTCCGGCGGCCGTCTCGACGACGACGCGCTCCTCGCCGGGCTCGACCCGCGCGGCCTCGTCGTCCCACAGGTGTCGCTTGCGGTAGACGGCGAACCGGCCCGGGCCGTCGCGGGTCTCGCCCGTCGGCCCGCCGCCCGCGCCGCGGTCCGGCGGGGGAACGTACGCGGTCGCATTGTAGACGCTCCCCCCGTCGCGCTCGGCGTAGCCCGCGATCACCGCCGCCTCCGCCGCCCGCGCGACGGACTCGAGCCGTTCGCGCGCGGCGCCGCGGGAGAGCGCGGCCCCGCGGAGTCGCTCGTCGGCCGCGAACCCCGTGAGCGCGTACTCCGGGAAGACGGCGAGGTCGACCCCGCTCGGTAAGTCGGCCGCTCGGCGCCGGAGCCGGTCGACGTTCGCGTCGACGCGGAGGTCGTCGACCGGGACCTGCGGGACGGCGACTGTCGGGTCGGCTGCGGATCGGTCGCTCACGGGGCCGGGTTCGGTCCGGGCGACCAATAAGTCCGGGCTCGCGGACCGAGACCGCGCGTTCGCTCCCGGCACCCGACCGCGGCCGCAAGGACGATACGCCCGCGGCGCCGACCGTGGTACATGACCTTCGGCGACCTGTTCGAGCGCGCGGCCGCGCTCGACGGCGACCGCGACGAAGCGGACGTGCGGAGCGCCCTCGACGACGCGCGAGGGGCGCGGGAGGCCGGGGACTCCTCCGGCGACGACGCGGTCCCCGAGCCTCCCGAGCCCAGCCCGGCGCGCGTCGTCGCCGACGCCGACGCGCTCGCGGCCGACCTCCTCCTCGGCGGGGCCGCGCGCGAGGCGCTCGACGCGCTGCGGTCGCACGCGTGGACGACGCTCGTCGCCAGCGACCCGCTCCTCGACGACGCCGAGGCGGTGATCGCGTCGCTGTCGGACCCCGACCTGGCGGCGGACTGGCGCGCGGCGGCCGGGGAGTGGCGCGAGCCGGCGACGCAGCCCCCGGGCGACCACCCCGCGCTGGCGTCCGCGTACCGGGGCGGCGCGATGCAGGTCGTGACACTCGACCCGTCGCTGACCGGGCCCGGGGCCGCCGCCGGGCTCCGCGACCGCCTCCCCGTGAGCGTCCGGGAGCCGCGGGCGTTCGCGACGGTGTTCGACCCCGCGAGGCTGTACCCCGACGCCGTCGGGGGAGAGTACCCGGGTCCCGACCGGGACCCGCGGACGATGGAGCCCGTCGTCGCCGACGGGGACCAGCACCGATAAACCGCCGCCGGCCGGAGGGATCCGCATGACCGACGCGGAGGGCGTCCCCGAGCTCCCGGCCGACCTCGACGCGGTCCGCGGGGCGCTCGTCGACTGGTACGAGGCGGACCACCGGGACTTCCCGTGGCGCCGCACGGAGGACCCCTACGAGGTCCTCGTCAGCGAGGTGATGAGCCAGCAGACCCAGCTCGACCGGGTCGTGCCGGCGTGGGAGGACTTCCTCGACGAGTGGCCGACGACCGCCGCCCTCGCCGCGGCCGACCGCGCCGACGTGGTCGCCTTCTGGTCGGACCACTCGCTGGGGTACAACAACCGCGCGAAGTACCTCCACGAGGCGGCCGGGCAGGTCGAGGACGACTACGACGGGTCGTTCCCGGAGGACCCGGAGGGGCTGCGCGAGCTGATGGGCGTCGGCCCGTACACCGCCAACGCGGTGGCCTCGTTCGCGTTCGACAACGGCGACGCCGTCGTCGACACCAACGTCAAGCGGGTGCTGTACCGCGCGTTCGACGCCCCGGACGACGACGACGCCTTCGGGCGGATCGCCTCGGCGCTCATGCCCGCGGGCGAGTCCCGAGTGTGGAACAACGCGGTCATGGAGCTCGGCGGCGTCGCCTGCGGAAAGAGGCCGCGCTGCGACGAGGCGGGCTGCCCGTGGCGCGAGTGGTGTCACGCCTACCAGACGGGCGACTTCACCGCGCCGGACGTGCCGGAGCAGCCGAGCTTCGAGGGGAGCAGGAGGCAGTTCCGCGGCCGGATCGTCCGCCTGCTCGGCGAGCACGACGAGATGGACCTAGACGCGCTCGGCCACCGGATCCGCGTCGACTACGCGCCCGAGGGCGACCACGGTCGAGAGTGGCTCCGCGGGCTCGTCGACGACCTCGCGGACGACGGCCTGGTCGAGTCCGACGCGAGCGGGGACGGGGTCGTCGTGTCGCTCCGACGCTGAGCCGCGTCGGCGTCCGGCGCCCTCCGCCCGGTGAACCGTCACCCGTTTATTACGGGAGCCGGAAGGATCGCGCATGAGCGAAACCGTCGACGCCGACCTATACACCCGTACGAAGGCGCTCTTAGAGCCCGGCGACATCGAGCTGGTGGGCTGTATCGTCCACACGGACCTCGACGGCCAGGAGGACTTAGAGATGCACGAGCTGACGGTCGCCGCCAACGACGTCATCGCCGACCACGCGGGGAAAGGCGAGACGTACATCGAGGCGGGCAACGACGACACGAGCTTCTCGTCGAACCAGTTCCAGGGGCTGACGCTCGACGGCGAGGAGTTCGTCTGGGAGTGCCAGCAGCTCCTCCGCGGCGGCGCCTTCGACATCGTGTTCTACTACGAGGCGGGCGTCGACCAGGAGGCGCTCGCAGCCGACCTCGCCGACATGGAGCACGTCGACCGCGTGACGCAGGTCCCGTGACCGGAAGCGACCGCGGAGTCCGGACCCGGTGAGCGACACCGTCCTGATCCCCGGCAGCCGCGACGTGCGCGCCACGCTCGACGCCGCCGCGGACGACGGCGCCCGGGACGGGCCCGACGACGCGACGCGCGCCGACGCGGTCGTCGTCGCCTGTCCGCCGCACCCGCAGCAGCGCGGTCACCGCGGCGACGAGCGGCTGCGCGCCGTGAGCGACGCCCTGACCGACCGCGGGGTCGACTGCCTCCGGTTCGACTACGGCGACTGGGACGAGGGGTACGGCGAGACCACCGACGCGGACGCGGCGGTCGGCTGGGCGCGCGAGCGCTACGACCGCGTCGGCCTCTTCGGCTTCTCGTTCGGCGGCACGGTCGCGCTCGTCGCGGCCGCCTCGCGACCCGGCCTCGCGGGCGTCTGCGCGCTCGCGCCGACGGCCCGTCTGAACCCCGACGTCGACGCGGTCGCGGCGCTCGATGACCTCGCCGAGCGCGGCGTGCCGACGCGCGTGCTGTACGCGACCCGGGACTCGACGGCCGACTGGGCGCCCGTGGTCGAGCGCGCGGGAGAACTGGGGATCGAGACGGTCGCGTTCGAGTCGGACCACTTCTTCGTCGGGCGGAGCGGAACGGTGGGCGAGGCGGCCGCGGCGTTCCTCGGGGAGCGGCTTCGCGACGAGCCGTGAGCGGGCGGCAGGGGCGGGTCAGTCGGCTAACGTAGGTCGTCGATCAACTCGGCCGCGATCCGCTCGCCGCGGGCGGGGTCGTACCCCTCCATCCGCAGGTGCGCCAGCGGCGCGACGTAGGGGTTCCGCTCCCAGTGGGCCCACACCTCCGTCGAGCCGTCGGGCGCGGGGAACAGCCGGACGTGGACCTGCCAGTCGCCGGTGATCCCCTCCGGGCGGTGGACGAAGCTTCCCACCTCGTGGACCGTCTCCCCGTCGCGCTCGTAGGCGTGGAAGTACGCCCGGATCAGCTCCGAGAAGCCCCGGTTGGGGAGCATCGCGCGGGTCTCCGCGGGGCTCGTCGGGACCGTCCCGGCGTACTCGTCCGCGGGCGGCGGCAGCACCCGAACGTGGTCCGGAGCCCCCTCGTCCGGCAGCAGCGCAAGCAACCTGCCGACGACGAGCCGCACGCGCCAGAATCCGACCGCGCGGCCGAGGAGGAACGCCGCGGGGGCGACGACCGCGAGCGCCGCGAACGCGCGGACGGCGGACGCGCGGAAGGGCTGTCGCCGCGACGGGGCCGCGTCCATCGCGGTCAGCTGTACCCGCGCCAGCGGTGGCCGCACTCCTTACATTTGAAGAAGCGCGTCGGCGGCTCGTCGGCGGCGCCGGTCTGTTTGATCGTGTACCACGCCTCGCCGTGGCCGCACTCGTCGCAGACGACGTCGTTCGCGGTCGGCTTCCCCTCGAAGTTCGCGCCCTCCTCCGTCTCGATCACCTCGTCGCCGGTCTGTTCGGTCGTCGACTCGAACTCGGCGGCGAGCGCCTCGTCGCGCTCGGTCGTGGCGCCGCAGTCGTCGTTCTGACACACCATCTCCCCGTCGCGAGAGACCATCATCGAACCGCAGTCGTCACAGAACTGCATATACTCGTTCGATACGGGGTTGAGAGGTTTAGGTCCGGTGGGTGCGGCCAGATAGCGGGCGTGAACTGATGCGCGCGCCTTCCGAGATTTCAGCGCGTGTGGGTCGTTTCCACCGAACGCCGCCAAAGCCCCAGTCGCCACGGCGCGGTACGCTCGTTGCGCTCCTCGCTCGCGTCGCTCGCTGCGGTGCTTACGTCGCCTACCGCGCCGTGGCGACTGCCCCTTTGATTCCTGCCCGGCCGCTCCGCACGGCACCTCACGCCTCCCCAGCCTCGTCGGCCTCCCTACGGTCGGCCGACTCCCTCGCGCGTGCTGGCTCGCGGCCTGTCGGCCGCTCGCAGGCACGCGCCACGGTAGTTCTGTCCGAATGAGATACACGCGGTTCGTTATCCGCCGATCCGCCCCCACGCGAGGTGGACGACGATGCCGACGAGGAACGCGACGCCGAGGTTCGTCGCCACCGCGAGGAGGCCGATTCCGACCGAGAGCGCGCAGTTGTCGGAGTCGGTGACGTTGCGCGCCAGCGAGACGGCGACGACGGCCAGCAGCGCGCCGAGCATCGCCAGCGGGAACGCGGCGATCAGCGCGGGCGTGGCGAAGAGGGCGGCGACGAGGTAGCCGGCGCCGAGGACGACGTTCGCGCCGCCGGTGCGCGCGCCGAAGGCGTACTTGCCGGCCACCCCGTCGCAGCCGTGACACATCGGGACCCCGCCGAGCGGCACGGCGATCAGGTTCGTCACGCCCATGCTCGTCGACAGCTCGTCGGGCGCCACCTCCGCGTCGAGCAGGTCCGAGAAGAGGAGGGAGGTCGCCAGCGCGGCGTTGCCGATGGTCATCGCCAGCTGCGCGACCGCGCCGTCGAACGCCGCCCGCGTGAGCGCCGCCCCGAACGCCGGTGTCGGCGGCGCACCGGGGAGCCGGGGCGAGGGGACGCCGGCGACGACGAGCGCGGTCGCGACGCCGACGCCGGCGACGGCCAGCGCGCTCGCCTTCCCGTGGCCCGCGAGCGCGACCGCGCCGGCGACAGCGACCCCGGCGAGCGCGACGGGCGGGTCCGCGACCGCGAGGCCGAGCCCCGTCTCCAGGAGGACGAGGCCCACCGCGAACTGGACGCCGCGGACGACCGGCTCGCCGATCCACCGCTCGACGTACCCGAGCGTCCCGGTGCGTCCGATCGCGAGGAGGACGACGCCGAGTACCACCCCCGCGAGCGCGAGTTCGGCGTACGTGAGCGCGCCGGCGATGGCGAGCGCGGCGAGCGCCTTCATCGGCTCCACGGACACCGGCAGCCCGTACCGGACCCCCCAGACGATCTGGAACGTGCCGAACGCGGCGAGCGCGTGGGGCAGCGAGGCGTCCGTCAGCAGCGCCAGCGCGACGACGAGCGGGATCACCGTAATCGAATCCCCTATCGCGCCGGTGACCGCTCCCGGACCGAGCTCGACCGACCGCCGCCCCTCTAAACCGGACTCTACCACGGTACGGACGACGTACCGGGCGGTCAGGCTTGAACGTGTTCAGAAATCGGCGGCGGGTACTCGGCGGCCGAAGCGAAACTGCTTCCGGTCACTCGCCGTCGAAGGCGGGGCCGTCCGCGTCGACCATCGGACAGTCGCGGACGCGAAACTGCGAGAAGTCGACCGACTCCACTATCTCCGTTCCCTCGTGGGTACACGCCGTCTCCGGGGGCGCCGCGAAGTGCGGGCAGCGCTGGCAGTAGCTTCGCTTGTCGACCACGCGCTCGTCGCCGGTCGCCGCCGCGCCCGGCGTCCCGGGAGTCGGGCCGTTCGCGTCGCCGAGATCGGTCGCGTCGGCGCCGACGGCGGTGCCCTCGTCGAGCGCCGCCCACACGTCCTCCTCGCCGACGTCCCCGCTCCCCATCGACTCGAAGGGGTCCCCGTCGGTCGGCCCGTCGGCCGCGTCCGCGTCCAGTTCCGCGAAGGGGTCGTCCGCGGGCGCGCCCGGTTCCGGGTCCGCGCCGGACCGCGTCTCGCCGCGCTCACCGGAACGGCCCTCGCCTCGGTCGGGTCCGGCGTCGTTCCCGACCCCCTCGCCGAGGGCCGCGAACGGGTCGTCGACCCCGCCCGCGTCGGGCCCGTCGAGGTCGTCGCCGGCCTCGTCGCTCGGTCCCTCGGCGAACGTCTCGCCGTCGAAGGGGCCGCTCTCCGAGCCGTCGTCGCCGAACGGGTCGGCTTCCGAGCCGTCATCGTCGAAGGGGTCGTATTCGGCCGCGTCGTCGTCGGAGCGGTCGTCGCTCATCGGCGGTCACCCTCCGCCCCGCCGTCGCTCGCGGCGGTGCTCGTCCGGTTCATCGTCCGGCTCGTCTCGTCGCCGCTGGCGCCGTCCGCGACGTCGCCGTCGATGGCGGGCCGGTCCCCGACGAGGAGCTTCGACGTGCCGAGGAAGCCGGTGTTCGGCTCCAGGTCCTCGAACCGGCGCCCGCAGTGGGGGCACTCCGGCGCCGACAGCAGTCCCAGCTCGACGCCCCCGCCGCAGTGGTCGCAGTCGGCCGCCCGCACCCCGTGCCGGTTCGCCGTCCGCGTCAGCGCGTCGAGGCGCTCGCGGTCGGCGCGGTCGCGCTCCGCCGCGTCGAGCCGGCGCTTGACCCTGACGACCCCGCTCGCGACCCGCGAGAGCTTGTCGTCGATATCGGACAGGTCGTCCGCGGATATCGCGTCGAGGTCCGCCTCGACGCCGTCGAGGCGGTCGTCCACGTCGTCGACCTGCCCGTCTATCTCGTCGACCCGCCCGTCCACCTCGTCGAGGCGGTCGCCGAACTCGTCCACCCGGACGCGGACGGCGTCCAGCTCGTCCGTCCGGTCGTCGAGCGCGTCCAGTCGGTCGCGGAGCTCGTCGACGCGGTCCGCGGTCGGCGCGTCGGCGACGGCCGCGTCGAGGCGGTCGAGCCGGGCGGCGACCTCCGCCAGCTCGTCGGCGAGGTCGTCGATCCGCGACGCGGCCGCGTCCCCCGCGCCGTCCCCGCCGGCGTCGAGCGACTCGACCTCGCGGTAGAGGTCGACGAACCGCTGGCGGAGGTCGGTGACCTTCTCGTCGAGCTCGGCGTCGAGGTCGTCGAGGCGGGCCTCGACCGCCGCCACCTCCTCGGCGTCGGGGACGTCGATCCCCTCGGACTCCGCGAGCGAGACGAGCGCGCGCCTGAGGAGCTCCTCGCGGCTCACGCCGGCGTCCTCGGCCGCGGCGTCGAGGGCGGCCGTCGCCGGGTCGTGGTCGCTCATCGCGGATCCTCCGTCATCTACCTGCCGTTGAGCGGCGAGGCTTAAGTAACCTGTCGCGCCGTTCTCCGGATCGATACTGGGCGCTCACCACGTCCCCGAGCCGTTACCGGATCTTCCGCACGTCGCTGATGTCGAACCCGCCCTCGTGGATCTCGGTCTCGAAGCGGACGATGTTCTCTGCCTCCAGCCGGGAGAGCACGCCGCGGAACTCGCGGACGAACATCGTCCGGGCGCGCTGGGAGCCGCCGCTCTCCCACGTGAACTGGAGGGTCCCGCCCGCGGCGTCCATCAGGGTGCCGAACTCGCGGTCGCGGAGCGCCTCGGAGTTCACCAACACGAGGACTAAGGCGTCCCACTCGTAGGCCGCCTTCTTCAGCCCCTTCATCACCATGGCGACGTCGCTCCAGTCGGTGTCGTCGGAGACCATCGAGACGAGGTCGGTGACGGAGTCGATACAGACGAGGCTCCGCTCGCCGTGCTCCGAGAGGTAGTCGCCGAACGCGGTGAGCACGTCCTCGTACTCCCCGCGCTCGCCGAGTTCGGTGATCGAGGTCGTCGCCGTCTCGTACCAGTCGCGCGGCACCGGCGACAGCTGGAAGTACTCCGCCGAGAGGTCCCGGAAGGAGATCCCGTCGACCGCCGCGTCGACGATCTCGTCGGCCATCGTGTACCCCATCTCCCGGGTGATCGCCTCGGTGTCGGCGGTAAAGGAGAGGTAGTGGACCGACTCGGGCAGGGTCGCGTCGTCGTCGACGTCGCCGTAGTAGAGGTCGAACAGCTCCTCGTCGGCGTGCGCCAGCGAGTTCATCGCCGCGCTGGTGTACGCGAACTCCCGCGCGCCGGCGCCCGCCTCGCCGGCGAGCAGCACGACGCTGCCGGACGGCGCCCCGCCGCCGAGGATGGAGTCGAGGCGCGCGACCCCGAACGGAACACTGGACATGCCTTACGCCCCGTCGCCGCGGGGCTTAGTGTTACCCCTCTCCGGGTCGGCAGACGGCGGGTCCGTCCCGCCCGCCGCGTCGATCCGCGCCCCGTCGTTCGACGCCCGGACGACCGACACCTCGCCGTCGACGCCGGCCCGATCGAGCGCGCGCTCGCCGGCCGCCAGCGCCGCGTCCGCGCGGGCCGCGTCGGTGACGCCGTAGACGGTCGGCCCCCACGAGGACTGGCCGGCGCCGAACACCGACGCGGCGCCCGACAGCGAGTCGACGACCGCGCCGACGGGCGGCCGGTACACGCCGCCCTGCTCGTCGGCGTACCACGCGCCGTTGAGCCGCCCGATCTCCGCGACCGCGGCCCCGAACGCCTCCGCGTCGCCCGTCGCGACCGCGGGGAGGACGCGCCGGGTGACGGTCCCGCCGATCCGGTCGGCGAGGGCCGGGTCCGCGCGCTCGACCGCGGCGCGCATCGCGTCGTCCTCGGCCGGTCCGCTCCGGCCGGCGTCCGCGCCGGGCTCGACGAGCAGGAACCGCCAGTCGTCGGGGACTTGGTGGCGGGCGGCCACCGGCGGCACGGTCCACTCGCCGTCGGCGGGGCGGTCGGTGGTGAACCGCGCCGTCGGGTGCCCGGCGTCGAGGACGAACCCCCCGTCCTCGAACGTCGCGACGCCCACGCCGGAGCGCCCGCCGCGGCCGAGGGCCGGGGCGCGCTCGCGGACCCGGGGCGGCTCGCCGTGGGCGGTCGCGACCGCGGCGAGCGTCGCCGCCGCCAGCCGCGTCCCGCTGCCGAGGCCGGCGTGCCGCGGGAGCGACTCGCGGACCGCGACCCGGGCGCCGTCGACGCCGAGCAGGTCGGCGGCCGCGGTCGCGTACCCGCGGACGTCGTCGCGCACCGCCGCGGCGGATCCGGTCGACTCGGCGGGGGTCCCCGCGGCCTCGTCGACCGTCACGCGGACCGCCGAGGCCGGCTCCGCGTCGACGACCGCGCGGGGCGCCGCGAGCCCGACGCCGAGGGCGCCGTACAGCCGCTCGTGGGAGAGGCTGAGGTTACAGAAGCCGAAGTGGAGTCGGGCCCCGACGCTCGCGCGTGCCATCTCAGCCACCCTTCGGGGCGGACGGATAAATGGCCCGTGACCGTGGCCGGAGTTGCCTCGGTACGCGAGGACGGGCGCGAGCGAGCCGGAGCGCGCGTCGGCGCCTCGGCGACCACGGCGCCGCGGTCGCCGAGGCGGCCGAACTGGTGCGCTTTTGAACGCGGGGGACCTCGGTCCGCGTATGACCGAAACGCTCAGGCTCGCGACCCGCGGGTCGGACCTGGCCCTCCGGCAGGCCGAGACCGTCCGCGAGGCGCTGTCGAGCCGGCGCCGCGACGTGGAACTCCGGCAGGTGGAGACGCGCGGCGACCAGATCCCCGACGAACTGATCCACCGGCTCGGAAAGACGGGCGCGTTCGTGCGCGCCCTCGACGAGGAGGTGCTCGCCGGCGACGCCGACCTCGCGGTCCACTCGCTGAAGGACCTCCCGACCGAGGAGATGGCGGACCTCGTCGTCGCGGGCGTTCCCGAGCGCGCCCCCTCCGGCGACGTGCTCGTCCACCCGGAGGGGCTGGGCATCGAAGACCTCCCGTCGGGCGCCGTCGTCGGGACCGGCTCGCTCCGCCGGGGCGCGCAGATCCGCGCGGCCCGCCCGGACCTCACCGTCGAGCCGATCCGCGGCAACGTCGACACGCGGCTGGAAAAGTTGCTCGCGCCCGGCCTCCAGGCGGAACACGAGCGCCGCCTGATCGCGTCGGGCGAGGAGAGCGCGCTGACCGCCGAGGGGGACGGCGAGGGCGACGCGGACGGCGAGAGCGCCGACGGGGAGGACGCGGACGACGAGGTCGACGAGGAGTTCGAGCGCAGCGTCGAGGAGTGGTTCGACTCGCTGTCCGACCTCGAACGCTCGGCGATGGAGCGTAAGGTCGAGACGGAGTACGACGCGGTCGTCCTCGCGGAGGCGGGGCTGCGCCGCTCGAACCTCTTCTACGAGGTGGAGACGACGCGGCTCCCGCGCGAGGAGTTCGTCCCCGCGGCCGGCCAGGGCGCCATCGCGGTCACCGCGAGCGACCCGGACGTGGTCGAGGCGGTCCGCGACGCGGTCGACCACCAGCGGACCCGCGTGGCGGTCACCGTCGAGCGGACGGTCCTCGGCGAGCTCAACGGCGGCTGCGTGGCGCCGATCGGGGTCGCCGCGATGGTCCAGGGCGAGCACGTCCACGTCCGGGCGCGGGTGCTCTCGACGGACGGCACCGAGGAGGTGGCCGGGACCCGCGACCTGCCGATCCGGTCGCACGCGACCGCGGCGGCCGAGTTCGCCGCGGACCTCGCCGACCGCGGCGCCGACGACCTGATCGCCGAGGCGCGCGAGGAGGCGGAGACCGATGACTGACGGCGGCGCGACCCCAAGGGAGGACGCCGAGGAGCCGCCGACGCGACGACGCGACGACGGCGTCGGCACCGTCTTCCTCGTCGGCTCCGGGCCGGGCGACCCGGACCTGCTCACCGTCAAGGCGAAGCGCCTGATCGAGTCGGCGGACGTGGTCCTCCACGACAAGCTCCCCGGCCCCGAGATCCTCGGCGAGATCCCCGAGGAGAAGCGGGAGGACGTGGGGAAACGCGCCGGCGGCGAGTGGACGCCCCAGGAGTACACCAACCGGCGCATGGTCGAGCTGGCCCGCGAGGGGAACCGCGTCGTTCGGCTGAAGGGCGGCGATCCGTTCGTCTTCGGGCGCGGCGGCGAGGAGGCCGAGCACCTCGCGGCCGAGGGGGTCCCCTTCGAGGTCGTCCCCGGCGTCACCTCGGCCATCGCCGGCCCCGCGGTCGCCGGGATCCCGGTGACCCACCGCGACCACGCCTCCTCCGTATCGTTCGTCACCGGTCACGAGGACCCGACGAAGGAGGAGTCGGCGGTCGACTGGGCGGCGCTCGCCGCGACCGGCGGGACCATCGTCGTGCTGATGGGCGTCGGGAAGCTGCCGGCGTACACCGCGGAGCTCCGCGACGCCGGCCTCGACGGCGACACGCCCGTCGCGCTCGTCGAGCGCGCCACCTGGCCCGACAGCCGCGTCGCGACGGGCACGCTCGACACCATCGTCGACGTCCGCGACGAGGCGGGGATCGAACCGCCCGCGATCACCGTGATCGGCGACGTGGCCGCGACCCGCGACCGCGTCGCGACCTTCCTCGAGAACGCCGACTCGGCCCCAGTTCGGTCGCCGGGCGAGGGGCGCGGCGGCGACGCGACCGGTGGTGACGGGGCGTGAGCGGGGGCGCCGACCGGCCGCGGGTGGCCGTCTTCCGCCCGGCCGACGAGCGGATCGAGTCGGCCGTCGAACTGCTCCGCGAACTCGGCGCGGAGCCGGTCCCGGACCCCATGCTCGAAGTCGAGTCGACGGGCGCGGTCCCGGCCGACGCGCCGCTCGTCGTGCTCACGAGCAAGACCGGTGTCGAGCTCGCCGCCGAGGCCGGCTGGGAGCCCGGCGACGCGGACGTCGCCGCGATCGGGCCGGCGACCGCCGCGGCCGCCCGCGAGGTCGGTTGGACGGTGGACGTCGTCCCGGAGGAGTACACCTCGGCCGGGCTCGTCACCGCGCTGGAGGCGCGCGTGGCGGGCGAGCGCGTCGTCGTCGCTCGCTCGGACCACGGGAGCGACGTGCTCCTCGACGGCCTGCGCGAGGCCGGCGCCGACGTGACCGAGACCGTGCTCTACCGGCTCGCGCGTCCGGACGACGCCGGTGACTCGGCCGAGCTGGCCGCGACCGGCGACCTCGACGCGGTCGCGTTCACCTCCTCGCTCACGGTCGACAACTTCCTCGCGGCGGCCGCCGACCGCGGCGTCGACGAGGCGGCCCGCGCCGGGCTGACGGACGCGGTCGTCGGCGTCATCGGCCCGCCGACCGCGGAGACCGCTCGCGACCGGGGCCTCGGCGTCGACGTCGTCCCCGACGAGGCGTCGTTCGAGGCGCTCGCGGCCGCGGTCGTCGACGCGCTCGACGAGGGGGCCGGCCGGCGGAACTGATCCTCTCGGGCGGGCGACCGGCGCCGCCGGGACCGCTCCGTCGTACGGATTCAAGTATCTGATACGATAATCGGAGAGTGTGGTTTATACCCAAGCACGTGGGAGGTCGTGTCATGGAACCGAGCGAGCGCTGGCTGCTGCGGGTCGAGGACGAGGTCCTCGTAGTCGAGTTCCCTCACGGGACTGGGCTGAGCCCCGCGGACGGCGAGGCGCTCCTCGATCGCTGGCGGACCGCGACCGATCCCGACGCGATCGACGCCGTCGTGATCGTCGTCCGGACCAGCAGGCCGTGCTCCGACGCCGGCCGGCGGGCCCTCCGCGAGTCCGCGCAGATCGCGGTCGCGCGCGGCGTCGACCGCTTCGCCGTCGTCGGGCAGCGCTCGAAGCGGCGTTTCCTCAAGCGGACCATCGACGTCGAGGGGGTCGACACCGAGGCGTTCAACGACGACGACGCCGCGATGCGGTGGGCGCAGTCCCCCTCCGCGGTCGCCTCGTCGGCGGAGCGCCCCTCGTAGGTCGCCGGCCTCCCCGCGCTTCTCACGACGCGAGAGCGACGGCGACGAGGCTACGGTTCGGCGACGTCGATGCCGGCCGTCTCGGCCACGCGCTCCGCGTGGCGCGTCGCGCGCTCGCGGACCGCGGCGGCGTCGGTCCCGACGTGTTCGCCGTCGGCGTAGCGGACCTCGCCGTCGACCATCGCGAAGGTCACGTCGTCGCCGTGCGCGGCGTACACCAGATGCGAGAGCGGGTCGTGGATCGGGGTCGCCCGGGTCAGGTCGGTCGCGATCCCGATCACGTCGGCGCGGTGCCCCTCGCGGAGCGCGCCGAGGCGGTCGAAGCCGGCGGCGCGGGCGCCGTGTTCCGTCGCCATCTCCAGCACGGTCGCGGCCGGGAGGCGCGTCGGATCGCGGGCGTCGACCTTGCCGAGGAGGCTCGCCTGCCGCATCTCCGTGAACGGGTCGAGCGTGTTGTTACACGGCGGGCCGTCGTTGCCGAGCGCGACGGGGATCCCGCGGTCGAGGTAGTCCTGGACCGGCGCGATTCCCGAGGCGAGCTTCATGTTCGAGGAGGGGCAGTGCGTGACGACCGTCCCGGTGTCGGCGAGCACCTCGCGCTCGCGCTCGTCGGTGTGGACGCAGTGCGCGAGCGTCACGTCCGGGCCCGTCAGCCCGACCTCGTCGAGCCACAGGACGTTCCGCTTCCCGGTGTCGGCCTCGACGGTCGCTATCTCGTCCTCGTTCTCGCTGGCGTGGGTGTGGATCGTCACGCCGTCGTAGCGGTCGGCCAGCTCGCGGCAGCCGCGCAGGCAGGTCTCGGTACAGGTGACGGCGAACCGCGGCGTCACCGCGTAGCGGACGCGGCCGGCGGCGGCGCCGTGGTACTCGCGGATGAGGGCCTCGCTCTCGGCGAGCGCGGCGTCGGTCTCCTCCAGCAGCCCGTCGGGAGAGTCCCGGTCCATCAGCACCTTCCCGAGCCGCGCGCGGATCCCGGTCTCGATCGCGGCCTCGAACGCCTCGTCGGCGTGGTTCACCGAGAGGTGGTCGACGACGGTCGTCGTCCCCGATTCGAGACACTCCAGGTACCCCAGCTCGGCGGCCGCCCGAGTCGCCTCGGCGTCCATCGCGGCCTCCATCGGGAGGACGGCGTCGAAGAGCCAGTCGAGGAGGGCGGCGTCGTCGGCGATCCCCCGACCCAGCGACTGGACCGAGTGGATGTGGCCGCCCACGAGGCCGGGCGCGACGAGGTCGAACGTCCGCCGCTCGTGGTCGGGGTAGCGGTCGCGGAGGTCGGGCTCCTCGCCGACCGCGGCGATCGTGTTCCCCTCGACGACGACGGCGCCGTCGGGGATGACGGTCTCGGAGTCGGCGACGACGGTTCCGGCGATCAGCATGTCCGTCCGTTCCTGACGGTCGACCGGTAAGAGGCTGTCCCTCGGCGCCTCGGGCGATCGCGTCCCGTCGACGCGACCGAACGAGGCCGTTTAGCCGGCGGATGCGGCCGGCGCGTGCCTGCGAGCGGCCGCCCTCGGCGGCCGCGAGGAGCACACGCGAGGGACGCCGCGAACGCGAGCGGCGCAGCCGCGAAGCGTGAGCGGCGAGGTTGGGGAGGCGTGAGGCTGCGGTGCTGTGCGGGGCGGGTGGGACTCGAA
>NZ_SGTZ01000011.1:0-117312 GCF_005435115.1 Halorubrum sp. ARQ200 | reverse complement strand
CCCCAACGGATGGGAGGCTCACCCACTCCCCCGCGACGCTCCATTGATCACCCCCGCTGGAAGGACGGCCCTCCGCCCCGTCCACCAGCACTATCCATTTGTCAAATAGAGGTATCTACTACCGACACCTCTCCAGTATGGGTTAGTGTCCCAAATTCGTGGAACCGCAGCCTAATACTGGAGGGCCAACAGCGTTAGTTATTGTTTGATTTGATATATGATAAGTCCGACGAGCGGAATCGCAGTAAACAAAAATACGAAGACGCCTGCTGCTACGCCGCCTTCAAACTCAGCAGCTATCACCAACCCAATCAGTGAGACGACTCCAAACAGAGCCATCGACGCAAGCGACGTACGAGGTGCTGTACTGTCTAACCGCAGCAATTCGATGCCAACTTCCACCATAGTGTCTGGCCCGTTCGTATTCGCGTTCCAATTGGCACCAGCGTCATTGTCAGCGGGACTCGCGCCAACAAGTGAGTCCGTGATTGGGGTCGTATCTCCGAGTCGTGGTAGCTTGGTCGGCCTGTCACCGCGGTCAACGAATACCGTCGAGGTGTCCAACCACCTATCGACGGGGTCACGTTCAACTCGGATCTCATGATCAGCTAGCGATTCGTACCGCCAAAGAGGGGTTTGAAACAGGGTATCAGTCGCAACAATAGTGTTCGAATCTAACCGGTATTCAACACCAACGTACCGGATCCAGTAGTCGAGGTGGATGAGACCAAGCGGGACGCCGATCCCGAGAAGCATGATGCCACCCGCTATTTGGATAGCACCATCGAATACAGCAAGTGATGCGGCGAGAAAGGCGAGTGGTGTCAGCAACCACGGTCCAGGGTGTGTCCGGAAATGTGACGCCGTAGGCAGCAGTCGTCCCGAGAGCGACGGGCGCAGATCTGTGGGATTTCCTGATAGCGTTGTCTCAATCGTCTTACGCTCTGGGGGACTGTACGCCTCCCCACGACCGACGAGTGACCACAGTCCCGCACCGAGTCGGCCATCGTGATAATATCCTGCGAGATCGGTGAGGAGCCTAATCGAGACTACTACAGCGACAAGTGGTCCCGTCGCAACCCGTTCAACTGCACGAGAGGTCTCTCCAGCCCCGCCGTTAGAAACCACCAGAGCTGCGGTGAGCAGCGCGATGGTGCTCGCGAGGAGTACGGTTGCGCCCTCAGTGACGACACTCTGAAGAGCTGTTGCGACATTATGACCTTGGTAATCACCATCTCGGAAGTACGTAGTGACTGTTCGCCATCCTTCCGCGATGAAGATTCCAAGCGCGCCAATAATGAGCCACGACGAGATATTGGCATCCGGATTTGCGGTTGCCACGGGGCCAACAACCAGTGCCCCGACGAATAGCCACAGTCCGATTATAATTGGTACTACGAACAAAAGTGTCGGAATAGTCAGTAGTCGGATATTAGCACCTGTCAGCGGGAGTGAAATGGAGGTCTGTTTTGTGGCAATCGCCCCAAACAGGATTGGATCCCCGTTCCGTTCCATTGGCCGCCCGGCAAACGTCGCTCGAACAACCGCCCAAAAACATACGACGCCGAACTCAAGCCAATATAATGTCAGCAGCTCTAAAATCGACAGGCCGAACGCAACAATCCCGACAATCGGAACCAGATTCGCCACGAGAAGAGCCAATAGTTCGGGATCTGGGATGCGACTAGCTCCTGTGTCGTGAGTTGTCGCTGCTGAGCTCATCTACGGACGTGGTGGCGAAGTGACCAGCTGCGCGTACCCTGGGCGTGGAACACAGATATCCCGAGGATCAATCACAGTTCTGTCTCGTGACTTTTGAACAGGTGCTGTGGAGGGCATTCATGTACATACCCGGTAGCGAATCTAATAGTAGTAAGCCATGGTTGCTGTAGTCAGTGTTGATCACTGAGTACGGATTTATACCGACTGAGAGTACTTCCTATTGAGGTGAGGATGACAAAGACCCCAACCACGACGAGCAGCCCCCCAAGGATCGGCTCAGATAAGTAATAAGACAGCCAGCCTATCGCAATGTTGGTACTGGCCAGTCCGATCGGATAGAGTGTCTGTTGTAAGCACATGGCTCTCAACGTTGTCGTTACTGAGTTGCCGCGGGTAGTGCTGAAAGATCTGTACCGAGCGGGTGACAAGCAATGTGATTTCGGGAACTGGCTCCTAAATGACCTCTCGATCGTCGAACTGAGTGTTCTGTTCCCGGCAACAGCCTGTCGAGGGCCCTTTCCCGCCAGTGCTTACAGATGCTGAGTTCTGGTTGCTCGTAGAACCCGTGTCTCACAGGGGTTGGATATTGAAATATACGCATCATCGTCTTCGGTAGTATCTGTGCGCTGGATCTCCCTGTAACTAAGAGCTAATAATACAGACCCGACGAGACGTATCGGTCTAAGTATACAGAGTGACGTGCCCCCTCGACTGATATCGTGGGGTCCCCGGGATCACTATGTTACTCCCAGTGATTCGGATGGTTGAGGATCTGAGCTTTATGAACTGTCGATCACTGACTCTGCCACGAAGCCGTTACTCGTACCCGCAGGGGACATTGGAATGCCATCGAACGTATTTTTTGAAAAATAGAGCGACGAAGTTCTCGGCCACGAATAGTTTCAGCAACGTCGCGCTAGAGACAGCTCAAGATTGGCTGCGAGCCTTCGCTGTCTCCCGCATCTCACGCCAGGATTAATACGATCGGCTGGTGACCGCCTGGCGCGACAGTCCGTGACGCGATCCCTCTGCTTTCCGGATACAAATCCTCCTTTGCGCTCGAAAAATCCGCCTCTGTGAACACAAAATTCTCGGCGCTGCTTTACCGGTTGCTATGCTAGGCGAGTGCGTGGACATGACGCCACGATTACGCGAGATCGTACGCACGGAACTGCTACGAAGTATCGTCTGGTTCGGAGCCGGACTCGTCGGCTGGCCGCTAGCGACGATGGAAATTAGTTGGCTCAACATGACACCCCTGACGGTCTTCGGACTTCCCGTGGTCACCTGGGCCGTGCTGACGGCAAGTGCTATCGGAATCCGGAGCGTGACCGAGTCAGATCTTCGCGTCCAGACGACAAGCGGAATATCCGTAAGCCTCGCCCTCGGGATCATGCTCGGGGGTGTCGCCGCGGTGTATCTCGTCATAAGAGGTGGATACCCCGCTCAGTGGATCACGCTCGGTTACGTCGCGGTCGCGGCCGTGACTTCCCTCTGGTACTGGTACGTTCACCCGACGGGCAGAGGCTCGACAGCGACTACCTGACTCTTTGGGCCGGCCTCGCAGTCTCCGAGCGGTCTCACTTGCTGAAACAGCACCGCACCGCTCTGTGGCCCCGCCAGAGCAAAACATACAATTTGACTCGCTAAGATATTGCGCGTGACCGACCCATAACACATGGCCCTCCCACCTTGGATCGCACAAAAACTGCCCCAGGACAAGCGGGTAAACACCAAACTCACCCGCCGCCACGTCGTCGAAACGATGTATCGAGCAGATCGGCCGTTCTTCTCGCTCCAGCAAATTCAACAGCAGATCAAGCCAGACGTCTCAAAGGTGACTGTCCGGAACCGGTTAACGGAACTCGAGGAACACGGGGTCGTCGCGACGGAGTCGTTCGCTGATTCACTGACCCTGTATTATCTCAACCACCCGGAGTCGGAGTGGCCGCTATCGCCGGAAGGAAAGCAAGCGCTGACAGCCGATGAGACTACTCCAACGCACCCCCTCCGCGAATTCCTTGACCACCCACGCGTCCGTTCAATCTTGCGAGAAGAGTTCTTTCGGAGCATTGGCTGGGCAGCACTCGGGATAGTCGGGTGGCCAATACTGCTCAGTGAGTCTCCACAGTTAGCGGTCACCATATGGACAGTATTCGGGCTCCCGGTCTTGACCTGGGCGACACTTACTGTGGCGATGATCAGCGTCCGGCTGCTGACGGGGAGCGACGTCCAAGTTCAGACACAGGAAGGGTTACATGTCGTCTCACTGTGTGGGATTCTATTAGCCGGATTCTGGGTAGCGTTCGTGATTTTTATTTTGAACTGGCCGCCACTGCCGACAGTCGGGGTGTATCTTCTCGCGACAGTTTCCTACTTGATCATTTATAAACGGGTTATCCTACCGGAAACTAATCTCCCGGTCACCACGTGATCTCTCGCCGACGCTGCTAACGCTGACGGGGGACAGTAACTGACAGCCTTCAATATTGGCAGCAGACCGTTTGAGACCCAATATGAACTCCCTTATTTTCCGGTCAAAGGCTCGCTATCATCTCTGGTGGGCGCCACCGTGGCGCGGATTTCACGGACAAGGCTGAGGACAGATTCCCACTGCTCTCGGGACCCGGGGATTGCGTACTCTTCACTACCCATGTACTCCGCGAGCGTCGTCTGGACATCCTTCGGGTTATCAACCCGGCGAAACTCCAGATCGCGGCCTCCGGCGACCTCAACAGACACTCTCCCATAGCCGAAAAACGAGCCTGTGGCGGATTGAGAAAATGAAGTGTTCTGGATTTTATCGACACGGACGCGACGAATTGTTCGTCCGAGGACGCCTCGTTTCGCCCATACTGCTCGTGTCGTCAAGAGATACTGCGTCCGTCGTACCCTGAGTAGCCCCCAGCTGAGAACCGCAACGCCGACAGGGACCCCCATTAGCAACCAAAGGTTGACGCTGACAGCGCCGATAAGGGCAAGTACGGAAATAGAGCTTCCAACGATTATGTCTGGAAGAGCCGCTGAGAGACGCGGGCGACCCTTCCAGACAACGCGTTCACCGTCGTGTTGATACCACCAGCCGTCACTCATCTGTGTTACCTGTGTCAGTATGTGTTGACTCGTCAGTAGACGAGGCAGTCGAGTCGGTCTGGGACCCACTCTGGTCATCGGCGACGGCCTGCCGAATGACGCGTAGTTCCGTAAGAATCGAATCAAGAACATCCTCTTTCGTCGAGTCGGACTCGGTCTGCTGTCGACTATCAATTTCTCTAGCAATCAGCTCCTGAACTGCGGCTGGGGCAGGGATACTCCGAAACTGAAGTTCGATCCCAGATCCGCCGGCTGTACTGACGTCAACGGAGCCGTATCCAAAGTACGAGCCGAGCGCCGACTGTGAGTACGAGATGTTTTGGACTTTGTCGAACCCAATCTGTTGGACGTCACGTGAGAGTACCCCACGTTTGCTGTAGAGGCCACGATTGGTGACTACGTAGTTCGTATTGGTGTACTGAAGATAGGACGCAGCAACAATTGGGATGCCAATAAGGACGAGTGATAGCGGAATCCCAATGATAAACGCAGGAAGGACGCTGTACTTGTGTGGGGTACTTGACCACTGGATAGACTCGCCGTCTTCAAGCGTGAGCCAGTCGAGATCCAACTCTGAGGAATCCGTTGAGCCGTCTTCTGATATGTCTTGGAGGGCCGTATCAGACATGGATTATCCCAGATGACCAACCCACAAAATAGTGAGGAAATTCACGGCTCGGAACACGGTGTCGCAAGAGGTAGCTGAACGGGTATCAAGGAGACAGAGCACGGCAGCAAGTGCTAGGCCCCATCGCTGGCGTCGATCAGTCAAAACCGTCCCAGAAGCCGATGGAGAGCGGAAAAAATGATGGGCGATCTCACCAGACTATGCCACAGCGATGGGATATGCTCATCAGTCGGATACCTATCTGAATACCGCCTCCGACCGGCGGCTACCTCAACGGTGTACCCTTTCGAATGGTAATCCCAGAGCAGTGTTTCAAGCCTCGAAGCGCGAATTCACCGGATCTCAGGTGAGTAGGGGCGCGACAAATATCACGGCATTAAACACACCATGAACGAGCGCAGGCGCGACAAAGGTATTCGACCGTTCGAACACCCACCCGAATATCCCTCCCATCAGAGAGTAATAAAGCGTCATGTGAGCAACTGCGGCCATCGGCGGCGACAGGAGGAGGACGGGGTAGACGTGAAACAGCGCAAACACGAGGCCGGCCGTACCGATCGCGATTCTAGCCGAGAACGACGCACGGAGCCGCTGCTGGATGACGCCCCGGAAAAAGAACTCCTCGACAGGACCGATCAACGCAAGCGACAGGACTGCCGCGATGACGAGGCCGACACCCGTCGGTGCTGCGAGGTTTGTGTACTGCATAAATCCAGGAGAGAGTTCGACACTCGGAAGAACCGCGTCAGTGCTTACAAGCGAGAGGAACGCGGTTGCGAAACTCATCCCCAGTCCACCGATGAGAGCAGAGACAGAGTCTCGGTCTGGAACGTGAACCGGAACCTGGAACGACGAGTGAAATGAAACGTACCCGATGCCAACGAGCAGAAATGAAAGTTCGGTCGCGGCGCTTCCAGCGATGAATATGAGCGTCTCCCTGGCATCAGAACTGACGGCTGAGACAGCAGCAAGTGAGGCAGCCAAATTCAACAAAACGGTGATCGGTATCGTGAAAGCGAGAAACGCCACCGCACTGGCGGCACCAGTCTCATCATTAAGTTGATTCGGCACGTCCGCTTCTAGCGTGGAGGGCAAATCGACCATAGATGACGAAATGAGTGATTGGGTTGTAAGTGTTATCTGGACGACTATTAAGTTGATTCGGTAACAAATCAGATACCCGAGCGGAAACAACAGCAGTGTTGTACACCAATGACAGGTGAACGTGAGGGGAGTGAGTCAGCGTATGCGGCGTTGACCGACGAAACACGGGTCCGTATCCTGTTAACTCTCGCAGATCAGTACGACGAAGCGTGGTCATCCGAGTGGCCGACGTTCTCCGAGCTACGAGAGCAAGTCGGCGTTGAGGACACGAGCCGGTTCAGCTACCACTTGTCCGAGCTTCAAGACGACTTCATTCAGAAGGTGGACGGGCGATATCGTCCCCGAATAGCCGCCTTGGAGATTGTGGCCGCAATTCGGGCGGGGAGTTATAAGACACAGAACGGCGACAAACGGTACGAAATCGGAGAGCAGGAGCTGGAGTATAGGTGTCCCCACTGCGATCGGCATCTCGTCGCTGCGTACCGAGAGCACCACCTGTATATTGGCTGTCCGGACCACGGCGCCGCCGTTGCGTACCCGACGCCGCCGCGGGCAACTGAAAACCGGTCACTCGACGCAGTTATCGACTCCACGCTCCGAAACCACGCGTGTGACGTCCGGCTCTTGCGTAACGGGGTCTGCCCGCACTGTTGGGGAGCGGCGGGTTTATCGCTCCCCTCTGACTCCGTTCCAGAGACGTATCTCCACCGAGACGTACCGTATGCCACCGCGGCATGTGACACCTGCTGGCTATCGTATCCGATCCCGATCGCACAGACGGTTCTCGGCCATCACGCCGTCGAGTCACTGTACGCGGCACACGGTCTGCGTCCGCGTGATGCGCAGATCGGACCGCACAGTCTTACGGAGGTGAGCAACGTACGTACCGGTGACGCGGTGCCAACCGCCGCGCAGGTTGTAGTCCGTCTCGCTGACGGGTCAATTGAGTTCGATCTCGACGAAGATTGTCGCGTTCGGCGCTACGACGTGAGCGATACAGAACCGACACGGTGACCGCGGCAGCAGCGCCGTTGGGATCTCCGCGAAGATATCACTGGGACACTGACTTTGGCCGTGTTTCTCGGCCCGAGACACACGACAGGAGGTATACCGGAGACGATCGATCAGCCGGTATGACAGACGACGCCCAGACAAGCGGGTCTACCCCGGAGGTTGACCGAGCTACAGCACACTCCAACACGTACTCAGACCGAGCATACACGTGGCTTTCACGCAACGGACTCTACGTCTGGGCCGGGATTTCCGTGGTGGTGATAGCGCTCGGAGTACTTGCTATCCCGCTTTTGGCTTTCGGATCATTGGCAGCGATCGGCGGAGAAGAGTCGATACTCGCCGGCGGAACCGCCATCGTTCTCCTCTGTACTGTCTTACTACTCGGTTTGGCAGTCGTGCTACTCAGTTACGCCTATTTAGAGGTGGATCGTCGGGGAGTCCCGTTCGTCGGAGACCGCAGTACGCAGACGTTAGCATATGATAGCATCCGGACAGTAGAGACGGTCGCGGCGGGAATATTCATCGGTGGGTTCCTCACAATGCTCGGACTAGCGGTTTCAGTGGGTAACGTTCCGACAATACTCTCAGTTACCGTGCTAGCAGCCGCAATCGGGCTTCCGGTGACAGTGTTGGTACACGCAGCCGGGCGCTTTGTGTTGTTTGTTGCTGATTCAGCCTAGGACCCCGCTATCAGATGGACACTCGCGAAACTCTTTGTCCCCAGTTAGCCGGTCGCGTTTGTCTGACCGAGATCCGAGAACGACTCTCCGACTCGAAGCGCGATTGGTTCACTTTCATCGCTCGAGCCAATAGAGATAGCGACGATGTCCTCTTCAGTACTAGTAATCGAAAATTGCTGATTCAGCTGTGAGGTCCCTGATATCACGGTATCCGCGAGTTCCAAGTCAACTTGGTACTCGCCGGTGGTGGTCCATACGTCGGCGTAGGCGACAATATTACTCTCACCGTCTGACTCGGTCGAGGGGACGTTGAACGAGGTATCGAGGACCGTCTCGCCCTCGGGATCTACGACTTCGATCGACCCGCTGACCTCCTGATTCATCTGGTTGAGGAGGTTGACCTCTTCGAAGACTTGGTTGCCGATCGCATCAAGCACTGTCGAGCAGCCGGCGGTGGACGCTACGGCGGCACTGGCACCAATTGCGAGAACTCGACGTCTCGTGACGGAGTCGGGTGACGAACGCGTGTGTCGATTCATCGTTGGAAGGCGTATTGCTATTGATGTGGTTTTGGATTAAACCCGTTCGGGGTGTCTCTGGCGGTGAAACCGTTTGATAGAGTGTCTCTAGGAAACAACTGCGACTTCGTCCGTGAATCGTATTTCACGGTTCTGCTGAGTGTTGATCGCGAGTTCCACGAGGTGACACAGTGCTTCGAGGCTCAGCCGAGGTGATCACCGAAAGCGTCCGCTGTTTCGGCGTAAGCTGAGCGCTGCGAGCGCTTTCCGTTCTATATCGGAAGCCGCTCTCTCCGACAGATAATTGTGACCGTGTCGCACATCCCTCAACAGCAGCGGTAAACATAATCTCGTTAGCAGGACGGGCCACACATTGATCCGAGCCAAATGGCGTCAACTACGAATCATAAAAAGCCGCACAGAATGAGCGCGGGAACTTCTCGCTCTGTGAAGGTTACAGTTGGATGCTATGCGGGAACAACTGGAGCGGTGTCGGGAGAAGTGGTTGAATGGTATCTCCAGAAGAGAAAACACTGAGTCGAGTGTCTGACTTCCCTTCGACCTCGGTGGGTTGATGAACTCGCCCTCGCAGGTCGTTTAGATTCGAGCGAGCATCGCATATACGAGAATGCTGAGTAAAATCATAAAAAACGGTGCGATCAAGACTATTACAGCTGCCATTTCTGCCCCACTCACCTGGGGAGAGCCGAGCAACAGTAGTGGAACACTAAGAAAAACCAGTGCCAACATGAGTGCGGCACCCACGACCGCGAGATCCTGCTCAGGGCGCTCCTCGTGTCTGATCGGCAGGTCAAGTGTCTCAGTCGCGTGGTCAAGATCAGCGACAGGACCAAACTGAACTGTGTTTGTTGGGGCTGCCTCAACGTTTGAAATCCGTAGTGTCCCGGTACCGAATAGGCGGTCAGGAATGGCGTTCTTGATTTCAAATCGTGCTTGTGAGTGAATCGGAACCAACCACTGTGGCGCACCAAGTACGGTGTCGTACGCGACAAGTTTCTCACCACGCCGTTGGTACTCAATAGTGCCGTACCGGAGGTAGTAGCTCCCAACTCGGATTATAAAAATTCCCAGTAGTACGGCGAGGCCAATGCCACCCCACAAAAAATGCGCTGTAACCATTGCGGCGACAACGCCAACCAGCAGCAGCGCGACACCGCGATTGACCACCGTGAGTAGTATTGTGGTGGTGCTTCCAAGTAGTACAGATCGAGGGTTGACTTTCACACGTGCCTGAACCGGCTCATCTGGGAGGCTAAGCTCTGGTTGCGACTGACTGAACTCGCGGTCAGCACTGAGTCGGTCAAAGAGTCCTTGGAATGCGCTTGCTATTGGACCGGCAGACTCCCACGATACAGCGAGAACTGTTTTAATAATCACAAATCCCCCAAGCACAGCTACTCCGGCTGACTGGCCCATTGATAGGCCGATCACCCCCAAAAACATCACCCCGAGCGTGAGCTGGGACGGTTGTTGTAGGATTTCACGAGCGGACACATTCTTGTATATTTTGGCCCCCAAGTACTCACGGTGAAACTCGATGCCGTGTGCGACTATGAGGGCACCAATACTTACAGCGACCTCCCACGAAAGCGCTATTGATGTCTCAACCAACACCCAGGAGAGTATCGTAATCGGCACAATAGTGGAAGCCCAGATCCCGAGTATTGACAGCGCAAAAGGCACATTGCGGGGGTATATCGGTGGAAGCGTTGGGAGAGGGCGCCAACCGCCTCGTTTGTGCCGTAGTTCATGAAGTGGTTCTCGCTCTCCGACGACATCGGGGGATCCTTGCTTTGCGAACAACGACTTTAGCACGCCGAAGAGGACTGTACTAAATGCTTCAATCCAGTAGAGTAACAAAAGAGTCCAAACATTCCAATCGCCATAGACTATGCCAGCCAAAGGGAGCAGATTTGTACCGATGATTACGAGATCCGTAGCTGACCGCCTCGATACTGTGGAGGGCACACCGCGCATGTCGCGGATTATTTGCTCGTGATAGATATGTCCCTGTGATATTGTGTTGATGATCTTCTCACAGTTGTCGTGGCTAGTTCTGAAACAGCATAAAAGGCACCAGCTGTCAAATTCACTGTGATGAGGCTTCAACATGCCTTAGCAATGATTATCGCTGGGATTGGGCTCGTCTCAGGTGTGTTAACAGCGATGACATCGTTAATGGTCGGTGCCATTGGCGGGCAAGCAATGGGAATCCTGCTGTCAGATGTTGTCGGACTTCCGTTTTCGCTACTCATTCTTGCGACCTCGGCAGAGACATTCACCCAACTACGAGAGAGTCAAAAAAAGAACGTGACGTCGTAGGTTGTATTGATCGTAATCGTAGTAGAACGTATCACCTGCGAAGAATTTCAACAAAGCCGAACGAGCCTGTTTGGAACCGGGACTGCTACTTCATTTACAGCCGTCAACGCAATACATTTGGTAAAGAAAGGTGAACGGCAGTTCCGCCATCGGCGGGCCGCTCGAACTCGATACCGCCACCGAGCTGCCGAACGCCCCAGTTGACAAGCCAGAGGCCGATTCCATGATTGTGCTGGAACGGCGACTCACCGTCAGCTTGGAACGGAGTGAGCACGCGGTCGGGGATTCCGGGTCCGTCGTCACGCACCGTGATTCGCGTCTCCTCATTGGCCGTAAACGGCGTCGTCTCAATTTCGACTTCCGGGGAGTCCCCGCCGTGTTCGACGGCATTCTCGACGAGTTCACTCAAGACCAACCGAAAGACAGCTGTATCGGCCGGTGCGGGAGCCTCAGCGGAGGACAACTGAATCGTCGCTTCGTCGTGAGACTCACGGAGGTCGGCGACGACGGACTCCAGTACCGTTCCAACCCTGCGATTTTCCGGGTCGTTGTTGTCCTGAAGCATCTGACTGGCGGCACGCGCTTTACCGCTTAGTTCCAAGAGGCCGTTCGCAATGTTGTGAACGCTTTCGGCGTATTCCCGGACGGTCTCGTCTTCCGCCGTCTCCTCAATTGTAGCCGTGTATCCCAAGACCGCGTCCATATCGTTCCGCACGTTGTGTCTCAGTACACGGTTCAACACTTGTACACGCTCTTCGCGGTCGCGCCGTCCAGTGACGTCCCGAGCGATAGTGACCACACGCCGCTCGCCGCCAATCTCTGTTAGGGTCGCGTTAACCTCAAGCCATACGACATCGCCGCTGGCGGTCCGCAACGCCCACTCGATATCCCTCACCGGGTCCCCGGATTCGGCCACGTCGCGGACGACTTCTCCGATCGTGTCCGCATCGAATCCGAGTGCTGTCGCCGTCACCTCTTCCGGGTCCATATCGATGATCGTGTCGCGGTCATACCCGAGGATCGCACACATGGTGTCGTTGACGTCGACCAGCTCCGCAGTCTGCGGGTCGTAGATTCCGATCACGTCCGTCACGCCGTTGAAGATCTGTTCGAACTCTCGTTCGCGACGCTTTCGCTCCGTGATATCACGCTGGATCGACAGGACTCGCTGTTCACCACCGATCTCAGCCGTCGCCAACGTGACCTCGATCCATGACTGCTCTTCGTCCGGCGGGGTGAGTTTCCACTCGATGGTCTTCGGTTCACCCGAACGGGCGACAGCCTGAATCAGTTCTTTACCGCGTTCCGCTGTGTACCCGTCCTCAGTTGCGCTGAGACCCTCAATACCGAGTTCGCGAACATTTTCAATATTGTCGCATCCTGTAAGCTCGAGGTACGAATCATTCACACTGGCAAAAGAGAGCGTCTTTGGGTCGAAAATGGCGATAGCGTCGTTGACGCCGTTGAAGATCTGCTCGTACTCTCGCTCGCGGCGTCTCTGTTCGGTAATATCGCGTATCAAGCCGAGAACACGGCGCTGTCCGCCTACGGTTGCGACTGTGAGGTTCGCTTCGACGAGACGGTGTTCTCCGTCGGCAGTCTCGATGCGCCACTCAACGGTCTCATCCTCCTCATTCTCGGCTACATCGGTAATGAGATTTCTTGCTCGTGAACCGGTATACGCCTCATCAGGGACACTGAGACCGTTGATCCCCTGTTGAAGGATCGTATCGTAGTCGTACCCAAACAGCTCAACGTAACTGTCGTTCACATCGACTATTTCACCCGTGTCGGGGTCGTGGACTGCGATCGCAGTGGTAACGCCGTTGAATATCTGCTCGTACTCGCGCTCGCGACGTCGCGCGTCGGTAACGTCTCGAATGACCCCCACGATCCGATCAACGGCACCGCCTGGACCGCGGCTCGGATAGCCGCGTACCTCAACCCAACGTGTCTCACCGCCTACGCGGAGTCTGTGACTGAACGTGTACGGGCCCGACTCCCCCTCGCGGATATGTTCGCTCATAGCGATGAGATCCGAGCGGTACGCCTCGCGGTCATCCGAGTGAACAGCGTCGAGAACGGCCATCGGGTCATCATACAGGCGTTCGACCGGTTGGTCGAACAAATCTGCGTAGGCCTCGTTAATAAAGAGAACCTCCGAGAGGTCCGCACGTGCTAGATATACGACCTCATCGATATGAGTCGATATCTCGCGGAGCTGACGGCGCTGCCGTCGACGGTCGGTTACGTCCGTGGCGGTCGACAACACCAGTTTCTGGTTGTCTATCGTGACTGTCGTCAACGTTGCTTCGACCCAAACGTGTTCGCCGTCAGCCGTCTCAAGCGGCCATTCAAGTGGACCGATAGTTCCGCTCTCGGTGGCGGAGGTGATAACTTCCATGGCAGCGGCCTGATCGTACCCGTCAATGCTCGCAGTGTAGTCGCCAACCTGCATCGAAATGAGCTCAGCTCGGTCATACTTCAGCAACTCACAAAGCCGCCGGTTCGCATGAATCAACTCTCCCGTCTGGGGGTCATGAAGTGTGAGTGGCTCAGAGACGTTGTCGTAGATGGTCCGGTAGTCGGGGGTCGGCTGTACCTCCGTCGCGGTGATCACCCGCTTGAGCACTGTCGTCGGCGACTGGACCAGCAGTTCCCACGGGAGATACTCCGATACACCGGCCTCAAGCACTTCAGCGATCAATGCTTCTGTAGGGGCGACGTACACCACCGGAGGAACGGAGTCACGGGCGGCGTTCCGGACCGCCCAGTTGCTGACCTCGGTCAGTGACGCGGCTGTATCGGCATCTGTCCGGTCGGCGGTGCTCAACTCAGGCGTTACCGCGGCAATCACACAATCGAACTCATCGACTGAGCCGGGAGCGTCACGTGCGGCAGGTGCTATCGAAACGGCCACATCGAGCGAATCTTTCGCGTCTCGGAGTGTCTCTTCGACCGACGCTGGCCCCACCACGCCAATCGTCGGGTGTCGTTGCGTGAAGGCCTCGGGCATTCTCTCTGTGGGTTGAGGTTTATGGAATAATAACGCTACGCCCGTGCTGGGCCGGTGGACGGCTAATTTACCAGAGTGTCACCCGAGTCCATAGGGGTTTGTCGCGGTATCGAGTCGGTCGACATCCGCGGCGGCGTCGAAATCGTCGTCGAACGCGTAGAGGTAGCCGAGTACTTCTGCTTGTATGTACGCGACAACCGCGGCATCAACGAACGAGAACTGCTCGTACTGCCGAAAGAGTCCTTTCGCCGTGGCAAACCCGTCCGACGTGAGCGAGTCGATGTGAATCCACGCATTCTCGTCGAGTCGATTGAAAAATCGACGGCGGCGGAGTGCCCAGCGTGCGTCGTCAGGCCGTTCAACGTCTCTGCGAGCACATCGTCGACGATCACCTCCTCGGGGAGGTCAGGTGAGTCGATTCCCCTTGCGGTACAAGTGTCGCGGACAATCGTCGCCAAGATAGAAGCAAGGCAATCACCCAGAACACGGTCCAGAGGTTCACGAGGAGCGGTGAGCCGAGTAGCCCCTCACTAGCCAAGACCCCGGATGCGAGCAGTGGATTTGCGATTCGCAGTACGGCAATTAAGAATAGAACAAACGGAATGAGAAGCATCCCGGTAAAAATAATCCACCGCCGTCGCTCTGACAGTACACTAGCGGCCCGGTATAGTGGGGGACCAATAAGTAGCAGAACGATGCTGAGGCCGACAGCGAGGCGCACGGTCGGATCAACGGTCGGGAAGGCTCCACGCAGGATGACCATTTCGTCACCTCCGGACTGCGCCACGGTGTACAGCCGACCGAAGGGCATTGTCGCGAAAACGAGACAAAATCCAACGGACCGTTTGACCGGTGACTCTGCCGGATTCAATAACCGATACCCGATCCACATCAACCCGTAGCTCCAGAGGAGTCCTGCGAGTGGTGCCAGAACAATTTCCGGCGTTTTCGAACAAGCGAGCCGCCAACTGTTGAAATTTCGTGGGCCCCACGCACCACAAATGAGACGACCGACCCCCGTGTGCGCGATCTCGTGGATCTCGTTGTGTACAAAGAGTAACGCCACGAACGCGACGACCCAGCGGCTATCTCCGTTGAAGACTAGTGGTTGCTCAGAGTCCATGGACGGTAGCCGACCCACGGCACGATTCCTCCGTTAGTGACTGTCTGTCCGTACTGAGAGCATGTGATCTCCGGGTGAGAGCGGCAGAGTAGTTAGCTCGATCGGAACCACAGCGACCCGCATTAATTATCAAGAAACAAACTTTTCTGCGAAGAGACGATGACTGATAATGTTCCAGTATCATGTGGTTCTGTACGATAATCGCGTTAATAATGGCTAATAGAGTGTTTCGGGAGCAGAAACGCAGAATTCGATGAGATAAATCTGACCCAATAAGGATCAGGGTGAGCGAACTGTAAACCCGAAATTCCCACCGGTCGGGGTTCCTCTGCGTTTACACGGAGAAGGATGTCAATCAGTGGTTCCACACCACTCTGAGTGAACTAGTCGGAGCAGAACGGGTTTTCACGGCCAGAAACTCGGTCTTCGCTATCATTAGCTAACGTCGTTTGAGAACGGTATATGGAAACACAGAATGACGTTTCCAAGTCAAAGACAGGAGTGAGAGAGGTGTCTCTGAGTGTGGGGAGTGCGGTGGCACTTACAGCAATAAGTGTTATCGCCGCATTTGCGTCAATTATAAGGAGCAAGGAGAATACCCGCGCCTTCAGGCGCGGGATGAATCCGACGACCCATTCCACAGTCCACCGTCGATAGCACCGCAGGATATTCATCCGGTCCAATCCCAATATTTACAAATAAAACGAGTATAAGCGATTATACAGGCGTTCCACGATGCTGGAAGTCCATCGCACCTATCAAGCGACAATCCGCAACCACTCGCAGGTCGTGGAGTCGCTCGACCAGCACGGGTGGAGTGCCAGCAAACTCTGGAACGTCGCCAACTACCACTCCCGCAGCGTGTGGGAGGAGACGGGCGAGATTCCCGACCACGACGAGTTGAAAGACGAGTTGAAGACCCATCCCAACTACAAAGGACTACACAGCCAGTCCAGTCAGCGGGTTCTAGAGGAACTCGCTGAAGCCTTCAACTCGTGGTACGGCTCCGACGATGAACGAGACAATCCGCCCGGCTACCGAAAAGAAAACTACTACGACGACGAGGGTCGCCGCGTCCACGAAGAACACCCCCGTTCGACGGTGACGTGGAAACAGAATGGCATCCGTCACGACACCAAGAACAACCGCGTTCGCCTGTCAAAAGGCGCGAATCACAAAGAACACCCCCGAGCGCGGGAATACATCCTCGTCGAGTACGAGACACGCCCCGGCGTCACGGTTGAGAACCTACAACAAGTTCGCGCTGTCTACGACCAATCGAAGGAGCGATGGGAGTTACACCTCGTCTGTAAGGACGAGATCGAGACCCCCGACGCTCCCGGCAACGAGACAGCGGGTATTGACCTCGGCATCAGCAACTTCGCCGCCGTCGCATACAGCACCGAGGACGCTGACCTCTACCCCGGCAACCGCCTGAAGCAGGACGGCTACTACTTCCCGAAGGAGATCGCCAACTGCGACGACAGCAGTGGCGACAGGGCCACGCGACTCCATCACAAGTGGTCGGAACGCCGTACCCATCTCTTCCACAGTCTCGCCAAACACATCGTGGAGAAATGTATCGAGCGTGGTGTGGGTCGCATCAACATCGGGGACTTGGAAGGTGTACGCGAGAACGAGAACGGCAACTCGAAGAACTGGGGCAAACATGGCAACCTCGATTTGCACGGGTGGGCGTTTGACCGCTTCACCTCGATTCTCGAATACAAGGCGAAGGTCAAGGGAATCGAAGTCGTGGAAGTGTCCGAGCGCGACACGAGTAAGACGTGTTGCGTTTGTGGGAGAGAAGACGAGAGTCAGCGTGTCGAACGCGGCCTGTATGTGTGTGAGGACTGTGATGCTGCGTATAATGCGGACGTGAATGGGGCGGAGAACATCCGTCTCGACATCAACGAAAGTAACTCCGAGTCTGCGCCCGATTTGGGTGGAGATAAGAGTACCGGCTGGTTGGCACAGCCAGCAGTCCACCTGTATGACCTCTCCTGCGGATTCCAACCGCAACGAGAGGTGGTGGACTGCAAACCCTAATATCCCAACTACGGTCGGGATTCCTCCGTGTTCACGCGGAGGAGGATGTCAATACAGCAGTTGCGGGTAGTGAGGCTATAGTTCCGAGAATCACAACGTGCCAGACTTGAGAAATTAGACGGTCTTGGGTGTTCAAGGGCATATGCTGTATTCTACAACTATACCTATAATCCACTTCTTGGGTTGCTCACTCTGAAACAGTGACAGAACAACACCGGTGTTAGTGACTAGGATATACGCTCGTGAACCGCGGATCAACCGGACGACACGTATATACTGGCCGACGGGAAAACACTGATACAACGGGGAGGTCCCCACGTGAATGGAGTTGGAACATCGTCTCGCAGAAGCACCGATGGGAGTTATCACCGTCCGAGATGGGATGGTGCGCGCGTGGAATGATAGGGCAGCCGATATTCTTACAACTGACACACCCGACGATGAGCCAATTGCTGAGGTGTTTCCCCAGTCTGTCAAAGGGTCTCTCACCAAGGCGTTCGAAGGGACATCGGTATCTGATGTAGCATTCGAAGAGTACTATCCAGAAGTTGACCGCTGGCTGTCCGTGTCAGTTGTTCCTGACGGCGATGCAGCAACTGTCTACGTCACCGACATCACTGAAAAACGCACCAACAGGCAAACGATCGAACGGCTTCGTTCGGAGTCCGAGCGGGCCGAGATGGTCGATACGCTGATCGCCGACGTGCTTGAGGGGTTGGTCGGAGCTACGTCCCAAGACGCGATCATGAAGACAATCCGGAACCAACTGGGAACATCGGACCAGTATCGATTCGTATGGACTGGCGAGTACGCAGTCAGCAGTGACGAACTCGTCATCACCGGCGTTGCGGGTGAACAAGGAGAGCTATTTCCAGCCGTTCGCGAGGCGATAAAACAGGGAGAGGCTACTCCAGAACGGCGAGCGGTCACACAGCAACACCCAACGCTGGTTCAGTCGTTGAGCGAGAACCCATCAGTCCCGGACGCAGTTCGGGCCGCCGGATTCGCAGACGGAGTTCAGTCGGTGTTTGCGCTCCCGCTGGTGTACAGCTCTAGCGTGTACGGCGTCGTCGGTGTCTATGCTGGAACCGAAACCGCATTCAGCGATCACGTACAGGCCAGTTTTGAGACACTCGGCGAACTTGCCGGGTACGCGATCAACGCAACACAGAATCGGAAGCTGTTGCTTTCCGACACCCTCACCGAGGTTACGTTCGGACTCACAGAGAACTCTCCGCTGGTACGTGTGAGCGATACTTGCGATGCGGAACTCACACTTGAGGGGACGGTAATGGCGAGTGATACGGGTCTCACGTGTTTCCTGTCGGTATCGGGTGCCAATCCGGACACTGTCGCCAAGACCCTTGAAGCGCTTCCGAGTGCTCAGGATGGTCGTGTGATCCGTCAATCGGACGCAGAGCGCGGCCGGATCCAGGTGACGCTAGGTGAGGAGGTTCCGCTCATTACAGCAATCAACCGTGGTGCGACAATACAGGGGGGGATGTTCAATGGTGATAACAGCCAGCTGATCGTCGAACTGTCTCCCGACGCAAACGTGCGTCGGCTGGCAAACGTGCTCGGCGATGACGGACCGGCACCCGTTCTCGCACGGCAGGACAAAACCCGCTCACCGACGACCGCGCGGGAGTTCCGGAACGAACTCAATGAACGGCTTACTGACCGACAGGCAACCGTCTTGCGAACGGCGTATCTCGCGGACTACTTTACTTCCCCGCGTGGAAGTACGGCCGAGGAGGTTGCGACATCGCTCGGGATTACCGGATCGACGCTGCTCCACCATCTCCGGGCGAGCCAGCGAAAGCTGTTGGACGCATTCTACGACGAACACGACGACAGTAGCGGATAGCGGTCGCAATTCGCCGGGTCGTAGCCAATCGGCGTGCAGCCGATTGCTCTCACACGAAGACGAGTCTGGATAGTTAGATATCCTCGCTGCGGAGACTCTGAATACTGAGCATATTCCATCAAGGGTGTTCCGTTACATCATCGTCACATGGCAGTGCGACACAAGTCGCGCGGCGACCGGACTGAGGAACCGACCGACGAGCTATCGACGGAAGAGCTGCTCGACCTCTTCGGAGACGAATACACCCGGCGAGTGTTCGAGGCGGTCTCCGAACAGCCTCGCGGCGGGCGCGCTGTCGCGCAGGCCGCCGACGTCTCTCGGCCGACGGCTTACCGGCGTCTCAATGAACTTCGGGACGCCGGATTGGTCACGAGCGAGTGTTACGTCGCACCCGACGGCCACCACCGGGAGCAGTTCAGCGCCTCCGCACAGCACCTTTCCGTGTCGCTCGACGGTGGCGATATTGAGGCGTCGGTCAGTCTGAGTTTCTAGGACTGAAGGAACGCTTGGTCTGCCCACATGAGCACACGCTTGCGGCCAGTCAGTCGTATCGGGTCTGAGGTCTCGATCAGCGGGGCGGCAGTGCGCGTGGTTGTGACAGCGGTAATGGTTCTACCGGGTATTATTCTGGTTCAGAAACACGCCAACATCAATATATGATCGTATACTGATGGTCTGGTATGTCGCAATCAGCGAATGTATTCCGCAGTCCGGTCGTCCGTTGGGGGATACCCGCTATGACGGCCACGATTATCGTAGCTATCGCGTTCCTCGTTGTTGAAGATCAGACACTTAGATTAGCGATGGTGGGGGTTGCTGTCGCTGACTTCCTTGTCACGCCACAGATACTGAAACGCGCTGCTCGGAGCGCATAGCTGGTTCCCAATATAGATAGTTTCATTTAGATATAAAATCTATTATAAAAAAGAGTGTTTCTGACATAGAAGCAAGAAATAATGTTAAACAGGTAGCCGGGCCAAAGTGATGACAGGTGTTGTATCGGGTGGTGGTCCGACCAGTTACTATGCGTACTCGCACGGAGAAGCGGGCGCGGTAACAATACCAAATAGAGATGTGAGCAACCGATGAGTGACGATCGTCACACGGCAATTCCGTTACGTGAGTTCCCAGACCCTGCGCTCGCATACACCGTCGACGGTGACGATGCTCGCGTGACTGCCACGAACGATGTCTTCAAGAAGCAGTTCGAACAGGATCTGGTGGGCGGACGCGTGTCGACGATATTCGACCGGTTCAACAGCTGCGATACGACCGGTGATCGAGAGCCAGTCTCACATCTCGTCCGCGGCGATCGGATCGGCATCCGTCTGGACGGATACGGCAACCGAGGCCCGTTCTTTGCTCGCGTAATCCCGTCAGATGACGACACCGGATACCTCGTGTTTTCTGACCTTCGTGAGTGTCCCGACGAAGGCTATTCACCGGGTGTTGATCAAGTGAGCAGCGTTATCAGCCACGACCTTCGGAACCCGCTCGACGTCGCGAAGGCCCACCTACAGGCAGCAGAGGAGACCGGTGACCACGAACACTTCGAGTCGGTCGCAGACGCACACGATCGGATGGAACAGATCATCCGTGATGTCCTAACGCTGACGCGCGATGATGCTGTCGTTCAACCCACAGAGGAAGTCGCAATCGAAACCGCTGCGAGAGACGCATGGGAGTCGATCGATACCGAACAAGTCGAGCTGACGGTTTCGGAGTCGCTGCCGACGGTTATCGCGGACTCCGATCGGCTCCAACGGTTGTTTGAAAACGTGTTCCGAAATAGCGTTGAACACGGTGTCTCAACCGATGAAACGGGTAGCGAACAAACCACAGAGTCACCACCAAAAGGCCATTCGGGCGCCCAAGGCGATCAGACAGCTGAGAGCACGACGGTAGTTGTTCACCCAGTCGAAGGGGGGTTTTATATCGCAGACGACGGACCGGGGATCCCACCCGCGAAGCGTGACGTCGTATTCACTCCCGGGTATTCAACGCAGAGTGGTGGGACCGGACTTGGCCTAGCGATCGTCGACCGAATCGTCAAAGCACACGGCTGGGATCTGACGCTCACAGCAGCGGATGACGGCGGTGCGCGGTTTGAAATCACCTTTTAGTTAGCGGGAAAAGCACCAGAGGCCTCCTTGACTAGTGTAGTCGGGAGACGAGTCGGGTCAACATTCAGCCCGGGTCGCGTCTCTTGTCGGAGATCAGTACCCTTCGCGCTCAATACCGGTGAACTGATCTAACAGCTCGTCTGCGTCGGGGAGAAGCCGACAAATGCGGTCCCGTAAACTGTTGGCCTGCTCATCAAGCGACGAGAACTGGTCGTGGTCTTCGAGACGGTCCTGTGGCAACTCAGCGGCGATAACCGCTCGCTTCGATTCGACTCCGAAATACTGGCCGAGGAGTTTGTATGCGAGGACCTGACACTGCTGGTCGACAGCAGCCCTGATGTCTTCACGGTCGACCGGTTTACAGAGATAGTCGTCGAACGGTAGGTCGAGAAGTTCCAATCCCGGGTCGATAGCGGTCACCATGATAACCCGGGTGTGAATGTCGTACTCTCGTAGCTCACGGAGGATGTCGTCACCAGATCGATCCGGCATGTGCCGATCAAGGAGAATTACATCCGGCGGGTCAGACTCATCGACCGCAGACAACGCCTCAGGACCGCTGTAAGTGACCGTGACATCAGCCACTGCGTCCAGCCGGAGGGCGTACGCGTCGGCGACCTCCTTCTCATCGTCAACGAGCAGCACCCGCGGCCTGTCAACATACATATCGGCCGTCACGTAGTGTTAGTACTCACTACAGCATTTAATAACCCGGCTTCTGAGACAGTTTCTAGTGGGTGTACACGCCGAACGACAGTCTGCTTGGTTTCTCCCCAACCCGAAGGGTTGACAATCAACTGGCTACGTGTCACCGACCGGGGGGCGAGACGGAGGCGAGGTGGTTTCCCCTAGTCACGCCCCGGGACCCTCAGTCTCCAGCGTTGAGAACGATACTGTTCGACGACGAACTATGAATTTGTGCCACCATCGACGGCGTCGAGATCGGGCTCGTCGAACTCGAGTGCGTTCGCGACAGCGTCAGGAAGCTCTGGGCGAGGGGCCGATTCGTGGCGCTCGATTTTCTCGGTCTTGCGCGTGTTTTCGTAGAGCGCGCGTGCGACCGGAAGCCCACGGAGATACTTGTAGTCGTGGAGGACCTCGAGGCCCCGCTCCGTGAATCCGTAGAACTGGGAGGGGAGGTCACGTGTCCCCTCGCTTGGGTCGTACGTGTAGCGTGCGAGGAGCCCGGCGTCGATCAACGTCTCCAACTGGTCTTTGATGGCCGCCTGGCTCTTCCCGGTCATATACTCGAGTTCGGCGAGTGACATTAGATGGGCGGGATGGCCCAGCAGCTCCTGGATGATGAGATGGCGCGTATCCTGGGACAGCAGCTTGAACAGCCGCTGCTGTTCCGCGAACGGCCCTGCATCGGCCGCACCAGTGTCGGTTTCGCTCATACGTGCTGATACGAGGCAGGACGGTATAACAGTTAGGGTCAACCAAGTTGGTTAATTCAGAAAATACCAAAGTGATTCAGAAGCGATAAGCTGGTGTGGTTTGAATCAGCAGCTAATGACCGACCCAAGCCCGCCGCCGGACGCTGGGGAGATTATGACCGTTGTTCACGAGGCCGTCGGGGGCATCGAACTTGAGCCTGCAGAAAAACGGGAAATCTGGCGGTTCGCCCAGCGTGAATTGCCGTATCTCTGGAGTCAGCGGACATCGTATTTCATCTTGGGGAGCTATCGCGACCCCTATATCCGACGGCTTCGCGCCGTCCAGAACGAACTCACGAAGCAGCTCGGTGCCTATCCGTTCATCATGGGTGATCTCCTCGAACTTCCGACTGACCGCCTCAATACGTTCGATATCATGTTTTCGTTGCTCGCGACGTACAGCGACTACATCGTTGGGGTCTTTGAGAAGGAGAGTGGTGGGGAGGCGCCTGAATTGGGCGAGATTGATGACCCACCCTATTTCGACAAGTCGTACGTGTTCCCACGTGATTACGCGTGGGTGACTGACGAGAACCTTGACTCGAAACAGCACATCGTTCAGGCCGCCCTTGAGAGTGCGTTCGCAGACGATTTGCCGGCGGATGACGTCCAGGCAAAAGTCGAGTCGCTCGTTGATCGCGCCCAAGAGAGCGGTCTCGACATCGACGAACAAGAGGTGTGGGATGTGATCGACGACCGGACAAATGAGGGCGGAGAGCCAGTAACATACAGCTGGGTCCATCTCAACAAGTTCCGCAAATTCGAACTCCACGAACGGTGCTTCCCGTGGACGACAGGGGACGAACTCCGAACTCTGGTAGACGAACTCCCGTCCCCGACACCTCGTCCGGAGTGGGAAGAGCATGAGGGCCAGTGAATTATTGCCGTTGTTTTGACATCGACAGCGTTCTCGGGTTGCTATTTATCGATAGTTTGCTATTCATGCTCTTCAATCCGCGACGAGTCGATATCGGATTAACCAACAAATCTATGCCGATACGCGTTTTGTTGGTTAACACTAGATCGCAGATGTCCCACAAGCCACCAACGCCACCAACTGACCTCTCAACAGAGATGGTCGACACACTCAACAGCTACTCGCCTGAACAACTCCGGTACGTCGCACGCTACGCCGAGGCCTTGGCATCGCACAAGGCTCGTGGGGTCGCTGTCGATGAAGAGTCCGATGATGCCGAACGGGATGAGCGACCCGACGACTTCCCGGATGACGTCCCCTCAAAGGCCACGATTACAATCAAGGAGATCAATGACAACCGCTACTACTACTGGCAGTGGCGGGACGGAAACTCAGTGAAGTCAAAGTATAAAGGGCCGGTTGACCCCGACGAGTGACCACTCCTGTCCCCTAATCCCGTACACATCGATAGAGGGGTGTCGACGAGGATCGGGTAGGGAGAACAAATCGATACAGCTACTGGCCGAGTAGTTCGTATGACGGTCGCTCAACTTGAGAGGGATCGTGGTGTCGGTGAGCACGTGATATTTATCCGCCGAATATGTTCGTTTTGGCGGCTCTCACGGAGAATCACATATCGATAGAGGGGTGTCTATCGGAAACACTGGAAAATAACTAAACACCCGTGTATAAGTAACTTAGATATTAAGTGAGGCCTGATAACAAACTCCGAATACACATCGATAGAGGGGTGTATATCGGAAACCGTAGACGCTCTTGTGTAGCACATTGTTGATTTCAGAGAGTGGCTTTGACGGCGTCTTTGAGTGCTTCTCGTCCGGGTTTGCGGTAGAGTTCTCGTCTGAGTTGGAACGCTCGGAGATACTGTGTGAGGCGATCTTTTGAGATGCCTCGATGCGGCGAGAGCCACCGTCGCGCCAGCGACGCGTGGCTCTCGCAGGTGTTCACGTGGACCGTGTCGTCGGCGTATTCACCGTCTCCGTGAACGACGTATTCGCGGTCGAATTGCTCGTCTTCAGTAAGCGGATCGTACGCACGGAATCCGTCGGTATAGACAGTGAGAGGCTCCTGCTGGCGGTCAGCCAGCAGGAGCCGGATCGTCGATTCGTCTGCGGATTTCGCCGGCACAACGTACCGTTGCTCGGTGCCACGATCCACGAGGACGAACACGGGTGGTTTGTCTCGATCATACGTTCCGCGTCCGCGTCGTGAGAGGCCGCGAGAGCGCGACCAGCGATCGCGCTCGCGGCCTTTCAAGCCGGCAGAGACGTAGAACTCGTCAATTTCAACCGGGCCACGGAGATCGAGTGACGGCGCGTCGAGCGCTTCGGTGAAGCGCTCGACACGCCTGTGGATCGTTTTGTAGGTGACATCGATTTCGCACTGTAGTCGCCTGAGACTGGTGTTAAACCGCAAAAAAGCGTAGATCGAGAACAACCATTTGCGGAGTGCGATCTTCGAGTGAGCGAAGATCGTGCCAGTCTTATCGTTGAACGTGCGGTCGCAATCCTTACAGAGATACCGCTGAAACTGCCCGTAGCTGCCGTTTCTGACCGTTCGGTCAGAACGGCAGCGAGGACAGGAAACGCCGTCACGCCAGCGAACCTGCTGTAACAGGTCCGCTGCGACCGATTCCGACCCAAACACATCTAGCGGAATCATCCGTGTCGGACACCGCTGACGCGGTGTCCTTGTCCTCTTCGACACGACAGCGACAGCTCGCCAGTATCAACAATCTCCTACAGAAGAGCGACCGTAGAAAAATTATATTTCAGGGGTGGGGAGCACAATAGCCGACACATCGAACACATCGATAAAGGGGTGTTTATCGGAAATCATGGAGAAGTCTCATAGCCGGGGTGTGGGAGTACGATAGCCGACACACCGAACACATCGATAGAGGGGTGTCTATCAGACATAATGGAAAGTTTTCATATGCAGGGTGGGAGAGCACGGTAGTCGACACACCGAACACATCGATAGAGGGGTGTCTATCAGACATAATGGAAAGTTTTCATATGCAGGGTGGGAGAGCACGGTAGTCGACACACCGAACACATCGATAGAGGGGTGTCTATCAGAAACAATGGAAAATGGTCATAAGACAGGTGACACCGTGCCCCAAAAGACCACATCAATAACTGAAATGTCTACAAATAAGCAAGGCGAGTGCCTCGGGGCTTGACCCCGAGGCGGTTCACGTCTGGTTCCGGATCTGCGCTTTTACCACAGAGGTGACCTCTTCTTCAGAAATCGCCTCAATACGCGAATCTTCACGGAGTGTCTCGAGAATTGTCCCTGGACTTTCGCCAAACTGGAACTCAAGGAACATCCCCGAGCTAGGCCCATGGCTCCGTCGCTCGAAGTCGACCAGTGAGTACGTCGTGAGTTCTTTCATCTTATTGACGTACGTTTCTTGATGGTACTGATCCGCGTCAATGGCGTCGGTCAGGTATTGATACACACGATAGCCGGTTGTACTCCTGGCGCTCCCGCCGTCAGTTTGGGACGCAACGGCCGCGGTTGCGTACAGACAGAGCTTCTTTTGTGTACTGATACCACGAACGACCTCTAACACCCGATTCTTCTCGACTTTCTCCTGTGCGGTACGGACGTGTTTTTCGCTAACGCGGTTGTCGCCTTCACGCTCAGCCAGCTCGCCGGCAACCCGCATGAGATCGATCGCCTTCCTCGCGTCACCATGCGTCTGTGCCGCGAATGCCGCTGCGAGTGGAATCACATCATCGTCGACGACGTCGTCATGGAACGCATCCTGACGCCGTCGAAGAATTGCTTGGAGTTGGTTTGCGTCGTAGTCGTCGAAATGGACGTCTTCTGGGGTGAACGAACTGACAGCGCGACTCCCAACAGATTCCATCATTTTCGTGTCGTTTGAAATAGCAACGACGGAGATGTACGCGTCCAGTTCGTCGTTTGCCCCTGCCCGCGAGAGCTGATACAGGAGCCGTGAAAACGCAGGTTCTTGTTTGTCTCGCCGGCCAACGAGCATGTCCAGTTCATCGAGGACAAACACAACAGAGTCGAAGTGCTCGTTGACGATCCGGTAGAGCTCATCCCACTTCTCTTTCGTTGCCACGCCGTGTTTTGGCACCTCAACAGGGACACCTGCCGCATCAGCAGCCTGCTGAACGAGTTCATACACGGCGATACCAAGCGTGTCTAGATCCTGGCAGTTCACTTCAACAGTGCCAAACCGAATATCGCGGCTCTCACAGATACGGCTGATATTATGGCAAACTGCCTTCGTAATTAGCGATTTCCCTGTTCCAGACGGGCCGTAGAGGAACAGGTTTGGCGGTCGGTTATCCCCGAGCGCAACCCGAAGCATCTTGGTGACTTCCTGGAGTTGCTCATCACGGCCCACGATGCGATCCTCTTCAACAACGTAGTTCGGATCGAGTAGCTCTCGGTCCCGGATTAGCCCCTCCTGATTGTCAAATTCGAGGAGCATATCTTCGATCGACTGTGATGACCCCTCGGAATCTGCTCCTTCGTCAGGCTGTGAATCACCGTTAGTGACGTGAGACGATGACGCCTGTCGCGATGACGCCGGCTGTGGCATACTCGACAGGTCAGCTTGAGCCGTCATCTCGTCCTCCGACGGTCCCGGATCCTCTGCGGGATCATCGGAGTCGTCAGTACCCATAGGCCAATTGATACGCGCCTGTATGAAAAAGGTTCCCCACCTCTATCGAAGTGTGATTAGCCGTTTGAAACCTGCAATAACCGGTTAACCGCATAATATCCGTGAGGATGGGTTAACTGGCCGTAGCCGATGACGATGTGTTTCGCAACACGCGGTCGAAGACACACACCCCTCTATCGATGTGTTCGAAGTCTTCACGGGGTGGGGGTGTGACGAGATCTTGTCTGAGCTAACCGGACGATACAGCCCTCGTATCTGCTTAGAACAGAGAAGGGACGTTCTCGTTGTCTCATAATCACTCATATTGAGTCGGTTCTTCTCTTCTCTTCTCTTCTTTTAACAACACAAACACACACACCCCTCTATCGATGTGTTCGATGTGTTTCGGCCAGTGACAATGTGTCGCTAGAACACCGACAGAGGTACACTCGGCTTGAACACGATCATCCAGGGATAGAGAGACGCTATCGACATTATTTGCCGAACACGAGGTTTGTAGCAGAGAATCGAGCTTCTTCGCCGTTTGGCCTACTCAGTTAGAACACATCGATAGAGGGGTGTGTGTCTCATCGTGTCGGGCTCGTCGAAAGATGTCCGCCTTGCCGTCCGGTGAGGTGAAGACAGTCTCTCATCTGGTCTTCTATTATCAGATTGAGCCGCTCATCTTAGACCGTGCGATTGAGTCAATACGAAATAAAACAACTCTGAACACCGCACAGTCGGCCAAGCGACCTGCGTTTCGTGGGGATAGGGGTTTATCTATTACTACCATTGATACTCTTACATGTACGTATCAACGATCGGTGGCGGAGACGAGGAGCGGCAGCTCCCATGACCGAGCACCCGGTGTTACCGGCCGAGGAATCCGTGCTGACCACCGTCGACGAGGAGAATCTCTACAAGAAAAGTGGCAAGATTAAGAAAAAACACTACAAGCGAGAACTCGAGCGGCTTCAAGAAGAACTCGTCAGGCTCCAGATGTGGGTCAAAGAGCAGGGACTCCGGGTCGTCGTGCTCTTCGACGGTCGAGACGCGGCCGGTAAAGGCGGAACGATCCACCGAATCACTCGCCGGACGAGTTCCCGGGTGGTGAAAGTCGTCGCGCTCGGCAAGCCCACCGAACGAGAGCAGAGTCAGTGGTACTTCCAGCGCTACGTAGCGCACCTTCCGGCGGCCGGTGAGATGGTGCTGTTCGATCGGAGCTGGTACAACCGTGCGACTGTCGAGCGCGTGATGGACTTCTGTACCGACGAAGAGTACCAGGAGTTCCTCCGGTCAGCCCCCGAGTTCGAGCGGATGCTCATGCGCTCGGGGATCACTCTCATCAAGTACTGGTTCTCGATCAGCGATGAGGAACAGGAACGACGTTTCCAGAAGCGCAGTAACGACCCGAAACGCCGCTGGAAGCTCAGCCCGATCGACCTCGAAGCCAGAGAGCGGTGGGTCGAGTACTCGCGGGCAAAAGACGCGATGTTCACCCACACGGATACGAGTAACTCGCCGTGGCACGTGATCAACGCCGATATCAAGAAACATGCCCGGCTCAACTGTATCAGTCACCTCCTCTCACAGATCGAGTACGAGGACACCATGCCTGGGCCGACTGAGTTGCCGGACCGTCAGCAGGATCCCAACTACGAACGCCCGGCGATCGACGGCCAGAACTGGGTGCCTGCACTGTATGGGTCAAACCCATCGGCAGTCGACGTCGAACGGTCCTGATCGCGCGGGTCTCGTGTCGTGTGGTTGCCACTTTATACCCTCGCCCGATACAGGCGAAGTGTGTTCAGGCCACCTCTCGTTTCGATGCTCTGTGCCACGTGTTCAACATCGTATTGACTTCGGCTTGTAAGAGATTCCTCACCCGATATTGAGATCTCCAGTGCCAGTTCCGTCTTCGTCCCACTCCAACTCGAACTCGAGTTCTATCTCCGCTGATCCCCCAGACTTCGACGTTTCGCGTTCGACCTCGACCTCGAACTCGACGCGTCTCGGGGGAGTGAGTGTCACCGACTCGGTACCGGATTCGAGGGTGAATTCATCACCGGACTCCAAGTGGTCTGCGACGGTTCGAAGGTACTGTGCAACTTCACTTGTGTCCATGTTCCGTTCGAATTCGAACAGTGTTTCTTCGGCCATTCCTTAATCTACGATGGACAGGGTATTGAGTGTGAGTGTCTGTGCAACCCATGCCACAGTTGACGCATCTCTCTAAGCGCGGGAGGAGGTCGATGCTGGAGCAGGCTGGCTGTGCTTCAGCGCCCATTCCGCTGCAATCAACCTCCTTGAACACCTCCGGGGTGCGGACTACGTCGACTACAAGAAACTGGAGTCACAGCCGGCCTGACTCCGAGATTGGTGCGCCGGGTTCGGTCGATTTCGTGACTCGTATCTCCGCCAGATACGCGCACTCGGAGTCGGGCTGGCCGCAGCCGGCATCGCAGGCTACGTCATCGAAGCGGTCGAGACTGGAGACGACGGGGACGAGAGCGTGGAAGAGGCAGACGACTCACTCGCGTCTCCCTGATCGACGCCAGCGTACGGCTGTGAATCGGTGGTGATGCAGGGTGCGAGATGAACTCCTCAATCGTCAGTGACACGAGGCGCGTCACGCCGGCTGACGAGGCCGTCCTCGTTCGCGCGTTCGGCGACGTCCGGTTGGAACACCCACGCGGTCAGGGCGACAATGGGCACCATCGAGATGGCGACGAGTGCGTAGCCGACATGGAGGTTCGGCAGCACCGGTGCGGCGTACACGAGCGGGTAGACGATGCCGCCGACTGTCCCGACCCCGCCCACCACGCCGGCGACGGCGCCAGAGCTGTTCGGGAACATCGCCGGCACCTGCGCGAAGATCGCTCCCTCGGCGAACGCACAGGCCATCCCGACGAGAAAGCCGACGCCAACGGCGAGCAGGATCGTCCCACGTAGCCCTGCAAGCGTCATCGCGAGCATCGTGCAGACGACGAGACACAGCGAGAAGAACGTCCACTGCTCCCGGTAGCGACCGGTGAACACCGGGAGGATGTTCCGTTCTGCCCGCGCCAGTCGGTCACTGACGTAGCCGCCGATGGGGCGGAGTAGGCCAGCCGCAATGGAGAAGGTCGCCGCGAACGTCGATGCGATCACAAGATTTTGCGTGTCGAATCCCTCCCGGTAGTAGGTCGCCAGCCAGCCGTTCATCGACAGTTCGAGCCCGAACGTCATAACGTATGCGAGCGCCAGCACGACAGTGCCGTATCGCGTGGCAGTGAAAATCCACTCTCGGAGCGTCGCTCCCTGCTTCGTCGCCCTCCGTTTCTCGGTTGACCGAGCCGCCTCGCCGAAGACGTAGTAGACGCCCGCGAGGAAGATCGAGACGACGCCGGTGTAGAAGAACGCTGCCCGCCAGTTCGCACTGAACAGCGGGCCGTTCCAGCCGGCGGTGAACACGCGGGGCAAGACCAGTGCACCTGCTGCGGCCCCGGCGTTCCCAATACCTGCGTAGACCCCTTCTGCGGTACCGAGCTCCGACTCGGCGAACCACTCGGAAACGTGCTGGATGCCGATAACGAACGTGATGCCGGCCGTTGCGACGATCAGTCGCGTGCCGAAGAACACCGCGTACGACGCTGCGAACGCACTCCAAATCGAGAAGACGCCGACGTACGCGAGGACGATCGCGAACACGACCGGTGCACCGAACCTGTCCGAAAGCCAGCCAGTCAGGATTCGACCGAACGGCGCCAACCAGATTGCTGCACTCGCTAATACGCCGATTTCGGTGACCGTGAGGCCGAACTCCTCGGCTATCGGTCCGGTGAACGGTGCGAAGGAGAACCAGATGAGAAACGAGAAATTGAACCCGACAGTCGCCAGCAAGAGGGTCCGGTACTTCGTCATCCGTATCGGACTCTTCACTGCTGGTCACCCCTTGCCGCGCTGCGGTCAGATGGACCTGCTGGCCGCCGACGCCGTGCCGTCGCATATTCGCTAGTCGGGTCGACCGCATCGACCTGTCGCGTCGTCTCTCGTTCGATACGTCTCGCCGTTCGGTCCTGTTCGATGTCCGACATCGTGTGTGCAACGCGGTGCGTGTGCGGTTCGGTTTCGGTGGCGACACCCCTACAATCGGAATGCGAGTACCTTCTCCAGTACAGGACTGTCTGAAGTGCTAGCGAGACAAAAACCGGACGGAACTGCGACCAGTGTGTCGGCCACCTCCAGTCACGTCCCGCTGTCCGGTCACTTCCCCGACTCGTCGGCGCCAGTCTCACGTGGGTCCCGGCGCTCGCTCCGACACGTGTGTGTCCGTCCAGCCAGCCAGACGACATTCGGCTCGCTTCTCTGCGTCGGAGACGGTAACGTGTCCGTCTGGCGAGAGACAACCTGACGGTCGAATCGGTGGCTCGGAGTGTCTCACGACGACCGTGAGCTGTCGTCCGCACGGGACTCGAGCGGCGAGACAGCGACGGCACACTGTTTGAGGTTCGGCTCGGCCGACTCGGGATCGACAACCGGGAGCGTAAGTTTGTTCACCGCCGGATGGTGGATCGGAAGCCAGACCATCCCCGGCGGGATGGCGTCGTCTCGCTCGACTCGGCTCTCGACAGCCCCCCGGCGTGATTCGACCACTGCCCGATTCGACTCGAGCGACGCGGCGTGTGCCCGGATCGTCTTCGGGTGGATCCGTGCGACCGGGGGGTCGGCCTCGTCCGCTCGGGTTCGCACGCCGGTGTTGTACGCGTCGGCCCGGCGGGCAGTCGTGAGGGTGAGGGGGTATGACTCGTCTGTCGGTTCTGCGAGGTCGTCGTGTGTTCCTCTCGAGAAGTGTGCCAGATTCGATGGCGTCGGAAACGACCAGTCCCCGTCGGTCAGGTAGCGGTAGCCCCCCTGTGTCTCTCCATCCGGCGCCGGCCACCGGACGGCCCCGTCGGTGTCCAGACGCTCGTAGGTGATACCAGACAGGTCGGCAGACGTCCCGGCCGTCAGCGCTGCCAGTTCTGTGAAGACCGCCTCGGGATCTGGAGTCGTGTGCTCGAAGAGTGACAGCCCCATCCGATTGGCAATCTGTGCGATGATACTGATGTCCTGTCGGGCGGCCCCCGGCGGCGCCGTCGCTGCCCGAACCCGTGAAACAGTCCGCTCCATGTTCGTGACAGTCCCCTCTGACTCTCCCCACGTCGCCGCTGGGAGGACGACGTCGGCGAGGTCGGTCGTCTCGGTCCGGAAGGCATCTTGCACGACGAGAAACGTGTCCTCGAGCGCCGCCCGGACGACCGACGCGTCCGGCATCCCGGCGACGGGGTTCGTGGCGACCGTCCAGCAGGCGTCGACCGGCCCGTGCCGGAGTGCGTCGACAACGCCGACCGGACCGGGTCCGGGGTCGGCCGGCAGATCGGCGGCCGTGACGCCCCACGTCTCCGCGACCGCGTCACGGTGGTCGGAGTCCTCGAACGGACGGTGTCCGGGCCAGGTGCCCTTCGCGGAGCAGACGCGCGCGCCCATCGAGTTCGCCTGCCCCGTCAGCGAGAACGGACCGCTCCCCGGCCCGAGGTTGCCCGTCGCGAGACAGAGGTCGATCAACGCTCGCGCCGTCGCGGTCCCCTGGACGTTCTGGTTGACGCCCATTCCCCAGTAGACGAGCGTCGGGTCGGCGAACGCCTCGGCTAGAGCCGCGACCGTCTCGACAGTCACGCCGGCGGTGTCAGCGGCCGCCCCCACCGACGGGAGGCGCGCCGCCAGCGCGTCGAAGCCGGTCGTCACTCGCCCGACGAACTCCTCGTCCACGGCGTCGGCCTCGACGAGAGCCGCTAGGACGGCCCGCGCGAGGGCCAAGTCCGTCCCTGGCTCGGGCCGCACGTGTCGGTCAGCGTCCTCAGCCGTCTCGCTGTCGACCGGGTCGACGACGATGAGCCGACTGTCCGGGTCGGTGGCGCTCTCCGCGATCCACCGGTACAGGACCGGGTGGGCGACAGCCGGATTCGCTCCCCAGATCAGGTGTGTACGCGCCGCTGGGATGTCGTCGTACGTCGGTGGCGGCGCATCACTCCCGAACGTCTGGTGGTAGGCCGTGACCGCCGAGGCCATGCAGAGCGTCGTATTCGCGTCGTAGTAGCGCGTTCTGAAACCACCGCGGGCGAGTTTGCCGAGGGCGTACGCCGCCTCGTTCGTCTGTTGGCCGCTACCGAGCACGGCCACGCCGTCGCGGCTCGCCCGCAGTGCGGTTTCGAAGCGTTCGGCTATGATGTCCAGCACGGTGTCCCAGTCGGTGGCAACGAGGTCACCGCCCTCGCGGACAAGCGGGCGCGTCACGCGCTCGCCACCCGAGACCGTCTCGTCGATTCCACGCCGGCAGGCTTGGCCCCGTGTGACGGGATGTGTGGGGTCGCCGCGGACAGCGACGAGGCCGCGGTCGTCCTCACCGTGCTGCTGAAGACCGCAACCGACCGCACACCGGAGACAGGTCGTCGGCGTCCACTCGCTCATCCGTCCGGATCACCCTCTGCCATCGCCACGACAGTAGCCACAGGACGGGGTCCGCACCGCGGTCGACGTCGCATACTGGGCACACTACCCTTCGTAGGTCGTGCGTCCTGAACCCGTCGAAAGCCGTCAGGATCGCGCGTCGTCAGACGATCTCCGCGACCGCCTCCCGGAGACTCAGCCCCTCCCCGACGACGTCCCGGCGGTAGTGCATGTACACCGCGCCGAGCGGCGGCTGGAGGATGTACGCCAGCGCGATGGGGAGGACGGCCTCGGCAGGCACCGACCCGGCCGCGACGACGATGGCCACCGCGATGGAGAGGTTGCGCATGCTCGTCGCGTACACCAGCGCGATGCCGCGCTCGGTGTCGAGCAGCGCCCGCCCGAGTTCCGCGCCGACTGCGAGGAGAACGGCGTAGAAGAACACGAGCGGGACGATAGTGCTGGCAGAGGCGACGGGGTCCGCGAGGATGCTCTGTGAGCACATCGTCATCGCGATGAAGACGATGAACATCACGCCAACGGAGCTCAGGCCGCCGAACGTCGGCTTGAGTCGCTTGAACCCATCGGAGCCGTACTGTCGGAGCAGCACGCGGCGCGTGAGGTTCCCGGCGACCATCGGGAGCACGACGACCTGTGCCAGCTGGTGGTACAGCGCCGTCGGGTGCAACGCGACCGAGGCAGGCACGAGCATCGAGAGGTACGCCGGCAGGATGGCGACGGCCGCAAGCAGGTTCACGTCCATCGCGACCAGCGCGGCCTCAAGGTCGCCGTCGGCGAGCCCGGTCCACGCGGCGGTCATCCTCGGGAGGTCGTGTTCGACCGCTTCAACCCCGACGTGGTGACGGTCCTGTTCGTCTACGACCCGGGAGAGGCGGGCTACGAGGCACCCGACCCCTTCGGCACGGACACAGAACTCACAGAACTGGCCGCTGAACGCGCTGAGGAGGTGTTCACGTCTTTCGAGGTGCCCAGGGCGTCGGACACGACGGTTCGGACGGTCCACGAGGTTGGTCACCCCGCCCGGACCGTCGTTGACCACGCAGCCCGCGACGACGTGGACCACGTCGTCGTCGGGAGCCACGGCCGTGAGGGCGTCTCGCGTCTCCTGCTCGGGAGCATCGCGGAAAAAATAGTTCGTCGGTCGTCCGTTCCCGTGACCGTCGTCCGGTGACGGAGTCGTCGGCTTATCGACTGTCGACCCTCCGTCACTTGTGCCGTTGACCCCGCGATTGTGGGTCCGCCCGGGGTGTCGTCGCCGAAGCGATGGACGCCTTACTCCTCTCGAAGGGTGGCCGCTACGAGGTACAGTCTGCGTCCGGGAACCGGTACGAAGTCGACGTCATCGACGAATCGTGTACCTGTCCCGACTGGCAGCAGCGCTCACCCGAGGGCGGCTGCAAGCACCTGCGCCGCGTCGATCACGAAATCAAACGGGGCCGTGTTCCCCGCCCAGACGGCCGGCTCCCAACGACCCCATGGTAGATCACCATCCTCTCCGCCGGAATCGCTCTTCTGGTACTGAGTAGTGTGGCGGCACACTAGGCTTTTCACGGCCCGTCACATATCGGGAGACATGAGCAGCGACAGAATTGACGCCGAAAGCAAGGTGTCTGGCAATCAGGCGAACATTCCGGCCCGGATCCGGCGTGAACTCGATATCGACGATGGCGATCAGCTCCGTTGGCATCTCGAAGACGATGGGAGCATTCGGGTCCAAGTGGTCCAACAGCAAACGGGCACGTTCGCCGACTTCGACGGCTACGCTGGTGAGGAGTCGACCGATGTAACGAGCGAGCATGACGCCTGGGGCGTCGACGTCGAGTAAATGCCTCGTGCACTCATTGATACGACAGTCCTCTTTGCCGCCGCATACCGGCGGGATAGTTCCCACGATGCCGCGCTTCCCGTGCTCCAGGGCATCGACAATGGAACACTTCCGGAGGCAGTCGTGCTCGACTACGTACTCGCTGAAACGCTCAACGGCCTCACGACCCACGCCGGCCACGACGCAGCCGTCGATCTCCTCGATCGCATCGAAGAAAACGCCCGCTTCCACATCGACTCACTCACCACCGACGCCCTCGCGACAGGGAAGGCCCTCTTTCGCCAACACGAACCCCTCTCGTTCGTCGACGCCTGCATTGTCGCGTATATGCAAACCGAGGGGCTCGGTTACCTGTATGCGTTTGACGACGATTTTGACGCTGTCGAGGATGTCTACCGACTCGATACAGCAACGAATCCCTACGATCCAAACTGACGCCGACTGACGCTACAGCTGGTGACGAGGTTCTGTCTCAGGATAGTGGCACCCCATAGTCAGCCGCCAGCTTCTGGAACTCGTCCCACGCCGGGAGCTGCTCGTCATCAACCTCGCCGTACGTCTCGAGGTAGCGGAGCAGGGCGTCGATTTCGTCTTCGAGGCCATACTTCGCCGCCTGCGCTCGGAGGTCCGCCTCGTCGACGTCGACGTGGCTGAGCAGGAGGAGACAATACGAGCGGTGGCGGCTGGCGTCGTCGATCAGTAGTGTGTGACAGCAAAGTTCCGCCAACGAGACTGCGTCGAGATCCTCGGAGTAGACGTAGTAGCGATGGCCGGTGAGCAGGAACTGGAGGTCGAAAGCTGCGAACCGAGCAAGGCCAGTTTCGTGGAACCCCTCTGCGTCGATCTCCGTCTCTGCCTGCGCGAGGAATTCGTCGTAGTCCTCCCAGAGAATCGTCCCCTTCGGGGCAACGGCTTCGAGACGCTGGCGATGTAGATGATGTACGAGTTCCCGGGCGAACTCGTGGAGACGGTCGAAGTCGGCGTTGAACTCGTAGTGGCCGTCGGCTGTCCCGACAAGACCCCGGTCGCGAAACCGCTTGAGGACTCGGTTGACCGTGTTGCGGTAGTTGTCGCTCCGGTCAGCGATTTCGGAGACAGTTCGCGGCTGGTCGAGGTAGTACAGCACCGTGAGTGCCTTGCCGGTCAGCAGCTCGGGGAACTCGATGTGGGAGTGCTGGCGGACGAGGTCCTGATAGAGCTCGACGGCGCGAGCATCCGACGGGACGACGCGTTTTCGACGGCCGTCGCGTTCCGTGTAGACGAGCCCCTTCTCGACGAGGTCGGCGACGGCACGGGAGAGGTAGCTCTCGCTGTGGTCGAGCTTCGTCGCGAGTTCGGAGATCGTGTCGCCGCGGTCAACCGTGGCGAGGACCTCAAGTTCGATACGCCGGAGCACGGTGTAACATAGTACGAAATTACTTTATAAAGAAGTTTCAAGTAGCGTTACAGCCAGCGAGTACGGGAGCCGTCCCCACCGTCTTAACCAACAAAACCACGGATTCGCAGCCGCTGTTGGTTAAGACTTGTCAGTAGAGCCAAGTACGAGGACATCGTCCGTGGAGGCGACATTCGGGCCAACGAACTGGTCCGTCGCGACGGTGACTGGTGCGTTCGTCTGGTTGTCAACCGAACTGTAGCCGTTCGAGACAAGTCCGACGATACAGTATACGGTGCGGCACCGTAGGCGCTGTCCTTGGCAAGCGCGCCGAACCGAGCGTTCAGTTCGGGGTTCGGTCGGTCGTCAGTGACCGGGAAACGCGATCGTCGCTGTCGTCCCATCCTCATTGTCGATCTCGAGCGCAGCCTCCGAGTATCGGACCACGCGATCCACAATCCACAACCCCGCTCCGCTCCCATGTTCCAGCGCGGACTCACCGTGCTGATCGATCACGTCAAGCTCATACGGATCGATTCCGGGACCGTTATCACTGATCTCGATTCGCACATCCTCGTCACTCCGGCGGACGGCGACCTCAACCGCGGGGGCGTCGCTGTCGTTGTGTTCGAACCCGTTCCGGATGAGGTGAGCGAGCGCGGCTTCCAGCTCTGGGTGAGCCGTCACCGTCGCCGCGTCGCAGACATCGACTTCGAGTTCGCCGTCCGGGAACTCTCCGTCGACGGTCGACGCGGCGGACCGGACCTCCTGCTCAAGCGCGACGGTAGTGGTCTCGTCCCGACTGTTTACGACCTTACGCATCTCCTTGGCGTGCTTCGAGGTCTTCTCTAGGTCGCGGCAATTCTCCAAGACTTGCTTCGCGTACCCGCGTATCGGCTCCTCAGCCTTCGCCTCTATCTGAGACGTGTACCCCATTATCGCGGTGAGCTTGTTCCGGACGTTGTGTCTGAGGATCCTTGCGATCACCTGATTGAGGAGGTCGATGTCCCGGCGAGTGTCAATCACCTCGGTGATCGCTTCAAGATTTGTCCCGAGAGAGTCGAGTATCTCGGCGTCGAGCTCGCTGAAGCTCTCGGCGTACGCCGAGCCGGCGATCAGCACCCCGAAGTCACCGATCGGAACGATCACCTCCTCCTCGATGGGCGTCTCCGGATTGTAGGCGTCCGGGTCCGTGGCGACATCGGCGGCGACGAGCGTAGTGTCGTTTTCGAACGACTGCCACGCGAGGCTGTCTCCATTCAAGAGTGACGGCAAGTCTCCGAGCAGTCGCTCGGAGTGATCGGTCGCCGCAACCGGTTCAAGCCGCTGTTGTGCGGGGCGATGCTTCCAGATGCCCATCAGCGGCATGTTCAGTGCCTCTGGGATGTCTGTGAGGACGGATTCGGCCATCTCCTCGTGAGAGCGTTCCTGAAGCGCGCGACGGGCCGTCTCTTGGGTCGTCCGGAGCCCCTCTTCGCTCAACTGCCTGTCGAGTCCGATCGCCGTGAGCTGGCTCAGCACCCGTAGAAAGTACACGTCCTCGTCGTCGAAGCTGTTCCGCTCGGGAGCCGAGGTCACGACGACGCCGTGGCTGCCGACGGGGACGATGAGCACGCTTCCGACAGGGGTCTCCTCGTTCGGAAGATGTCCGTCGAACGCGGCGATGTCATCGATCCGGATCAGCTCTTCTCGCTCGTACGCCTCCCAGACTACGGAGTCCCTGTCAGTATAGGTTATCGACTCCTCGCTCAGCCGCTCTCGGACCGCCGCGCTCGTGACTACCGGTTCGAGTGCTCCCGAGTCCCGGTCGTACAAGTGAACGCCGACGCTCGAGTGTCCAAGAACAGATTCTACGGTCTGAACGACCGCCTGGCAGATCCGATGACGAGAGCCCTCAGTGAGGATATCCTGTGCGGCGACGTAGAGCTCCTGTAGCGTCAGTTCGCGCTCGCGTTGGTCGGTAATATCGACGAACACACCGAAGTACTCGATCCGCTCGGTCGCAGTCACCGGAACGGCCGTAAAGAGGAAGTACCCGACCCCATCGGGTGTCTCTCGCCGCACCTCCTGCCGAAACGGTTCTCCCGTCTCAAGCGTCTCGATGAGTGAGTCAGTCTCTACGGGTTGATCCTCGGGCGTAATCAGTTCGTTGAGACTCTGCCCGCGGAGTGAGTCGTTGAGGTATCCGAACGTCGATCTGAATGCGTCGTTTGCGCGATGAATCCGCTCTGTTCCGTCTTCTGTGACGACAACCTCGACGGTCGGTTCACCGGTCGCGGCGAAGATGGCTTCGAAGCGGTCGCGTTGCCTGCGTAGCGCTCGCTCCCTTCGGTTCGACCGACACGCCTGTGCCAACCGACTGTTCAACGGGTCCAACGCTGAGACGGTTTCAACGTCGAGCGATCCCCCTTGTTTGCCGAGGATCATGACGCCAAACCCTGGGAGATCGAAGAGATAGTACATGCCTGAGCCGTCGACCGTGCCGGTAGCGGGCAGGGAGTCGGCGAACCGCCGAACTGTCGTCGACTTCGACGCCACGGCTGCGGACTCGGCCGTCCGGTCGCTTCGCCCCGAGACGCCGCTCCGAGCGCCGGCAGCGATCTCTACGAGGTGTTCTCGGGCGCTGCGGAACAGCTTGTTCCGAATCGGGTTCGCGGGGATAGATGTCACGAGCGTCGGTTCCGCCCCGTCTGACGACGCGGAGATTTCGAATACACCGCCGACGGAACAGTTCAGTTTCTGAAGATACGCGGCGAGCGCTTGGTCAGCTGTCTCTTCGATGCTCCCACGGGTCTCGATGGCGAGCGAAATCTCGTAGAGGGTCTGGACGCGCCGCTGTCGCGAAGTCATACCTCCTCTGCCGCGCCGACGACCGCGGTCTTGTTGTAGTAGTCGAGGTGTCCGTAGCCGTCGTTGGCGATTTCGCCGATCGTGAGGGCGCCGATCATCGGCGTGTTGTCCGTCTTGACGGCGGAGAGTTCGCGCTCGAACTTGTCTTCGAGGTACAGCACCCGTGAAATACAATCAAAGAAAAACAGCCCTTCTACGGGCGCATCTGACTCCCACGCCTCCGTCTTTGCGCGACGTGCAGCGTCGATCAGTGACTCCGGTTCCCCCTCGAGGACGTGAACGAACTCGCCTTCGGGTACCGCCCCGAAGCAGTCGAGACCGCCCTCTTCGGTCACCTCGAAGGGGTCACGAACGATTTGCTCTCCGTCCATCCGAGCGATTCCGAAGGGGTACGCCTTCGCCATCTCGAAGAAGTCATCGGCCGTGAGTTCGCTCTCAGCATGTTCGTCCACGGCGGATTTATACACCGAAAACGCCGGCTGGCCGTCTAGACGGTGTAGCGTGCCCCCGTCCGAGTCGGTCACTCGGAACGGACCCGCGATTTCGCGCCACCCGTGCTCGACGCCGAGGGTTACCGGTGACTCCACCGCAGCCATCACGGCGCCATCCCCGATGATCCCCTCGTTAGTGAACAGACAAGGACGCTGTTCCGCTTCGAGCGTGCCGGCCCCACCGCCGATAAAGTTGAGCTCAACGCTGTACGTTCTGAACAGCGATTCGATGAACTCCTCGATGTTCGTTGCATACGCGTCCACAAATACGAACGCCGTCTCGTACCCGTCGAGCGGAAGGTCGGCGTCCAAGGCTGATGTGTAGTCCGGGTCCGCGCCGCTCAGCCCGCGGATCGTCGTCACATGTGGTTCCGATGAGAGTCCGCAGATGACCGCTCCGCTCGCCTTATTCTCACCGTCGTTAATTACTTCGGGAAAGACGCCACCGAAGACGCTCACGTCGAGTTCCCGAAGGAACGGGTCGAGCCACTCGTCGAGCCCGTCGTCCGGAGCGGCACACAGCAGGATACCCTCGACACCGTCTCGCGATGCCACCTCATGCACCGCCACGCGTATCGATTCGGGCGTGTCAGCGTACCTGTAATTCATGCCCCAATTTCCCCCATGACCCCAGACGCACCGAGGGGGCGGCATGTCGGTTGCACGTTGTACTTCTCCAGAATCCGGGTCACAACTGTCTGGCGTTTAGTCGCGAACTCAACGACATAGTCGAAATGTGCCGAAGCGAGGCAACGGTCCTCATCATTCGAACTCGCGGGCAGCACGTGGACGAGACTGCCGACGCCTCGGTCACGCCACGGTCCAATGGGCTTGTGACGGAACCGAGCGAGCGATGTCTTATCTTGGTACAAGCGACGTTGGGTCAACATCTTGTGAAGTGCTTTGTCAGTTCGTGATCGCGATTTGGTCGTCGCGCACCGTGCGGCGATGCCGGTAGGTCTCGTCAGGAATTTTGTGCCCTTCGGCGTGTTCTCTACGTACTGCTGAAGTGGCGATTCTGTGTCTGTCAGACACGTAAATCGTTATTACGCGACCTTCTACTTAATCGCTCTCGCCAAGTTATCGCTTTTGAGAAGTCTCTCCGCTGTTGAACCCGATGACGCGGCCAGGGTCACTGGGTGAGATAACAGGTTCACTCTTTTGTAGGAGAGTGTCGATACAATCGTCGGTGGCTGAATGGGAACACGAATCGACCTTCTAAGCACTTTTACCGTGGACTGCCACTTCCAGTCGTTCACTCAAGCTGCTTAGCTGAATGCAGGCGCTAAGCCCCCGTCCTCAACGAGCAACGCAGGGCGTAGCCCGAGTAGCGCAGTAGGGCGGGGATACAGCGCCGTCATCATCTGTTCGTACACTGTTCTGTTGCAGGCCCACAGGCCTACGTCTACCGAAGTGTTATGCGTGTAGCGTGCAAAATGCGCATTACGGTGAAACGGAAGACAATCACGATTCGGGAGGACCAAGACGAGTGGATTGAGGACCAACACCTCAACCTCTCGTCGTTCGTCCGCGAGCAGTTGGACGAACTGATTGAGGAACGAGAGTAACGGATGTACTACGCCTACAAGTACCGCCTCAACCCGTCCGACGCCCACCGCAAGGAGTTGGACCGCCACCGCGATATTTGTCGGCAACTGTACAACCACACACTCTACCGCCTCAACGAGTACCAAGACGCCCACGGCGAACTGCTGTCCATGACCACGCTTCGGTCGGAACTCCCCGACCTCAAGAAGTGGTGGGACGACCTCTCGGACGTGTACTCAAAGGTTCTCCAAACCGTTGTGGAACGGCTGTTCGACAACCTCAAAGGCCTCTCCAAGCTCAAGGAGAACGGCTACGGCGTCGGTCAGCTCACGTGGAAGCCACCACGGGAGTTCCGCAGTTTCACGTACAGCCAGTCTGGCTTCAAGCTCGACAAGAAGGGCGGTCAGACTGTGCTGTCACTCTCGAAGCTCGCGGATATTCCGATTCGACTCCACCGACCTATCCCCGACGACGCGAAACTCAAGCAAGTCACGCTCAAGAAAGAGCCGACGGGCGAGTGGTTCGCCACCTTCGGCGTCGAAATGGATCGCGAACCACCCGAACAGCCTGAGAACCCCGAGACGTGCGTCGGTATCGACGTGGGGATTCTCAAGTACGCCCACGACACGGACGGTCACGCCGTCGAATCACTCGACCTCTCGGACGAACGCGAGCGATTGGAACGCGAGCAACAGAAACTCTCGCGGAAGGAACACGGGTCGAACAACTACGAGAAGCAACGGCGGCGGGTCGCGGAGTGTCACGCCTACCTCCGACGGAAGCGCCGCGACTTCCTCCACAAGCTCTCGGCGTACTAAGCCCGGGAGTATGACCTCGTGGCGGTCGAAGACCTGAACGTGAAGGGGATGCTCGAATCGTCGTCGAACAGCCGCAATACGGCGTCTGCCGCGTGGCGAACGTTCTTTCGGATGCTCGAGTACAAGTGCAAGCGAGAGGGGACGCACTTCGTGGCGGTCAACCCGAGAGGGACGACGAGAGAGTGCGCGGCGTGCGGCGTCTCGACGGAGAAGCCGTTGTGGGTCCGCGAACATTCCTGTCCTGCCTGCGGTTTCGAGACGGATAGAGATGCGAACGCGGCGTGGAACATTCTTTCTCGCGGTATCGAGCAAGTAGGAGCGGGACGCTCCGAATTAACGCCTGTGGAGACTGCGCTCCCTACGGGAACCACCACGGTTTCTGCAAAGCGCGTCGTGGAAGCAGGAAGCCCTACCCTCAAGGAACGAGCCGCGTCAGCGGCGAGTGAGTAGGGTAGGGTAGTTCACTGTGGCCGCTTCGCCGACGCGTCGGCGATCGTCTGAAACTGCGTCGGGTCTTGAAGCAGATCTTCGCCCATGTCGGCGATCGCCGACTGGTCGATGTATTTGACGCCGTCGCCGTACACCGCTAGCACGGGTTCGTCTTTGAACTCGCCAATTGGGCGAGGCGTGGTACACTCTATTGCGACGTGCGTTCCTCCCGGGAGGGTGGGCGCGTCGGCGTACGCCGCCGGGAGGTCGTCCCTGTGAACGCCCGCCAGCATATGACCGGGAAGAATCACCATCGCGGTCCGGTAGCCGAACGCCGGTTGGGAAAGTATCCCAACCAGCAGATACGTGAGGTCCTCGCAGTCACCGCAGCCATCGACGAGCGTCTCCTCAACGGTTCGGATGTAGTCCGGCGCTCCCATCGATTCCGCATCCGTCGCGTATCTGAGTGAGTGTACGAGTCCGATCGCCCCGTCGAGAAGGACCGACTCAGGGAGCGACCGCCGAGTACACTTGTCCGTTGCGGTCGCGTTGAGGAGCGCCCCCGTGAGCTGCTCGGCGTGAGCACTCGTCTTCGCCGCTTCGAAGCCGCTTACATATCCGTGCGCCTCGTCGGCCGCCTCTCTGTACGCGGACCGCTCAATCGGGAACTCCAGACGCCACTCACGCCCGGACCGGTCCGTCCACTCGTACGTCATGGCGTAGCCGTCCACGGTCCGTTCCCGAGTGACCGAATCTCTCGTGTCAATGGGTGTCGGCCGCGTCGGTTCGCTCGCAGAAAGAGACAGCGCCACAGACCACAGATCGGACAGTTCGAGGACCGAGGAAGCGACGGCCCCGAGCGCGACTCGGTCTAGCGCTTTGTTGAGGAGTTCCCGTCGGTTCATGCCCACTGGCGGATCACCTCGGATTCGTTCTTTACTGGGAGCGGCGTCCGAATCGACGGCGAGTGAATCACCTGCGTCTGCGTCGACCGCGGCTTCGGATTCAACGGGGACTGGCAGCGTCGGGCCTCTCCACCGTCTCGCCCGCCGCGGTCGCGGTACATCTGGGGGGTTATCGGAAGCATTCGGGCTTGACGACGGAGTCGACGTCCACCGTCACCCATGCTGACAGCCGCTCGTCATCGGTCGCCTCAGCTGGGAACACCGTGACCCGATCGGGGCCCGACGACCGCCTGTCGACTTGATGTACCAGACCGGTGAACGCAGGATTCACCGATTTCCGTTCGGTCGTCTCATCGTTCCTCGACCTTCGGTTGGTATCTGTTGTCATCTGTTGCTTGTCCGGGTTATTCGGCAGCCTTTGCTTGAACCCTTATAATAGGTGAACGCACGCGTCGGAGGTCGACCGGTGGAATATATACTCGTTGGAACCAGTCTGTTGTACCCGTTTCCACTCGACGAAACCGATTCCTTTCCGATATGTAGGTCGCAGTTTTCAAATGACCCGGCTATGGCGTGGACCTAGGCGGAACTTTGGAGATTGGCGATCGTGTCATACATGAAACTACCGTGGGACGTCGGCTAAGCGGCCAGCTCTGGCGAACAGTACCGTGAGAAATAGAGGTCGGGAGGCTACTGAGTGTCGTCCGCGAACACTGCGCCGAGCGAGTCGTCACCCGCCTGCCCAATCGCTATTGCTGAGACTGCGGCGCCGCCGTCAAGTTCGGTGTCAGGCAACGAGAGCGCGACGTCGTCGCTTCCGTGCGGGACGACCTCGAGATCGTAGGAGCCAGCGTCAACAGGAACGTACTCGCTGGCGCCTCGGAATTCGATATTTTCACACAGGGTCGGACCGCCGTTGGCGACTCGCACGTCGACGGCGGGGGCGTCCGGTGAGGCGTGGACAAACCGGACGTGAGTTTGGTCGGCTTCGACATCACCGGGGGCGTCGGAAAGTACTGTACACTCGACTTCAGCGAGCATACCAGTCGCAAGCGCCGAGTACGCACGGTCTGCCTCAAGTTCGACTGTCAGATCGAGGACTGCCTCGTCGTCGCCATGCGGCGTGACAGCGATCTCGTGGCTTTCAGCTGGCAGCTCGGCGTACTCGCTGATGGTTTCGAATGGCACATCTTCGAAGGCGATTTCGCCGTCGACGTGGACATCGACGTTCGGTGCGTCCGGACAACAGTGACCAATGCGGACGGATGCGGTTTCTGCCATAGCAGCTCGTACTTCTCGTACCAGAAGATTCAATCTGTATATGTGAACAAAATATATTATATACCGGCATGAGCCGTATGGGGGACACCGGAGCACGCAGTTCGCGCTCCCGTGGTTTTGAAGAGTGAAACCGGAGCAGACCAGCTATCTGCCGTTGACCCCTGCTCGTACGCTGATCACTAGCCCGCTGATCCGGCCGCTATCGTCGGATTCAATAGAGCAACTACATTCTGTGACGGCCGTGTTGAAATCCGTCATCGCTGATAGTTCGTTGAGGCTGTAGTGAATACAGAGGGTATATTCGTTAGGATTGAGGTATGACAAACGTCGATTTCCTTATATTGGAGTTGTGCTACTAATCTTATAGATGGGAGTTTCCAACCAGCTATTATTGGCGTTGGCTATTACCAATACATTTGCAGGCTGCATGAGCCTATTGGTGGTTTTGATAGAAGGATATTCACCAACAGAAACAGCCACCTCAGTCGCATTTTTGACTCTCGGAATATTTTTTATTAAAGACTACTACAAACGAACTCAAAAGTCAGATACGAGCAGATCTGCTACATGATGTGTTAGACTTACGCTCTGTATTGGTCAGACCAACAATAACAGAGTCCGAGAAACTTATCAGATATAATATGTTTCTCAGTACGTCCGACAATTAATTACCCCTGTCATCCCACATGTCGAAATACAGTGCCAATCTCCGAAGAAGAATTCGAGTCAGGAACGGTGGAAGTCAGCGGCGACGAACCGATTGCCAACGACGAAGAGGGGCCAATCGAAACTGAAAAAGATCTCATCACATCGTTTTTGAGCGAGCGACCAGACAGAGCGTTCACCGAGCGGGAAATCGTCCTCGGCGTTGATTTCAGCCCCGTGTTCATGAATCGGACGCGGAATCCACTCGGGGCGTTCGTTGACGGTCTGATTGACTTCGCCGGTGATGTTGCCGCCACGACAATTGTCGTCAATGACATCGATGAAGCACTCACCGAACTTGTTGAGGAAGGAATCGTGACGACCGAAGAAGTAGAGACAGAAAGCGGGGCATCGGTCTACTACAAACTGGCGTAGGCAACTCTCTCCGACCGGCTGTTTCAGGCGAGAATATGTCTGATGAATGGTATTTCAACAGAGCCAAAATCCCATACTGGAACCAAACCCGACCAACGTCTTTGTTGAACGCATAGAGAATCTCCTCAACGACTTTTTTCATGATCTCTTCCGTGAGGCGCCCTTGCCATGGGTCAGAGATACTGTCTTACGGAGAATCGAGGAGAAAGCCTCGCGCTTTAGCGCGTGGATGAATCCGACACTACACTTCACACTCCACCGTTCGATGGTACGGCTGGATATTCCACGCTGAGCAAATACACACCTTCAAGTAAGTATATCTACATAGGTTACATATAGCGAAACAGGTCGTCACCCGCACCCACACTGCGTCCATACAGAACCAGTCTCGGGTGCAAGACGACCTTGATTCGCTCGGGTTCGCTGCCTCGAAACTCTGGAACGTCGGACGGTGGACATGTAGCCGGATCTGGGATGAAATCGATCACATCCCGAACCACACCGAACTCACCACGTACCTCAAAACCCACGAACGCTATGCTGACCTGCATTCGCAGTCAAGTCAGCGAGTCCTTCAAGAACTCGCTGAAGCGTTCAACGGTTGGTACGGTAAACGACGCAACGGAGATACGAGAGCGAACCCGCCCGGCTACCGTAAACACGGCGACGAACACCCGCGCTCGACGGTGACGTTCAAAGCCGCTGGCTTCAAACTTGACACCCAGTACAACCGCGTTCGACTCTCAAAGGGGTCGAACCTCAAGGAGTATTGGTCGGACTTCATCTTGTGTAAGTACCAGACTCGCCCCGACATCGATCTCTCGACGGTTGAGAACGTCCAACAGGTTCGGGCAGTTTGGACAGGTGAGAAATGGGAACTGCACTTCGTCTGTAAGGTTGAACTAGAGGTGGCTGAAGCCCCCGGTGAGAAGGCGGTGGGCGTTGATCTCGGGATCAACAACTTTGCCGCGCTTGCCTATGAAGACGGCCACAGCGAACTGTATCCGCTGAACTGTCTGAAGCAGGACAACTACTACTTCAGCAAGCGGATTGCCCGGTGTGACGACTCGAACTCTGAGCAGGCCACCCGGCTGAACCACAAGAAGTCGGCTCGTCGGACTCACTATTTCCATACGCTTTCGAAACACATTGTTGAACGGTGTGTTGAGCAAGGCGTTGGAACGATCGTAGTGGGAGATCTCTCAGGGATTCGTGAAGAGGATGACTCTGACGAGTCGAAAAACTGGGGCAAACACGGTAACCTCGACTTGCACTCGTGGGCATTCGACCGATTCACCGACCTTCTCGAATACAAGGCGGAGATGGAAGGTATCACCGTCGAGGAAGTCTCCGAGGAGGACACGTCGAAGTCGTGTTCGTGCTGTGATCGCAAGCGTGACGCGAACCGAGTTGAACGTGGATTGTATGTGTGCGATGAGTGTGGGACGGTAGCGAACGCGGATGTGAACGGGGCAGAGAATATCCGACAGAAAGTATCTCCGAGTCCCGCCACGGATGGCGGTGATAGGAGTAACGGCTGGTTGGCACAGCCATCGACGTTCCTGTTTGACAAGGAAACTGGTGCATTCGCACCTCAAGAACGGGCCACGTGGTAAACCACAATATCCCAACCCAGCGGCACGGTGCCGTGGGAATCCTCGCGCTTCAGCGCGGGGAGGATGTCAATCTGGCGGGGCTTGGATCTGCGACATCCGTGGCGAGTGAATAGAGAGGGGCAGAATTCGAGAGGGTTCTGGTGTACCGCCAATCTCCCAGTGTTTATGCTAAATGAAGCTAAATGACTGGATGGAAGGAGAGTCACACGCTCCTCCTTCCCCTCTAATGACCGACAGCCCGCCGCCACTTGGACACTGTCCAAGCTGCGAACGCGAGATCTCAGCTGCGTGGAAGCTCATCGAGTACGACCAAGCAGACGGGGACACAGGCATCTTCGCGGAGTGCCCGTCCTGTGAGAAGGTTGTAAAGCCGGAGTAGAAAGGATCACAGCGCACTACGCAGTTGGGTACGCCTGAAAGGAGTAGTCGATCGCGATACCGCCATACGGGAGGGTCAGGTTTGGGAGGCCCACTTGACGCAAGACGACACCTGCGTTCACCAAGACGTCAAGATCAAGCGGCACGAACGCACCTGAGAGTGGCTTTCGCTCAAAACCTCTCATTATCGTCGGTGGATCATTTACGCGTTGAGACCATATAATGCGGTATGGCGACAATCGACGCAGACAAAATGATGGTCATCGCCGGGGTGCTACTCAGCACCCTCGCGTTCGTGGACATTTACAAGACGTGGAAAAAGACACGACGAACCGAGCGCACTGAGGACGAACCCGACGTGACAGCGAGGGCCGGAGAACAAAACCAGAATTCACCGGCGTCAGAAGGATGAATGGGCTGGGGCAAACATCTTTACGGCTATAGTTTCAATTCAATATATGGTTGATACAGACGATGCGGTGGCTGATGTCGCAGAGGATATCGACGCCGATGGACTAGGTACTGCGGTGATCGCATCGATTGGCTCCGTTGCGCTGGCCCTGTACTTCTACTACGTCCGCGGGGACAAGCAACGTGGACAGTTCGTTGGCCTCTGGCCTACGACGATCCTCGCCGTGGCATCCTACTTCAAACTCGAAGAGATCCGCCAGAAGCTGGACGAGCTGGACGCTTAATTTCTTCGTCGTCCAGAAGTCGAGATCTCAGCTTTGTACCTGCTATGATTAAAAGTAATTAAAGGCGTCGAGACGATCAAGTGAAAGTAGAGGATCTGTTGAAATCCTCAGCTGCTGATAGTTTGGAGAGGCTATGCTGAATAGAGAGCTCGAGTCGGCCAGGTGGGTAGCAAACGTGTCCGCTGACACCGGGCCGCTCACGAGTCGGAACAGTCAGTGCCCGCTGATCCGACGGCGGCGCTGAGACGCCCACCCTGCGACCGCTCCGAGGGGGACGAGCAAGGCACCGACCAGCGGGCTCCACGCAGTAGCGACGGTTCGGGTAACGTCGACAGCAGTTCACAACGGTTTCGGATAGAGTTGGACTGCGTACTGTAACCCCTGCCCGGTAACGACACTGAGGAGGAGCGGAAACAGTAGTACGTACACTCCTGCCAGTGTCGGGACGATTGTCACGATGCCGAGGCCCATCGCACTACCCACGAACGCTCCCTGTTTCGGAGTAGACACCCGAGACGCGACTCGTCGCCACACGACAGCGCCTAGGACGAACCCTGAGACAAACGCGAACTGAGGCGCGTATCCGACCCAGTACTGCGCGTCCGGCGACAGGCGCAATGGAGCCACCATCGCCACGAGCAGATAGAGGAGAGAGGCGGCGAGTGCCACCGCCGCCGCGACGACCCCGGCACCCATATCCCGCCACCACGTCACCGAGCATTGCTGCCACGTGATCATACGGCTTTGGACGCTGCGTGGGAATATAACTAAGCGCAACCGGTCGGTGACAGTTGTATCCTTTGTCTCTCGCACATCGACACTGACAGTCACCGAGTAGCTTTCCGAGACCTTGTTGAACACACAGCACTTGCAGCGGGCCCGGAACGGTGTTCGCCGCCGTGCTCACTCGTCCGCTCGTCCGTGGAGCTTCCACATCGTAGTCTCCAGGTTCCGGATGGCCGTAGCGTGTTGCCCGTTCACGAGGTCTGTCCAAGACTCAATCCCTGGGAATATGAGCGGCGTCGTGTGCACAGGGAGTCTCGCCCAGTCGACATCGGCCGCAGTAGCCGCGGACTCGACCTCGTGAGCCACCAAGGGCGGCGGGAGGTCTGCCGTCCGTTCAGGAGTCGCCCCGAGACCAAGCCGGTGGGTGTAGCCAGCCCAGTGCCAGCGCTTCCCGGCGCCGTGGTGAATCGCGGGTGCCCACAGGTAGGTCTCGCCCGGAGACAGCTGCGTGGTGTCCGAGGGGTCGTCGGTTACCAACGGACGTGACATCGTGACGACCCACTCGTCTCCAGTCCACGTGCCCGAGGCGGTCCAGTCGGCGGCACTTCCGGCGGGCTCGCGGATGGGGCGGCGTGGAATCATCGCCCCCTCCCACTCGGCCACACTGGGGTCGAACGAGACGGTCACGTCCGGTGTAAGCGCGTACGTTCCCGAACCCTGTGCGGGGAACTCGCTGGCCGAGATGGCGTGGTAATCGAGTGCGCCCCCGTCTACGACATCCGGATCAAACATCAACTCTGGCCCCCCGTCCGATGTCCACTCTTGGCTCGTGTAGGTTCGACGGCCGTCGTCGGCATGCCGATAGTCGAGGACATGAGCATCAGTCCCGTATCCGACCGGGTCGGACCGGTGTGCGCGCCACATCGGCAGGTCGAGGAACTCGCCGCGGGCCTTCATCGCCCGTAGCTCGCCGGGGGAACGCACCTCTTGCCAGTCGCCTTCCCACCACTCGCCGGCACATGCCTGTGGAAGGAACTTCCGGATATCGGACTTCCCGAGACGGTCGCCGTAGTGGGGGTGAGACTCGACGTCGGCTACAGACGCTGCACTCGGCAGCGAGCGCATCCCCTCGTGAGCCGTGAGCCATCCGGCGAACTCCTCGAACCCGCGGACGCTCCCATCGTCGAGGAAGAAGCTCAGACGGTCCTCGTAGAAGCCGGTGTGCTCGTCGTTGTCGTTCACCCACGGTGACGGGTCGGCAAACTGTTGCCACTCGCCTTCGTGGTAGACCAGCATATCGTGGATCCAGCCGCCGGGGTCGGGTTGATCCCACCGAAACTGAAAATGCAATCGCTCTCGGTCGTGTGCCACCCGCGTTCGAAGCTGTTTCTCTTGTTCGGCTGGCATCCAGTTGTCGGTCATCGACTCAACTCATCGTACGGTGGGCAGCCCACTTGGCTCGTACTACATTGTAGTATGTTAGCATACAAAATATATCGGGCGTGTACCTCGCAGACAGTCATCTTCCGGCTTGATCGGGTTGAACCGCTCAGCACGGTTCACATATTATCTCAATTGGGCTCGTTCTGATTCGAGAGTTCTCTGAGCGCTTTTGCTACGGCCTCAACTTCCTTAGTGGACTCAAACTTGCTGAACTTATCAAGCGCACTGTCCGACCACTCCTCTGTACTCTTTTTCTCTTGAATAAACCCTTCAAGAAAGACAACAGCACGGTATGCCTCTTTGGGGGTAAGGGTAGCAGGCACATCTGACGGCGTGATTAAATTGAGGTCATCCTGATACTCTTGAATTTCAAACGACCATTCACCATCGTCGTCACGAAATGACTCATAACGCTTCTCAAAATTGGAAGGCCCTCTCTGATTCCGCATATGTATATATAGTAATATATTCTCATATTATAAAAAATTTTCAAGCGCGAAAACAGGTTTGCAAGATACAGGGCGCGTATCTCTGATACAGACACGAGCGCATACCCCCGTCTTTAGGCGGGGGTTAAGCGGACAATAGCCTACACCACCATCGAAGACGCCACGGCCGGATTTCCAACAGTTTCATCGGCAGTATTAACTCCCTGTTTGGCATAGTGTGTAACACGGATGAAGACCACACGGCACGCGACCTACAACCTCAACTACCACATAGTATGGTTGCCGAAGTACCGCAACTCGGTACTCGTCAACGAGGTCGCTGACCGTGTGCGAGACATCCTCCACGAGATCGCCGACGACAAAGGAATCGAAATTCTTGACCTCACCGTCCAGCCCGACCACGTTCACCTGTTCGTCAGTAGTCCGCCCAAAAACGAACCGGCGCTCCTCGCCAACTGGTTCAAGGGTATCTCTTCCCGCAAGTACAACCATCGATACGCCGACCACGACGGCGAGAAAATCGGATGGGTACGAGGATACTACGCAGGGACTGCCGGGCACGTTTCGAGTGAGACTGTCGAGAACTACATCCAGCAACACAAGGAGGGCGATTCGTGACCGAACTCACGAAAACGCTGGAACTCAAGCTCGTGGATCCAAACGCCCACAAGCGGCGGAAACTCCGTGAAACGCGAGAAGCGTACCAGCACGCCCTCCAAGACGCCTTCAACCAGAACTGTACCACGCAGACCGAAGCGAATGACGTGGTGGTCAACTACGACCTGAGCGGGTATGCGAAGAACGCGCTCAAGAAGTACGTCCCGCAACTCACGACGACGTACAACGCGGGCGAACTTCAAGACGACCACCCTGTTCGCTTCACCAACGAGGGGATCCGGTTCGACCACAAGCCCGAGAACGCAATCGAGTGGTACGTCAAAATCCCGCACCACGAAGACTACCACCTCTGGATGCCAGCACAGCCGAACCCCGAACAGCGGGACCGGCTCGAAGCGGTGAACGCTGGTGACGCAAAGATGGGCGAGAGCCAACTGTTTGAGCGGGACGGGACGTGGTATCTCCACGTCACCGCCACCCGCGACGTGGGGGAACGCTCTGAGATGTCCGCTGAGAAACTGACGCCCATCGGTGTCGATATTGGGGAAGCGTCGCTCGTCACGGTGTGTCACCGCGACGACCACGGTTCTCCGACCGCTCCCGAACTGTGGGCCGACGAGGGGAAGACCGTTCGTCGGCTCCGCAAGACCTACTTTACCGCCACAAGGCGGCTTCAGACGCGCGGAAGCGAGCGTATCGCAGAATCGTTCGGTGACGACCTGTGGAACCAGATAGACGACATGTTCCACCGCGTCACCCGCGAAGTCGTGGTGTACGCCGAATCCGTCGAGAATCCCGTTCTCGTTCTCGAAGACCTGACGTACATACGGGAGTCAATGGACTACGGCGAGTATATGAATCGGCGTCTCCACGGATGGGGGTTCGCCAAACTCCACGCGCAGATACGCTACAAGGCTGTCGAGAAGGGTATCCCCGTCGAGACGGTGAATCCGCGTCACACGTCGAAGGAGTGCCACGTTTGCGGTGAGGTAGGATACCGCCCACGACAGGCGACGTTCACGTGTACGAACGACGCTTGCTGGATGGGCGAGTACCAAGCGGACGTGAACGGCGCGATAAACATTACAGACCGCTACCTCAGCGGAGAGAGCCATTCAAGAGAACACGAGAATGACGATGACTCGGCTGAGGATGGGGGGCGTTTGACCGCCCCACAAGACAGCCACGCCGATGCTAAGACCCAGCAAGAGACGCGTGGAACGTATGCGTCTTGAAACCTTAAGACCGTGCTCGGCCTGAAATCCCATGGTGGGATTCCCGCGACTTTAGGCGTGGGAGGAGGTCAAATGTCGCTACGAGGCTCTCCAGACTACTGCTCGGAGCCGTACCGACCCGCGCTACCGCTTCGGTTGAACGACCTGCTCTCGTGGTCGGACAGGAAGACTCCAAGCTGTGCCAACCAGCCGTTACTATCCAAGCGCGGCGACGACGTCGTCGATCGTATAGAGACGGACATCGTCGCGCTCGCGGGCGGCGCCTTGGACACTGTCGGCAAATCCACTCCGGGAGAACAGCGCGTATTCGACGGTTCGCGAGCCACCGCCCGACAGCTGCCACCGGATTTCCTCGACGTGCGTCTCCAGCGATGCCAGGGCGCCGTAGTCAAGCGGCGATGCCTGATACTTACACTCGCCGACGACAAGCGTGTCTTCGTCAGTGAGCCCGACGACATCGATCTCGTGGTCTTGATACCACCACTGCCCAACATCGACGATCGGCGTCTCGTCGTACAGGGTCCACAGGGCCTCACAGCACAGTTGCTCGAAAGCAGGAGCGACGAAATCGGCCAGCTCGGGGTCGACAAGTCGGTCGTAGGCCTCCTCACCGAACTGGTCGTACCGATCCGCACTCCCGTACAAGAATCGGAACCAGAATCGGAACAGGGGATCCCGAAGTCGGTACTGACTCCGCTTGGATCGTTCAGGTTTCTCAGTCACGGGCACATGCCGTTCAATGAGTCGGAGCCGGGAGAGCCGATCCAGATACGTCGATAGCTGGTTGTAGTCGATACCTGTCACGCTGGCAATCTCGTTGCGGCCTGTTGCCCCGCCGGCGATCGCTTCGAGGATCGAGAAGTAGCGCGTCGGCTCCGTTAGTTCCATCCGGAGAACGTACTCCGGCTCGTTACGGAGCGATCCGTGGCGAGTTAACACCGTCTGCTGGATGTTCTCGCCGAGGGACCGATCCGCGTCGAGTTCCTCGAGGTAGTAGGGAACACCACCGAACACGCTCCACGCGCGAACGGCCTCGTCCGCCGTCGCATCGTCCGGGAAAAACTCCGTCGCGGCGTCGAACGAGAGTTCACGGATGTCGAGTGTAAGGGAGGTTCGCCCGTACAGCGGACTGTCTCCGAGCAGCGTTGCTTCCTCCATCATGCTGATCGACGACCCGACCAGCACGAACGTCGTCTCCGACTCGTCGAACTCGTGGTCGAACAGCGCCTGTAACACCGACGGGAGGCTCTCGTCCTGTTCAATCAGGTACGGAAACTCGTCAAGGACGACAATCGCGTTCTGGTCGGCTAGATACCGGAACAGGCGCTCCCAATCAAGACGGATATCTTCGATACCAGGAACCGTGTCGGCCGCAGCTTCGACGAATTGTTCCAGTTGGAGCTCCCGCGTCTTCTGTCGTGCCTGATAGAAGACCGCGTTCTCTCGTCTCTCAAGCGCCTTCTTGACGAGTCTCGTCTTCCCGAGCCGTCGTCGGCCGTACACGACGGCGAGATTCGCGTTTTCCGAGTCGAAAAGCCCGTGGAGCCGAGCCAACTCCTCTGAGCGGTTCACGAAGCCTGTCATGGCGCTGAATTAGTGGTGCGGAATAAAAATATTCTGAATAATCATATTCTGCAATATCATATCTAGAGATATTATCGATTGAGGATTCAACAGAGTCGTGTATTTGGCTCTGTTGAAATCCTATTCTTCAGATATGTTCTCGTCTGAAATAGCCGGTCGATGAGAGTTGCTTACTGATACATCCGTTCGAAAACAGACTGTGTAACGATTATAACGACGGTGACAATGGTAAACCTCGACAACAGTCCAAAATCGGTCAATGCCCGTAGGGCGATCAGAACACCAATGGCAACTACAACAGAGGCGGCTAGTTTCTGGTTCTCGCGGGAGACCATATCGTAAATCAACAGAATTGAACAAAGTACCTACCGGAAAGAGGTTCCTCTGTACTGGCCGCAACTGAGTCAGAATATCTCACTTACTGAGGATTTCAATAGAGTCGCTCCCGTAGATATATAGGCCCTCATTCTCAAACATAGGAATTATGAATACTGAACCACGCCGCATACTCCTCGGTGTCTTGTTTGTGCTTCTTGGAATCGCACTAAGTGGATTCAGTTTGATTTATGATGCGGTTACACCCTTAGGACTAGCCCTCAGTCTGTTGTTTGTACTACTCGGTATCGCCTACATATGGTCAGATGGAACGATTTCAGAAGAGTTGGGGATAGGGATCTCATAACGGTCATTTGGATCTGTTGAAATCATATTCCTCAGACATGCCCTTATCAAAACCGCTGGTCAGTGTGACGATGCTTATCGACCCGGTGACCAATTTCCTGTAAAAAACAGGTAGGCCTCACCGAATAAAATGAGAGCGAGAATCCCGACGGGAACGGCCCATATCCCACCAATGCTCAATATTTCCAGTAGAAATCCGACCGTTATTCCAGCGATCAGGAACAGGAGGCGCGAACCGAGGGACTCGCGTTTGGAGGATTGCCCGGACATTATTTATGCCACGTTGCTTAGGGTTTAAAAGTCATATCCAATTGAATCCTTAGCACTAACCTTCGATATATTTCGTTTTGAATAATTCAGAGTGATCGATCAAGATTATGAACGAGACAAGCGATAGTAAGTTCACGGCTCTGTTGAAATACTTAAGAAATGACAGGTCGGCGTACGGGATACAGCGGACCCAACTAGTCCAGCAAACCGTTCTCAATACATCGAAGTCCCCACAAGTATTCCGGAGAGAACATTTCGACCGGCGGTAGACTACTCCCAGTAGGAGTCAACCGATTCACCAGCGAGCCGTGCGCGGACAAACAGGTACGTGAAATGTACGGGAACGTAGCCGAGACAGAATAACCAGCCCTGTGGATTTGAGACTAAGTTCCATGTGCGTTCAACGCCTCTAGATCCCTTAGAAAGCGTCTCCAACCCGGTAACTGACTCAAGAGCTGGCCCGACGATATATACAAATACGCAAAGATAGAGTATGCCCACGACAAGAAGCTCGAGTGACTGATCGGAACGCATCGTTCGTCAAGTGATGGACAATAGATGTAGGCCGCAAATAAGGTCACTGGCTCTGTTGAAATCCCATTCATCAGATAGATTTTCACCTGAAACAGCCGGTCGATGAATTCTCTGTATTGACCGTGATCGGTCTGGAACATATCTCCTGCTGAGGATTTCAACAGAGCCGTGTACTTGTAATTTCGATACTGATAGCTACCGATGAAACGTTTAGTATGATAACCGCGCAAATCACTCCATGACATCGATCGACGATCGTGGCGCATCCCCAGTTATTGGTACTATACTCATGGTCGCGATCGTCGTAGTCATCGGTGTCGCTGTCGGGATGACGGCGATGGGATACAGCGACGATCTTCGAGATCTGACGGCCCCTGTAACCTACGGGGATAACCTGATCCAGAATCCCGGATTTGAACGCGGAAACAACAGCTGGGAAGACGGCACTGGAAACACAACCTCTGCCGCGAAAATTGTCGAGGGAGGCGGGATAGACGGCTCGAATGCGGTGCGACTCCAGAGTGTCAGCGGGCAGCAAGACTACGTTGAACAAAATCTTGACACGGTGTTGAGACCCGATGCGGAGTACCGTCTGTGTGCGGAATCTCGTCTTGACGAACAGAGTGGCGGACGGGCATGGGTTGGCGTCCAGCACGCCGACGGTGGACCCAAAAATCACCTCGCCATCTGGGAGGTGACGTGGGGAGAATACCGCGGACAGTGTGAGTATTTCAAGGCTGATGCTGAATTGAAAAATATTACAGTGTGGGTGTATACTGAGGGTGACGAATCGGTTCTTGCTGACGAGTTTGTCCTACAGCGAACGCAGTTCCTGACTGATGCAAGGCCCGACGAGTAGCCAATAGCATCGGTTCTGATTCCTCTGCTGTGAACACGGCGTAGGATGCGTCACGTCCCGGCCGCGTCGGCCAACTTTTTGCGGCGGCCAAATAGGGAGCTCCTTAGGGAGGGTTAACTGAGTTCGATTGTTCGATCAGTCCAACTCCTCAGGCGGCGTAAAACCGTCTGTTCACGCCGCGAGACGGGATCATTGCTCCCGAACTCGTCTCCCTCGTAGGCGTTGACGACGACGCAGTCAGCTTGGCTACAGTACTCGATGAACTTGTCTAGGTCTCCCGCCTCATGTTGGAATCCGATGGTGGCGTCGTTGACGAAGACGGCGGCAGGAGCGGACGGTGCGTCGTTGAACCGGCGGTTGGCTCGTTCGGCATTTTCACGGGCTAATTTGAGCACGTCTGCCGTCTCACTGCCCTGTGAGCGCGGGGCGTTTGCTTCGACGGGGTCGATCCAGACCTGGTCGGGAATCTCCACGAACCGGCACAACCGGCGGCCGACGACGCGGTCGGTTCGACCCAGCTCGGGGCCGAACTCGAAGACAACCGTTTCCTGTGTCCGACCGTCTTCAAGCCAATTCGTGAGTGTCCGTGCGGTGAGACTCGTCTTCCCGACCCCAGATGACCCGACGATCAGTGTCCGTCCGGTCAGCGGGATCTGTGTCTCTGTCACACCAACACCTCCTCACGGACGTATTTAATACCCGAGACGACCGTCGCCACGCCGAGTAGGAGGGCAAACGCGAGGACGGTCCCGGAAAGGACGTCAATACCGCTTCCGGCCTGCTCTCGGAGAAAATTCACTGCGAGCGTTCCGGAGACGACCAGTAGGCCAAGTCCTCCGGCGTTTGCCAGCGTGGAAGGCGGCTCGGACACCGCATCGCTGTTAAGCAGGTAGAGTACGATCGCGATGGCGAACGGCGTCCCCACTGTTCCCAATGCGAGGACGAGCACGAGTTGACTGATAACCTCCCCGCCGATGAACGCGCCAGCAGCGGACACCAGTGCGAACCCCGCGAGCAGGACTCGATATCGCGTGTCCGAAACCGATGTCCCCCAGCCGAGCTTGTCTGCGACGAGAAACGGCGGGACAACGGTGTTTCCACCGAGGGTGGAGACGGCAGCGCCACCTAGGCCCAGAAGAAACAGCGTCCCGGCGCTGTCACCGACCAGCGGACCTAGCGTCTTTCCGGCACCGATCGCGGTCAGTTCCGGATCGGACAGCACGCTCGCTGCCACGAGGAACACGGCGACACTGTAGACGCCGAACGCCCCCAGCATCGAGACGCTGATGTCCAGTGCGGCGAGGTCGTAGTCTCGAACGGTCCAGTCCCGTGCTCGCATCGTATACGACTGCATCGTTATCAGCGTGATGTGAACCGCGCCACCGAGGATGCCAGCTGCGATCAGCCCGCTACCCGCGGGTAACGACGGCACGAGACCGGTCGCAGCGGCCTCGTAGTCGACGGGGACGACCCACAGCGACGCGACGAACGCGAGCACGACGACCGTCACCAGCGCCTTAGAGAGGAATTCAACGAACCGGTAGCCTCGACCGGCAAGCCCGGCCGCGAGAACTATCCCCCAGACCAATCCCCAAATCCGGGCATTGACACCGGTCAACGACGCCGAGACAGACGCGGCAGTGTTCATGATGACGAACTGCGCCGCGCCCGCGACGACAACAACGTCGACAACGAGGACGACCGCCCACCCCTCACCGACGTGGTCCTCCACGACGTCTACGATACCGCGTTCGGTGAGTAGCCCGAGCCGCATCGCGAGAAACTGCGCGACCGCACCCGCGGCCGCGGACAAAATAACAACCCAGAGGAACGTGTAGTCGAAGCTCGCACCGGCGGCGATCAGGCTGGCCATCGTCGCCGGGCCGGCGGCGATGGCACCGGCTACCCACGACGGACCCATCTCGCTGAGGTATGCACGAACTGCACTGCCACCTGTGGACAGACGTTCGGATCGTTGATTGCTCACAACTCGTCACCGGGCTTGGACGTGCCCGTGTGGCCCCCGTTGCCACCGATCCAGCCGAACTCAGCGGCGATCACATACACCTCATACAGGAACACGGCGGAAACGGCCGAGACTGTCCCCCAGAGTAATATCGCGAATTCGGCCGACCCAACTGGGGTCATTGGTCGTCCACCTCCCGGTCCTCCAGTTGTCCGCCGTCGGGTTGTAGGTCGTCCAGCCGTCGGATCTCGCTCGCGAGCTCGTCGAAATCATATCGGTGTGACGAGCGCTTGGCAAACGCTAGCGTACACACAGTTGCGGTCACGAAGGCACCGGCGAACGACGTGAGATAAAGCCCGTCAGGTGACGGCAACATCGCACCGACGAGTGGGATCGAACGGAGAGCGTCGGCGATTCCGAGCGGAAACGGGAAGACTGCCGCACCGACCGCGAGGCCACCGACACTACTTATGAGTGCGCCCGTCCCCGTGAGTTTGTCCGAGAACAGTCCGTACAGGAACGGGACCGCGACGGCTGCGCCCAAGAGGTCGGCAAACAAGAAGAGCGCCAACACACTCTGCGCCGTTTGGCTGACGTAGATTGCCGCGACGGCGACGACGATTGTGAGCACTCGGGCGCTGAGCGAGAGCGTCCGGTCGTCGGGGTCGTCGAGTAATCGCGGGAGGTCTGCCGTGACAACGCTCGAAAGCGCGTTGAACAGCGTGTCGACCGAACTCATCACGAGCAGGAGTGCGAGAAGTGTGACCGCGACCACGGCCCACTCCGGGAACGTCTCACCCAGAAGCGCAAAGAACGCTGTCGAAGGGTTCTCGACGGATGCGTTGCCGACGGCGACAACGCCGAATAAAGCTGCGAGTAAGACTATCATTCCGTTAGCAACGGTCGCGGTTCGGAACCCTCGCGCAACCGTCTTCGCGTCAGAGCCGGCGTATATCCGCTGCCACCACGTCTGATTGATTAGCTCGGCGCCGAATATCGCGAGTGCGATAGCGATCCCGAACCGGATCCCGTCCGAGTTCAGTGGGTCGAGCAGAGACGGGTCGGTCGCGACGATCCCGCCGTAGACTGCTCCCGTTCCGCCGAGGGTAACGATCGCGCCGGTGAAGGCGATGACCAACAGCGGGAGAACCAGTGCGGTCTGGACCGTGTCGGTGAGAATGCTCGCGCGGAGTCCACCGTACCCCGTGTAGGCCAAGACGAACCCGCCGACGAGGACCGCCGTCAACCACTGTGGCACGTCGGCGACGAGCGCGAGGGCTAACGCGATCCCAGTGAGTTCAGCGGCGAGAAAGATGAACATATAGAACACGCTCACGAGGAGAATAAACGTGTACATCGCGCTTCCATATCGAGCGTATGCGTACTCCGTGAGTGAGTGCCCGTCGGGAATTACGTCGCGAACCCGAGGTCCGATCTTCGAATACGCCAACATGGGAAGCGCCTCACCGACCGCGTAGCCGACGACCGCCGCGATACCGAAGGAGGCCCCTGCTTCGGGCGCCGACAGCAGGACCCAGACGCCCATCACGGAGGCGATCAGCGTGGCGGTCAGCTGTCCCCCACCGGCCGAGTTGCGGGCGGTAATGAGGTCCTCGGCCGAATCAAACCCCCCACGGGAGGTGTAGACCCCCATCGCGGTGAATGCGACGAGCGTCGCGATGGTGAGTCCGAGCACTGTCTCAGTCGTCACCATCGCCGACCAGCCTCCGACATCTCCTGATCGTACGCTGCCGCGAAGAAGGCGAACTCCAGCTCAACAGTCCGCCGGAACAACCGCTCGAGGCCGCGTTGTCGCTGTGGCGAGACCATAGCACCCTCGCGGTCGAGTTCTCCTCGGAGCCACGTCACGAAGTCACCGAACGAGTCGTTGTTGTGGAGGTCGATCCACTCGGCGAGATAGAAGCGGTCAGGCCGCTCAGGAGGCATGTCCGTGGCCCATTCGAGATAGATCCACTCGGCAGGAACCAGCACGGCGAGTGTTTCGGGGTAACCGCCTTCACGGCCGGCCCGTTCGAGCAAGTCCACAAACGCTCTGCTGCTGGCGGTGAGTTCCGGATCCGCGTCCGTCGCCTCGGGGACATCGAGCGCCTCGAAGGCCCGTTCGAAGTAATCGTTCTCGTCGTCCGTGAGTACGGTCAAGAATTCGGTAAGTGACGACTTCGCCTCCATCGTGGGTGCGTCACCGACCGCGCGACCGACCGTTCCAACGAGCGTTTCCACGAATGCGTAGTCCCGAACAAGGTATCGTCGGAACGCGTCGTCGGCAAGCTCACCGCTCCCGAGTTCTCGCACGAATTGGTGCGTCACTGTATCGGTCCAGTCGGGTTCAGCACGTCTGCGAAGCCAGTTGGTGAACGAGGGGTCGTCACGGTTCGTGGCGTAGGTGTCGAACGAGTCCGGCGCGCCCGTGGTCTCGTCGCCGGCGCTCATATTGCCCACTCCTCCTGTCGCCATGCGGCGTCCCAAAACCGGTATTCGTAGCGGGCCGAGGTGTGGAACAGTTTGCGAAACCGCTCTCGCGTCTCGGTATCGGCGTCGGCTGCCACGTCGTTGAGGAGTTCTTTACACCACGTCGTGAGTTCGGTGAACTCCTCGCCGGCGTACGTCTGGATCCACTCCGCGTACCGTTCGTCGTCGGGAAGTCCCCTACCGGCGAGTCGTTTCCCGGTCTCGTTGAATCCCCACATACAGGGGAGTAACGCTGCGACGAGGTCACCGAACGTCTTCGTCGCGGCCACTCGGACGAGAAAATCGGTGTACGCTCGTGTCGTGGGGGACGGTGTCGTCGCTTCGAGATTCGCCTCCGAGATACCAAAATCTGCAGCGTACGCACGGTGAAGGTCCATCTCCGTGTTGATCGTCGAATCAAGCAGTTCGGCGAACGTCCCCATTCGACCGATATCGGGAGCCTTCGTCGCGCCGTGTGCAAACACTCGAGCATACTGGGTTAGGTAGTAGTAATCTTGCTCAACCCAGTAGCGAAACGTGGCCTCGTCAAGTGTCCCTTCACCGAGCTTTTCGACCATTGGGTGATCGACGATGGCCTGCCACGTGGCCTCAGCCACATCGTCGAGTTCGTCGGTAAAGACCATAGCCGATGTCTATCGTTCGCCAACTTATAATTTAGTAATATAACCAAGTAATGGCAGGGGGAGGCAAATGCGTCTCTCCCGCTTCTGGCGGATGACGCTTGACTTTGAGACGGTTGCGTTGAGAAGATATTCTCCGTCTCCACGGAGACGCCGCTGTCGGGAAGATTGAGACCGACACTAGTCTTGAGCCGCATCTTGTCTCGGACGATCAAGCGTTTGCCGTCGAAACCGACGATGGGCAGTGGTCGTATTGAGATGTGGCCGCGCCGGCCTCTGGAACGCGGCCGAGTACGCCCAGTCGGTACTCATCGAGGAGGTATGGTACCTCTTCGGTAGGACCCACCAGATTAGGATGGCCGCCTAGCGGGTACTCGCTAAGCAGGTCCCAAAAGCGCTCAAGCCGATTGGTGTCAACATCACGCTGACTGTCTGCGGCGGGCGCGCCTGACTGGCGGTTTTGCTACTAGCAAACCGTTTATATTACACGAGGGGTAGCACCAACGAGATGAGCGACGAGACGCCACACCGCCGCCGGCGGCGCCGGCGTCGTCGCGACAACGGCCGGTTCGCGGAGACAGTCCCGCCCGAGGCGGTCCAAGACGTGTTTAGCGCCGTTGACAGCCCGGTCGTGACGACCACAGACGTCGCAGACGTGCTCGGGGTATCGACCGAGGCAGCGCGGACGAAGCTCAACGGGCTGGTCGAGCGGGAGGAGCTCCGCCGGCGTGAGACCGGCCGGACAGTCGTGTACTGGGTAGCCGACGACACCGGTGGTCGACTGGCACAGGAGCGGCACGAGGGTGGACACGATGAGTGACGCGTCCTCTGCGAGCCTCCCCGTGAGCCCGGCGGAGGGGCGTCATCTCTGCGGACTGCTGGTATTGACGCTCACCGACGACTCCCCGGTCAGCACCGGTGTTTTGGCCGACTCCCTCGGCGTGAGCGGGCCGACGGTCACCGAGACGATTAAAACACTCGACGAAACGGGGCTGGTGACCTACGAGCCCTACGTCGGGGTGGAGTTGGCCCCCCGCGGCGAGCGCATCGCACGGGACCTATTGTGGCGGCGGTGTCTCGTCCAGCAATTTTTCGAGACGGTGGATATCTCCTTGGATACCGAACAGGCCTACCGGATCGGCCGGGCCGTTCCCTCCGGAGAGCTCTCCCGACTAGACGACCAGCTCTCCCGGCCTTGTGACCGCCCCTGCGAGGCGACCGACGCGCTCGACTGCGAGCGGCTGGTCAGCCGGTGACCGACGGTGCGGTCCGTCAGTCTCCTCGCGGCCGCTGGGTTCGCGCTTGTTACAGTTAAAACAAGTCTGAGTCAGTGGTTAGAAATATCCTGCGTATTGACCGCCGAGGATTCTACTAGATTTCGTTAGTGCGTCGGGCGGATGGGTTCCTTTCCTGATTCACCCGACGGAACGACCACTTACTCGAACTGGAGATCGAAGTCGAGTGTGACCTCGTTCGTCACGTTGTCGTACACCGGCGAAGTTGCTATGACTTCCTCGTGTAGCTCCCTGAGTTCGTCTTCCGACGCGTCTGCGTCGAGGTGCGTCGTGGCACGGATCTGGTCGTATCCCACTCGGACGTCCTCGCTCAATCCGAGGAACCCACGGAGATCGATGTCACCCTCGAACTCGAAAGAGAGGTCATTGAGCTGAATGCCGTGAGCCGCTGCGTGCCCAGCGTACGTTACGCTCAGGCAGGATCCAATCGCAGCGAGGAGATGTTCAACTGCGTTCGGACCAGCACGGTCGCCGAGCAGCGCTTCGGGTTCGTCGCCAGTGATCGTGAACTCCGGCGACTCGACTGTCGTTCCATCCTGCGTGAAATCGCTTATGTGTGTCTCACTCGCAAAACCACCGATCCACTCAGTTTCTGCCCGGAAGGTGAATGATGCCTTATCGGGGTCTTTAGAAGCCGATTCAATCAGGTTTTCGAGCGCGTCTGTATCTATCCCATTGAGTTCAGACATTCTTTTTTCGCACAATACTATCTGCGTTCTGGATATAATACTTTCGCCTTATTTGTCTTCGGTGAGATTACACACTACGGTTGGGTAACATTACTGCGTTGCTCGTGTAAATTTGGCTGTCTCTGTGAAGTACCTCGGGGCTTGACTCCGAGGGTGAAGCCGACCGATTCTTTTACAATCAACTGACACGAAGCTATTAATACAGTCAGAGAAACTCGAAAGACGGCTTAAAGATCTTAATCCAATGCTGACTAAGACACGATATGGAAATGTGGTGTCTCTCAAACCCCGCGTCTTCGACACGGTGAGACGGACACTATCGGGTCGTGGTGGAGCGACCGACTCCCACGGACGCAATCGGGCGTTCGGGTGTTAATTCCAGCCGAGTGCTGATGCACGAGGTCGGGAGGAATTAAATTCGCCTGCGTCTGTCCGTCCGTCTCTGGACGATACAGACACAACGGTGAAGCCTCGGGGCTTGTCCCCGAGGTACTTCACCATACGGCCATTCTCAATGTGCGGACTGACCCGCATCAGCTATCGGATGCACAAACACTCAAGATCGAATGCTGGGAGGATCCAATTCCATCTTGTGCTGATGGAAAGTCGTCATACGATCTTCTTCAGGACTTCACCAACGTGTTTGACTGAAGATAGGGTATACACTGTTCTGTGACTACTCAGTCGGTGACTCGCTCGCGAGTCACAGCGATGAGTAGCCACAAGAACAGCCACGCGAACAGAAACACGACGAGGAGGCCAGTTGGAGACAGGGCTCCAAGCGGACTCATGAGGTCGGCTAACACTGGGAGGGAGAGGAGAAAAATAATTCCAGCCCCCACGCTCCCACCAAGGCACTCAACGAGTGGCCAGACTGCGGTGTTACCCGTCTTAATGTCGCTATCTGGGTGGTGATGCGACTCTGCCCCCGCATAGCTTGGTGTGGCCATACATACCACCTGTCAAAAGGTACACATTCAATCGTTATAAATCTGTCTCCGGAAACCTCATAGAGTGAAACGCCGCCTAAGAAGTGGTTTCAGCCCTGAGTAAGCCGTACCGCTCTACAACTGGCGACGTGACGGGATGGGCAGACAGGCCACGGTCGATGTCGACCGTGACGTGGGTTCAGGATTCACTTGTCAGCGATACCTGTTGCCTTATGTAACACTTACAGTCCCCTATTCACCGGATTTCTACATAAGGCATTGATTTACAAGGCCGATTGAATGAACTCAACATAGACTTGGCCTTTTTATCCACAGACTGATTTAAATGAGATGTGCAGGTACATTCCCCCCAACACACAGTTCGGTGCGAGATTTGCTGGTACATGCTGACACAACTTGCCCTGGCTGCCCCAAAGCGGGTGATACCCTCGTGAGACGGCAACAGCTGCTGCCAGTTTCTCTCACACTTCTCACAATTATATGTGTGGCCTTCGGGGGCGCAACTGTCGCTTCTGCGCAACAATCGGCAGTCAGCGTGTCTGTAGATGCGTCACCAGAAGATCCGGTTGTTGGTGAAATGACGACATTCAATGTCACAGTGACAAATCAAGAAGGCAGCAACAGCATCGCTGATGTCTCTAGTATCATGCTTCGAACGAATCAAGAGCACTATGAACGCGTTGAAGATGTCGGGTCACTTGCTCCCGGTGGAAGCCTCACCGTCAAAATGACGACATCCTTTGAGCAAGCAGGACAAAAAAACCTCAAAGCGCACGTTTCTGCTAAACGCGCGTCTGGCGGGAATCTCCGTGCCATCTACAGTCCTGTGACAGTAGATGTGCAAGAACTCGATATCAACGGTGGGCTGTCGACGGCCTCAAACGGGTCTGATGAGACCACGGTCACCTTCACGAACTACGGAAATGTCGAACTGTCTAATATCGAGATAACGGCGACAGCGGACGACAGCGTGCGTGACAGCAGAGATGTGTTTGATGTCGATCCCGACGAGGAGACCTCGGTAACATTCGACACCGGAGAGTACGACACTGACATCATCAACTTCTCCGCGACGTATACTGCACGCGGTGAGCAGTACGAAACAACGCGGACAGCAACACGCGATCAGCAGGTCACGGGAGAGATTCGCCTCACGAGTATCGACGTGACAGCAAGCGGCTCAACGGTCTCGATCGATGGTGAGGCAGCGAATATTGGTGGCACCGATGTTGAGTCGGTTCTCATCAGCATCCCGACGACAGACGGCATCACCCCCGCCGGTGGGTCTGGAGAGTACTTCGTTGGGTCTGTTGACGCCAGCGAATTTTCGACGTTTGAACTGACAGCGAGCGTTGAGCGAGATACAGTCCCGATTAGGGTCGCGTATATCGCTGACAATGACCGCGTGACGAAGACGCAGACAGTCGATATATCGTCACTCAATGCGACTACTGGAGCAGCGGGGCAGACCCAACCAGAAGCCACTTCGGGGGGCGAACAGAACCAGTCCGGGCTGCCACCCCTACTGATAATCCTTGGAGTAGTGCTCGTTCTTACACTAGGAGGCCTCGGCCGATATCTGTGGAATCGTGAATGAGTGTAATCCAACTCAGAGACGTAGTCAAACGATACAACACCGAGGCTGAGACGATTGAGGCGCTGAAAAATGTCGACTTCCACGCTAACCGCGGTGAGATGGTCGTCGTGACCGGGCCGTCAGGAAGCGGCAAAAGCACGATGCTCAACATGATCGGTTTGTTAGATACTCCGACTACGGGCAAGATTTTCCTTGACGGGCGCAACATCACCGATTTCGATGAGGATGAGCGGACGGAGGAACGTCGGTCACAGCTTGGATTCGTCTTCCAAGACTTCCACTTGCTTCCGATGCTCACAGCCGAAGAGAACGTTGAGTTGCCGTCAATGTGGGACACCGATGTTGATCGTCGAGAGCGTGCTTCCGATCTGCTAGAGCGGGTTGGTCTCGGTGACCGACTCACGCACACGCCTGACGAACTCTCTGGCGGACAACAACAGCGCGTCGCCATCGCCCGTTCGCTGATCAATGAACCCGATATCCTGCTCGCAGACGAGCCAACTGGAAACCTCGATCAAGACACTGGGAAGACGGTTCTCGATGAGATAACCCGACTGAAACAAGAAGAAAACATCGCGGTCGTCTCGATCACTCACGACGAGCAGCTAGTGGCGTATGCGGATCGAGTTGTCCGTATTGTTGATGGGGTGGTCCAGTAGTGGGGCGTACAAGCGTTCTTCGCCGCTTCCCAAGCGTGCTGATGGCGTGGCGAAACCTCGGTCGCAACCGGACCCGGACCGCTCTCGCGGTGCTGGGTATCGTGGTCGGCGTGATTGCGATCGCGTCACTCGGTATGGCTGGGGTGGCGCTCGAACAGCAGGCCACCTCAAGCCTCGGTGGTCTCACCGATCAAGCAATCATCTCGCCCGGAGAAGATATCGATACTGACGGCATCACCGATGCGCAAGTTGAGACGATTCGGAATATCTTGCCGGGGGTATCCGTCATTCCGCAAAAAACGAATTTTACAGAGCTTTCAGCACGGAATGGCGAAGAAGCGAACGTTCAGGTAACGGGTCTGACAAACCCAGCACCGTTGTATGATCTCTCTGTTGGAACTGAGCCCACACGACTTGAAACAGGGGCTCTCATTTCCGAGAGTACTGCACAGACACTCGGGCTGGAGATCGGTGATCCAATCGAATATGAAGGACAACTGTTCCGTATTCGGGGATTCATCGCCTCACAAAGTGGCTTTGGTTCTGATGGCGGGGGAGAACTTGTGCTTCCGCTCTCAGCGCTCAACCAACAGGACGACTATAATTCTGTCACCATCATCGCTGAGGACGGAGATGCCGCAACCGAAGCGGCAACCACGATAGAGGAGCACTTCAACGAGGACGATGACGAAGTTCTCAGTGTGACCACCTACGCGAGTGTCCAAGAGAACATCAGCTCATTTACCGACACGCTAGAGCTTGCACTCCTCGGTATTGGCTCTATTTCACTGTTCGTAGCGAGTGTTGCCATTCTGAATGTCATGTTAATGAGCACAATAGAACGGCGGGGGGAAATTGGAGTGTTACGTGCCGTGGGTGTCCGCCGCGGCGAAGTACTCCGTATGATACTGACCGAGGCCGCATTCTTAGGCGTGGTCGGTGGGCTTGTCGGCGCTGCCGGATCCCTCGTTGTCGGTGTGGTGATGTTCAACGTGTTAGCCGGTGACCCAGCCCTCGCATTGGCTTGGTCAAGTTCGAGATACCTCCTGTATGGATTCATCTTCGCGCTCGTCGCAAGTATTCTGAGCGGGATCTATCCCGCATGGAAGGCTGCTAATGAATCACCAGTGGATGCGCTTCGTGGTTCGTGAAGTGTAGACGGGTCCAAACGCTAGAACGCTCATCTGTAGCAACGAATACCTGGCAGTAAGGCGGGTTTTGTTTATTGCATCGCCGAGTCCCGCCTCAGGATGCGCCTCACCACGACGCTTCCCGAAGTACCGAGTGAGCGCTCCTGACTCGGAGTTCCGCATCGGACAGAACGCGACCCACTTGAACGCGCATTCGTACTCCAACTCGATGCCCGCCTCTTCGCTGATCTCGACGGCGACCACCTCTAAGGGGCGCTGCTCGCAATCGTCGGCGGGTGTTACCTAGATGGAGTCGATGATGCCACGCACCACCCGCCAGCCGGCCGCTTCGAGTGCGGTCTTTGCGTCAAGGAGGAGCTCGCGAGCGTAGGCGTTGATCGCCTCGTGGCACTCGATGCGCCCGAACATGGCGGTTGAGAAGCTCTGATACCCGAAGTAGGACACGAGGATCCACTTGATCGCTGAGGAGGCCGCTTCCCCGAGATGCCGAGGATGAGTTGCCGGCCGTCGACGGTCGCGCCGTAGTCGACGCCGCTCCCGCAGATCGGATACCACGTGACCGCGATCGGATCGCTTGCCTCGTCGGCGGCCACGATTGTATCGTTGACGACCTTGTGATAGATGAGGATCCAAATCGGGTAGGCGCGCGCCGATAACGCGTCGTCGGCCGGTTCGATGAGTCCCTCGAGTACTTCGTCACGGTCGGCTTCGCGGACGAAAAAGCAGCCCTCCGGTGACCGCCAAAGGGAGTATTTTGTGCGTCCCAAGCAGTGCGGCACGACCTGAACTGACGCAGTCGCCGTGGGGCTCGAATGAGCTCGTCGCTGGCGTCGACGACGGGGTTTGCGACCGCTACAATGTCATCCCGCTCAGTGCCGCGGGGGATTGCAATTATTCCACTATCCGTGATCTGGTCGAGTCGATCAGTTCTGACGAAAATTCTGTTTCCGGAGAGATATTAACTCGGACCGAATCGAGGAGGGCTGCCGCGTCACAACAGTTCGAGTTCGATCGTTTTTGCGGTGCTGGATACGAGCCCAGCTGTGTCTTCTTCGAGTCGCTTTCCCTGCATCTCGTCGGCCGGTCCAGAGACGCTAACCGCGCCCATAGGGTCACCGTCGACGACGATAGGCGAGGCGACACAGCGCCAGTTTCCGTCGAGTTCGCCGCGGTCGAATGCGATCTTTCGATCTCTGATCGACCGGAGCTCTGATCTGAGCGTCGCGGGATCTGTCACGGTTCGTTCGGTCTCCTGATCGAGTCCGTGTCGAGCGACGTACGCGTCGATCTCGTCCGGGGACCGGAACGCGAGGACCGCCTTCCCGGCGGCGGCCGCGTGAAGTTGGACGCTCCCACCGATCGGAATCGGGTGGTCCTGCTGGCCGGCGCGGTGGAGGTACACTACGTTCGGCCCCTCGGGGACGACGAGGTTCGCCACCGCGTTCGTGTTTCGTGCGAGCCCCCGAATTTCACCACGTGCCGCTTGGTAGACGGGGTTCCGTTCTCGTGTCCCGAACCCAATCCGGAGGCATTGGTGCGTGAGTTTGTACATTCCCTCCGTGTTCGTCACATATCCGAGCGTACAGAGCGTCGAGAGGTGGTTGTAGACCGCGCTCTTCGAGACTGCTAATTCGTCGGCTAGTTCGGTGACGCCGCCGCCGTCACGCTCATATAGCTCTTCGAGGATCTGGAGGGATGTCGCGGTTGCCTGAACGGTGACGGAGTCTACATCTCCCATCGTTTCGATAGGTTGTACGGACGACAGAGGTATAATCTTTGTTTACCATGGATGAACGTTGTGGGAGCTATGAATATATTTTCAAACTCAAATATAATAACACAATATTCAATGAGCAAAATTAAATAGATTCGCCGCCATATAGTGTAATAACTTATATAAGATAGTCTTGTTCTGACCAAGAAAACACATCACGAGCGTTTGTAACCTACTTTTAGAACAGTTGTCCAGTACATTTATATATCTATACTATAACAGAGCAATAGTCAGGTACGATCATGACTGATAAACTAAGCTACGCACAAGTGGGGCGACGACGGCTGATGAAAGGCGCAGGACTTGCGGGGATCGCGGGCCTCGCAGGCTGTGTCGGAACCGGTGATCCGGGCAGTGGAGACGGCAGCGACGGCAGCGACGGCAGCGACGACAGCGACGGCAGCGACGGCGGTGACAGCAGTGACGGCAGCGGAAACACGGCGATGGCGTCCGAAATCGACGTGTGGGGCTGGGACGTTGCCGCGCGAGCGCTACAGATCACGGCCGAAGAGTACGAGGCAGAAAACGACGCGACGGTCGCGGTCGAGGAGTTCGGTCGCTCGGCGATGAAAGACCGCCTCCAGACCAACCTGCTTTCCGGCTCCGGTGCGCCGGCGGTCTCCATGCTTGAGTCCGTTGACGGTCCCTCGTTCATCGCGACTGACTCCATCGCCCCCCTCACCGACGAAATCGATGAGGCGGGCGTTCAGGAGGACTTCGTCTCCGGCAAGTGGGAAGCACTCACTGTCGACGGCGACATCTACGCGCTCCCGTGGGATACTGGCCCGACGGCGGTCTACTACCGCCGGTCGGTGTACGACGAACACGATATCGACCCCTCGTCGATCGAGACGTGGGCAGACCTCATCGAAGAGGGCCAGAAGCTCCCGGACGACCAGTACATGCTCAACCTCCCCGAGGGCGACCTCTCTGGCGTCTGGCGCTACCAGTTCCGTCAGCTGTCCGGCGAGCCGTTCCTGGACAGCGGCGAGGTGAACATCCACAACGAGAAGTCACTCAAAGTGGCCCAAAACATCAAAAAGATCTACGACGCCGACATCGCGGCCAACATTGAGGGCTGGACCTCGGCGTGGTTCAGCGCGTACGGCGACGCGACCATCGCGTCGCTCCCTTCGGCGGCGTGGATGGAGGGGACGTTGCGCGCAGAGCTACCCGACACCGCCGGCGACTGGGGCGTGTACAAGATTCCCGCCCTGGAGTCCGGCGGTCCACGAGCGTCGAACTGGGGCGGTTCCAACCTCATGATCGCCAACCAGGTCTCCGAAGAAAAGAAACAGCGCGGCTGGGACTACATGGAGTGGTCGCTGGCCACCGAGGAGATGCAACTCGCCATGTACGACGAATACGGACTATTCCCGGCACTGGAGACCGTCTACGACGAGCCAGTGTTCGACGAGGAACTGGACTTCTACGACGGACAGGCGGCTCGTGCGCTGTTCGCCGAGGTCGCACAGAACGCGCCGGGTTACCGGTTCACCGCCGACACACCCGAAGTGTCGCAGGCAATGGAAACCGAACTCCAGCGCATGATAAACGGCGAGCAGTCGCCTGAGGAGGCCGTACAGGCTGCTGCGGAGACGGTCGCCGAAAACACTGATCGAGACCTCGCGTAATCGAGGCAATCGATCGCATGGCAAATTCTGACGAGACAACTGATCGAACCGGCCAAGCGTACCGGCGCCGTGTCAGTGAGAAAGTCCGGGAAGCGACGCGAGAGTTCAGACGAGCGTTCCGTCCGGTATGGGACAGATTCCGGTTCGCGAGACAGGACCTGACAGCGGCGACGCCGACGCTGCCGCGGGTCGCGTACCTGTTCATCTCTCCGTTCTTTCTACTTTTCAGCGTGTTCCTCGCCTTCCCGGTGTTTTACACGCTGTACCTGTCGTTCTTCGAGTACCAGGGCGTCGGACAGGGCTCGCTGTTCTGGATCGATCTAGGCCCGCTGTACATCGAAATACCGCGGATAGCACAGCTTGAATTTGTCGCGCTCGGAAATTACGCTCGGCTGTTCGGCAACGACCTGTTCTGGCAGTCGATGTTTAACACCTCGTACATCTTGGTCATCCAGGTCCCGTTGATGATCGGGCTTGCGCTCGCGCTCGCGCTCGCGCTGAACGCCTCCTTTATGCGACTGAAAGGGGTGTTCCGGACCGCCATCGCGCTGCCAGTGTCGGCCAACCTCGTGGCGTACTCGACGGTGTTCCTGTTGCTCTTTAACGAGCAACTGGGATTCCTCAATTACGTGCTCGCGGGCGTCGGACTGGGTCCGGTCCCGTGGCTGACCGACGGGTTCTGGGCGCGAAACACGATCATCGCGGCCGTGACGTGGCGATGGACGGGATACAACATGATCATCCTCCTCGCCGGTCTCCAGACGATTCCACAGCAACTGTACGAGGCCGCGGAGATTGACGGGGCGAACCGCTGGGAGAAGTTCCGGTACGTCACGCTCCCGCAGCTCAAACCGGTGTTGCTGTTCGTTGTCGTGCTGTCGACAATTGGCACCTTCAAACTGTTCGCCGAGCCGTACGTCATCACCGGCGGCGGTCCGACGAACTCCACTATCACTATCGTGCAGTACATCTACCGACAGGCATTCATCAATTTCAACCTCGGCTACGCGAGCGCGCTCACGGTCGTCTTCGTGGCGATCGTCAGCGTGTTCTCGGTCGTCCAGATCAAAATCGGAGGTGAGGACTGATGCGCGACCAGCGTCGTAAGGACGCGGTCTGGCAGTTCCTCACCTACGCGTTCGTCATCACGATGGTCATCGTGATGATGGTCCCGCTGTACTGGATGTTGGTGGCCGCAACGCTCCCGCAAGAGCAGTTTCTGCAGTTCCCGCCGCGGTTGATCCCCGGCACCGCGTTTATGGACAACTTCGCGGCCCTGCAGGAGCGACTCGACTTCGTCCGGACGATCCGGAACAGCGTCCTCATCGCCGTCATCTACACGCTGCTGTCGCTTGTGCTGTGTTCGATGGCCGGCTTTGCGTTCGCGAAGTATGAGTTCAAGTACAAAGAGCCGATCTTCTACACGATTTTGGCGACGCTCGTGTTACCCATCCAGCTGCTCGTTATCCCGCTGTTCCTGCTGATGGCACAGCTGGACTGGACGAACACGTTCCGAGCGATAATTCTCCCGTGGGCAGCGAACCCCATCGGAATCTTCCTCATGCGACAGAACATGAAATCGATTCCAGACGCCCTGCTTGAGTCCGCGCGGATGGACGGGGCGACGGAGTTCCAGATATTCTACCGAATCGCGCTCCCAACGATGCGGTCGTCGCTGGCCGCGCTCGCGATCATTCTGTTCCTCTTCCAGTGGGACCTGTTCCTCTACCCGCTCGTGATCTTAGAATCCTCGGACATGTACACGATCCCGATCGGGCTGGCACAGCTGACCGGGTTCCAGCGGATCTATTACGATCAGATCATGGTAGCGGCGACGCTCGCCATCGTGCCGATGGTCGTGCTGTTCTTAGTGTTACAAAAGCAGTTCGTCAGTGGCATCCTCGCGGGGTCGCTTAAGGAGTAACTATGGCAGGAATCAACATCACAGACCTAGACAAGGTGTACGACTCCGGAACCGAGAAGGTGGTCGCGGTAAAGGATCTCTCCGTCGATATCGACCACGGCGAGTTCCTCGTGTTGGTCGGTCCGTCCGGCTGCGGGAAATCGACGACGCTTCGCTGTCTCGCCGGTCTCGAAGACGTGACTGAGGGGTCTATTGCGTTCGGCGACCAAGACGTCACGGACCGCCGGGCCAGCGAGCGCGACGTGGCGATGGTGTTCCAGAACTACGCGCTGTACCCGCACATGACCGTCCGAAGCAACATCGGCTTCGGGCTGAAGCTCTCGACGAAGCTCACCGGCGACGAAATCGAAGAGAAAGTCGAGGACGTCGCCGAGATGCTGGGTATCAGCAAGCTCCTCAACGAGAAGCCGAAAGCGCTCTCGGGAGGGCAACAACAGCGCGTAGCGCTGGGCCGCGCAATCGTCCGCGAGCCGTCCGTGTTCCTAATGGACGAGCCGCTCAGCAACCTCGATGCGAAGCTTCGGTCGGACATGCGGACGGAGCTCCAGGAGCTTCAGGCCGACCTCGACGTGACGACAGTGTACGTCACCCACGACCAGACCGAGGCGATGGCGATGGGCGATCGGATCGCCGTGATGGACGGCGGCGTACTCCAGCAGGTCGGCTCCCCGGAGGAGGTGTACCGCTCGCCGGTCAACCAGTTTGTTGCGGACTTCATCGGCTCGCCGAGTATCAACCTCCTCACGGCCGACGTCGACGGCGACACCCTTCGAGGACCCGGCGGGTTCACCTACACGCTCGACGACCCGGCGCCGGTCGAAGGACACGACCGCGTCAGCGTCGGTATCCGCCCGGAAGACATCACTATCATCGACTCGGGAGCGAACGTGGCTGACGTGACGGTCGTCGAACCGATGGGCAACGAGAACTTCCTCTACATGGAGATGGGCGGCCACGAACTCACCGCCCGCGTCGAACCGTCCATCCGGCCGGCTGAGGACACGCAGGTCGCCTTCGACTTCAGTGAGGCGGCCGTGTATCTGTTCGATGTCGAAAACGGCGACGCGCTCAAGACCAAAACCGACACCGTCGACCTGTCCGTCGTCGGAACCACTGAGTCATAACGTATCATGTATATTACTGACTACGAGCTGTTCGAAGTACCGCCCCGCTGGCTGTTCTTGAAGCTGACGACGAGCGACGGCACCGTGGGCTGGGGAGAACCGATCGTCGAGGGGCGCTCGCACACGGTCGTCGCGGCCGTCGAGGAACTCCTCGACAACTACCTCCTCGGTGAGGACCCGACGCGGATCGAAGATCACTGGCAGGCGATGTATCGGGGCGGCTTCTACCGGGGCGGTCCCATCCTGATGAGCGCCATCGCCGGCGTCGACCAGGCGCTCTGGGATCTCAAAGGCAAGCAGTTCGGCGCGCCGGTCCACGAACTGCTCGGCGGTCGCGCTCGCGACCGGATCCGGGTGTATCAGTGGATCGGGGGCGACCGCCCGGCGGACGTGGGCGAGGCCGCCCGAGAGAAAGCCGATGCGGGCTTTTCGGCACTAAAAATGAACGCCACCGCCGAGCTGCGACCGATCGACACTCCGGCCACCGTCGCCGACGCGGTCGACCGGATCGCGGCGGTCCGCGAGGCGGTCGGCGACGAGGTCGACATCGGGGTCGACTTCCACGGCCGCGTGTCGAAACCGATGGTGCGCCGGCTCGCAGCCGCGCTGGAGCCGTACGACCCGATGTTCATCGAGGAGCCGGTGTTGCCCGAAAACAACGACGCGCTGCCGGCGATCCGGCAGTCGACCACGATCCCCGTCGCGACTGGCGAGCGCATGTACTCGCGGTGGGACTTCAAGGAAGTGCTGGAGGCGGACGCCGTCGACCTGATCCAGCCGGACGTCTCCCACGCCGGCGGGATCACCGAGCTGAAGAAGATCGCGTCGATGGCCGAGGCGTACGACGTGTCGGTCGCTCCGCACTGCCCGCTGGGGCCGATCGCGCTTGCGTCCTGTATCCAGGTCGACGCCTGCACGCCGAACGCGCTGATCCAAGAACAGTCACTCGACATCCACTACAACGAGACGAGTGACGTGCTGGACTACCTCGCCGATCCCTCGGTCTTCGAGTACCGCGACGGCTTCGTCGACATCCCCGACGGCGACGGGCTGGGGATCGAAATCGACGAGGAACACGTTCGCGATCAGCGTGGCGACGTCGACTGGCACAACCCCGTGTGGCGCCACGAGGACGGCTCCGTCGCGGAGTGGTGATCGCCGTGTCGACCCAAGCGAGACAGGACGGACACGCGCGACGAGCCGCACCGACGCTTCGGTCCCGGAGGGCGCCATGACCCGCCGACACGAGTCGCCGGCCGAACATGCCGTCCCCGGGCGCTTCGCCGGGCAAACCGTAATCGTCACCGGCTCGACGCGGGGAATCGGCGCCGGCGTGGCCGAGCGGTTCGCGGCCGAGGGGGCGAACGTCGTCGTCAGCGGCCGGACCGCGGCCGCCGGTGAGGCCGTCGCCGAGCGCATCTCGGAGTCGAACCGGGGGGCTGACGAGCAACGCGCAGACGACGCCCCACTGACGGGCGACGCGACGTTCGTGCGCGCCGACATGCGCGACCCGGACGACGTGGCCGCGCTGGTGGAGGCCGCGGCCGAGCGCTACGACTCGGTCGATGTCCTCGTCAACAACGCCGGTGTACAGACGGAGACGACCGCCGCGGAGGCGACGCTTGACGACTGGTCGTTCGTCTTGGAGACGGACTTCCGGGCGTACTGGCTGGCGGCACGGGCCGCGCTCGAACACATGGACCGCGGCGCCATCGTCAACGTCTCCTCAAATCACGCGTACGCGACGATGCCCGCGCACTTCCCGTACAACGCGGTAAAGGCGGGGATAAACGGCATGACGCGATCGCTCGCGGTGGACTTCGGGCCGCAGATCCGGGTGAACACCGTCGTCCCCGGCTGGGTTGAAGTTGAGCGGACGCGTGACGAACTGCCCAAGGGCCGACTCGAAGAGGTCGAATCGATCCACCCGACCGGTCGCATCGGCACGGTGGCCGACGTGGCCGGTGCGGTATCCTTCCTCGCAAGCGAGGACGCCGCCTTCGTCACGGGGAGCGCACTGCTCGTCGACGGCGGCCGCGGCGCGGTGATGCAAGACGACACGCTCCCGGACTACCGGGCGCGAGAGCGCTCAGAATAGCTGCCGAGCGCTCGCGGGCGCTCTTTTAAATATCTGAGCTGTCTTAAAATCCGATCGATTACTGCTCGGCGACCTGCAACCCGTCAACGTGATCGCCTTCGACGACAGCGACCCCGTACGGCCCCACGACGACGCAGTGTGCATCTGCGTCTATCTCGCCACCGGCCGCCCCTATGTCGATGGCGTCTCTGTCGGTGTCGTCGACGACAAGCGATTCGGCGTCGATGCCGGGTAGTCGGAGATGGTCGCCCGTGAAGTTTGTCACCCACGTGTGGCCGCCGCGGTAGCCGATGCGGACGCCGTTGGGGAGGCGCTCGGCGCGTCGGACGCCTGCGCGGTCGAGCAGGTCTGCCGCGAGCGTCTCGGCCAACGCCGACTCGGGCCAGACCCCGCAGTAGGTGACGTGACCGTCGCCGACTGCGTTGGTGACGACTGCCGAGCGACCATCAGCCGGACCGTCCATATCGTACTCGTATTGCGTCTCGGCCGCGTCGGGGTCGAGCCACTCGGCCCACGTTCGGAACGGGATGATCGAGTCGTCGTCGACATCGGACTCGTCGACGGGCCGGACTGCCGCTTCGAGGCGTCGCGGGAGCGACTCGTGTTGGTCGACGGTCGCACCCACAAGATCGGCCAGGGGGCCGGGCTGTGACGCCGGTCTGAGCTTGTTTTCCGCATCTTTCACGCCCGTGCGAGGGCCGAAGAGTAGCTCGCCGCCGGCCGTGGCGTAGTCGGTTAGACGTTCGGAGAGGCTGTCGGTGACGAGGTGGAGCGCAGGCGCGACGACGGCTTCGTACCCCGAGAGGTTGGCGGTCGGCGGAACCACGTCGACCTGAACGCCGTGGCCGCGCACAGCGCGGTAAAAGGCCTCTTGGAGTGCCCAGTAGTCGAAGTCAGGCGCATGTGGTTGGGCGTCGAGCGCCCACAGCGAGTCGTAGTCGAACACGACCGCAACTGGCGCGTCGACGTGGTCGGTCTCGCCGAGTGTATCGAACTCCCCGGATGTCTGTGTAGCGTCTGTGTACCCGCGGTCTGGGGAGCCGTCGGCCTTGCGGAGTCCGGCGTGATACTGTTCTTGGCCTTCGAGACAGCGCCGCCATCTAAAGTAAAGGACGGCGTCGGCACCGTGAGCCGCGGCGTGGTGTGCCCAGAGCCGCATCGCGCCCTCACCCGGTTGCGGGCAGTGTGGCGGCCAGTTGACATCGCCCGGCTGCTGTTCCATCACCCAGAACGGGCGGTCGAGCGCGCTTCGGTACAAGTCGTGGTCCATCCCCACCTGATCGGGGTCGCCGGCGCGCAGTTGGTCCGGAGACGCCTCGTCGGCGAAGCGGTCTTGTACGAATCCCGTCGGGTACGAGTCCCACGAAACGAGGTCAAGGTCGTCGCTCACGTCGTAGGCGTTCAGGGTTGGGAACCGCCCCATGAAATTGTGCGTGACGAACCAGTCGGGGTTAGCGTCGCGAATGAGGTCGGCGTGGAGGCGATTGTAGTCGACGACCGAGTCGCTGGAGAACCGGGCGTACGCGAGCAGTCGCGAGGGGTGATGCTCGGCCGGGGTCGGTCCCGGCGGATCGACCTCCTCGAAGGAGCTGTACTGTTGGCTCCAGAACCGATTCCCCCACGCCTCGTTGAGCTGGTCGACATCGTCGTAGCGGTCGGCGAGCCACATCCGAAACGCGTCGGCACAGTCGTCACAGTAACACCTGATGGTGCGGTGACAGCCGAACTCGTTATCCGTCTGCCACCCGGCGACGTGCGGCGAGTTGGCGTATCGCTCCGTCACGCGCTCGACGATTCGAGTCGTCTCCTCGCGGTAGGCCTCAGAATTAAAACAGTAGTGGCGGCGGCTGCCGTGTTCCCGGACCGTCCCATCTGGCTCCTCTTGGCGGATCGACGGCCGCTCATCGACCAGCCACTTTGGCGGCGTCGCCGTCGGGGTACACAACACGACTTGCATTCCGTGGTCGCCGATGAGTTCGATGGCTTCGTCGAGCCACTCGAAATTGAACTCTCCGCGCTCGGGTTCAAGTACACCCCACGAGAACTCCGCCATTCGCACGTATTCGAGACCGGCGTCAGCCATCGCTTCCACGTCGCGTTCCCACTCTTCGCTCGGCCAGTGTTCCGGGAAATAACAGACACCAAGACGCATGACCGACCCACTCTATCACGCCACGTAAGCGTTCGGATGGCCGACGGCTGCTTCGCCGTCTGCCGGTGATCAGCCGATTATGGCGCTGACGTGAGTGGCTATTTGTAGCGGGGTGCTGTGATTTGTGTATGCGCGAACACTCTGTAGGTGCCACCACGGTCACGTATGAGCCGGACAGACAGGAACTCGCGGTCGCGGACGACACCGGCGACCTACTCACCGGGATTCTCCAAGCGTCCGGTACTGCGGACGACCATCCACAGGTCGTAGACGTGTCACTGTCGGACGAAGCAGGCGGCGTCACCGTGGCCTGTACGGTGGCGAACACGGGTAACGAGTCGATTTGCGGCGACGAGGTGGCGCTCTCGTTCGAGACCGCATTCGGGTCGGACGCGCGCGTGTACCGACACGGCTACCAGTCGTGGTCGTCGACGGGGACAGTCCCAGTCGGCGAGCGCTTTCCGGAAGAGGATCCGGACAACGCCCCGATGATGAACGACCTCGTAGCGCCGGAAGACAACCGCGTTAGTAGCTACCTAGCCGGATTCGTTGAGGACGACCGCGTTGTCACGGCCGGATTCCTCGAACACGACCGCTACTGCACCCGGTTCGATATCGACGACGACAACGGCGGTATCGAGACGGTCCGCGCGGTGTGTCCGCTTGAAGAGACGCGCCTGGCGCCCGGCGAGCGCCTGACGCTGCCGCCGTTGTGGGTCGACGCCGACCGAGAACTCCGAGCAGGGCTCGCCGCGCTGGCTGACGAGGTCGGGGACCGGATGGACGCACAAGTACCCGAGAATGCGCCGACCGGCTGGTGCTCGTGGTATCACTACTTCACCGATCTTACCGAGGCAGACGTCCGGGAAAACCTCGCAGAGCTTCGCGACTGGGGAATCCCGGTTGATGTCGTCCAGATCGACGACGGGTATATGAAGGCGTTCGGCGACTGGCGGTCCTTCGCCGACGGGTTCGAAGATATGAGCGCTGTCGCGGACGACATCGCGACCGCGGGGTACCGACCGGGGCTGTGGCTTGCGCCTTTTTATGTGGAGGAAGGAGCCGACCTGTACGCTGACCACCCCGAGTGGTTCGTGACGGAGCCGACGGAGGCGCCTTCAGACGGCCCCGGAACACCGGTCGACGGCGGCTTTCGCGCCGGGTCGGAACTGTACGGGCTCGACACGACGCATCCGGAGGTCCTCAAGTGGCTGCGGGAAACCGTGTCGACGGTCGTCGACGAGTGGGGGTTCACTTATTTAAAACTCGATTTCCTGTTTGCCGCGGCGCTGCCCGGCGAGCGCTACGACGCAGAGGCGACGCGGATCGAGGCGTACCGGCGCGGAGTCGAAGCGATTACCGAGGCGGCCGGCGACGACGTGTTCCTTCTGGGCTGCGGCGCGCCGATGGCCCCGAGCGTCGGCCTCTTCGACGCGATGCGTATCGGCCCGGACACCGACCCGACGTGGGAGACACCAGGTGAATCCGGCAGCCAGCCGGGACTGAAAAACGCGGTCAGAAACACCCTGAATCGGAACTTCCTACACCGCCGGTGGTGGCTCAATGACCCCGACTGTCAGCTGGTTCGGGACACGAGCGATCTCACCGCATCCGAGCGTGAGGCGTTCGCGGTGCTCGTCGCCGTGTCCGGCGGCGTAAACATGTTCTCGGACCGGCTTGCGGAAATCGACACAGCTGGTCGGCGGCTCCTCCAACGGTCCATCCCGCCAGCATCCGGCGGCGAGGTCGTTGGACTCGACGGAGAGAGGTTCCCGTCGCGGATTGTCTGCGATAGGCCAGGCGACGGCGCCACGACTGTTGCGTTGTTTAATTGGCAAAACAAGCGGTCGACTGTCCGATTCGACGCACACGAGTACGGCCAGGAGGGTGACCGAGTTATCTGGGACGGCCTCTCCGGTGAAGTCGTCGACGGTCAAGTCGTCGAGCGGGAGCTGGCGCCGCACGGCGCGGCTGTGTTTGCCGTTGTCTCCACGGATACTGGTGACCTACTCGGCGACGCCGCAACACTCACAGGGGGGTCCGACCGTGCATCGAAGGCAACTCTTCGGGATGGAACCATCGACGCGACCGTCGGCGGTGAAGCCCTGACATTCGCGCTCAACAGCGAGTGACGCACGGCGCCAATCAGCTCTAATCTGTCCATTTCAGACTAATGAGGTGTGTTCTGCTGCTGTCGATTCCATCGAATGGTACTAAAACGGCTCGTTACCGATCCGGTAGCGAGCCGTTGTCCGGTCTGACTTCGATAGCGGACGCCGACTGCCGCGGGTGTCCGCGGCAGCCGCCCGATCCCATCACCGAAGTTATGTACGGCTACACAGTATGTACCTGTATAGGAATGAGCGAGGTTGCCGCGCGCGAGCGCATCTTAGAGACGGGTATTGTCGCGATTATTCGTGGGATCGAACCGGATGTGTGCAGTGAGGTCGTCGATGCCATCGCAGCGGGCGGTGTCGATGCGATCGAAATAACAGCTAACACACCCGGCGCAGTCGAAATGATCCGGCGGCTGTCAGCCGAGCACGACGACGTCGCTATCGGCGCTGGCACGGTTCTAGACGCCGAAACCGCCCGGGCCGTCCAACTGGCAGGCGCGGAGTTTGTCGTCACGCCGACAGTCAATGCAGACGTCATCGAAACGTGTAACCGGTACGAGACGCCCATCGCGACCGGTGTGATGACGCCGACAGAAGCGCTCACCGCCACGGAGGCTGGCGCTGACTTCTGTAAGCTGTTCCCCGCTTCGACCGTAGGTCCCGAGCAGGTAAGCGCTATCAACGGACCGTTACCGCAGGTCTCGTTGATCCCGACAGGCGGTGTCTCGCTGGACAACGCCGCGGCGTTCTTCGACGCCGGCGCCGTCGCCCTCGGCGTCGGTAGTGCGATCGTCGATGGCGACGCAATCGACAACGGGGAGTTCGGTGAGCTGACCGAGGCCGCAAGCGAGTTCACGGCACTGGCGGAGACGCACCGATGACGGGCAGTCTCGTCACGTTCGGCGAGACGATGCTCCGCTTGAACCCGCCGTCTGGAGAGCACTTGGAAACCGCCACGTCGTTGGAGTTCCGGACGGCCGGCGCCGAAAGCAACGTTGCGATTGCGGCCGCCCGGCTCGGCGCGCCGGCAGTGTGGCTCTCGAAGCTCCTCGACTCGCCGCTCGGACGTCGAGTCACAAACGAGGTCAGGCACCACGGCGTCGAGCCGCGTGTCGCGTAGGTCGACGAAGCGCGACAAGGGGACTACTACATCGAGGAGGGCTCCATTCCGAGGGGGACGACTGTCATTTAGGACCGCGCCGACGCGGCGACCACAACGGCCACACCGAGCGAAATTGATGGGGGTAAAATCGCTGACGCTGACGCGTTTTACACGAGCGGGATCACGCCAGCGCTCTCGCCGACGCTCGCGGAGACGACGGCCGACCTGTTGGCGGCTGTGAGACAGGCTGGCACGACGACAGCGTTCGATCTCAACTACCGGTCGAAGCTCTGGTCGCCAGAGGAGGCCAAACAGCAGTGTGAGTCGCTCTTTCCTGATTTACACGCCTAATTTAGAACCTTCGCTCTTATGTAGAAACGCGGAAAGCCCGTATAATTACACTCAGACACCCCTCATAGCGCGGATCGAGGGCGGCGACATCGACCCGCGGCTCTCGACGCTCCGCCGCATCGTGAACGCCCTTCAGGAGGCGGAAGGCGAGGTCGTGCACGCGACGGACCTGATGAACGAGACCGTGATCAGCGTCGCGCCCGGCGACGCCATGAGCGAGGCGGTCGACCTGATTGAGGCGGAAGCGTACTCGCAGCTCCCCGTCCTCCAGAACGCCGTGTCGGTCAGCCCGATCAGCCAGGGCGATCATCGTCCACGCGGGCGAGAACGTCGGTGACCACCCGGTCAGCGAGGTGATAAGCGAGTCGTTCCTGACGGTCGCGCCGTCCCCAACCGTCGACGAGGTCCGGAACCTCCTCGACCACTACAAGGCCGTGATGGTCACCGACGGCGGCGAGACGGTCGGGATCATCACCGAGGCCGACATCGCCGCGCAGCTGTCGTAACCCCCGCGCTTACTACTCCTCCCGGCGCTCGGAGAGCCGCTCCCAGATCTCCGTACACCCCGCGCCGTCCTCGACGTCGTCGAGGTGGCCGTCGTCGGGTTCGGCGTCCGGCTCTCCCTCGGTCCCGTCCCTGGCGCCGCTCCGCTCGTCGTCGTTCGTCGCTCGGGAATCGCCTCGCTCGGTCATCGTCGCTCCGAGGCGTCCTCGAAGAGTTCGGGCGCCACGTCCGCGGACGCGTGCTGTCGGTGTGTCCCGTCGAGCGGGTCGACGAGTCGATCGTCGGTGGTGTCAGGAACCGAATCGGTCATTACACCGACGTGCGCGCCCGGGAGTCATAAGCGTCGGCACACGCGTAAATCGGACCACTACTCTCGGATACCGGATTTCATGTCCGGTAGATCGGAGAGTAACTTTACACGTATGTCGGTGTAGTCTGCCGGTTTTCCGATATCCGGCCGTCATCGGTACTGTCGTCGGTTGCGAGCAGCGCCACCCATTGGGTCGTCGCGGCCGAACCCAAGGCGTGACCACTCGTTTGCGCGTCCTCGACGATGGTGCGTGGATCTCCGTCAACGACAGCCGGGAAGTGCGTGTCAGCGAACTGTGGCGGCTCGACACGCCGGATCTGTGTCAGTGCGCGCTCACGGATCTGGTCGTCGAGAACTTCCAGTCGGTCGGCGTCGACGGCTCGACCGTGGAGGCGAAGGTGTACGGCCAGTGTATCTCGTGTGGGACGACCGGGATCACCGGGTGGATACCTATCGGACGGGTACGCGGGGGCGATTTCGTTGAATTCGACCGTTCCGCCGTTCGCCGGGTGCGACGGTGAAAGTAGCGGCAACACGTGCCACGTCGAGGGGGCACCGGGGAACGTTGACGCCACGCCGTCAGCTATGTGGATGTCGGCTGTAGGCCGGATCGATGCCGACGGACGTCGAAAACTGGAAATCGGAGGTGTACGGCAACGAGGTGCGCGACCGCCTGTTTGAGTTCGCCGAGGAGGGGTACGACTCGATCCCTGACGACGAGCGGGACGCGTGGTTCGAGCGGTTCAAGTGGTGGGGCCTGTACCACCAGCGGAACGGACAGGAGGGGTACTTCATGCTGCGGATCGGGACCCCGAACGGCGTGCTTGAACCGGGACAGCTCCGCGTCGTCGGGGAGATAGCCGACGAGTACGCCTGCGGTCCCGGTACAAACCCGATTTTCGGCGACGCGTACGCCGACTTCACCACCCGTCAGTCGATCCAGCTCCACTGGATCGAGCTGTCGGACGTGCCCGCGGTCTTCGAGAAGCTGGAGGCGAACGGGCTCTCGACCCAGCAGGCCTGCGGGGACTCGTGGCGGAACATCGTCGGGAACCCCGTCGCGGGCAAGGACGGGCAGGAGGTGATCGACGCGTGGCCCGTCATCCGCGACCTCAACGAGCGGTTCAAGGGGAACGACGACCACACGAACCTCCCGCGCAAGTGGAAGGTGTCCGTCACCGGCTCCGCCGACGGCTCCGGACAGGGCGACATCAACGACCTCGCCTTCGAGCCGGCGTACAAGGCGGTCGGCGGGGACGGCGGTGAAGGCGGGAGAGAGGGCGGCGGCGACGAAAGCGAGGACGCGGTCGGCTTTAACGTCAGGGTCGGGGGCGGGCTCGCGCGCAACGAGCCGCGGTTCGCCCGCGACATCGACGTGTGGGTCCCTCCCGAGCGGGTCCCAGACGTGGCCGGCGGGCTCTCCGCGCTGTTCCGCGACTACGGCGACCGCGAGGACCGGTACAACGCCCGCGTGAAGTTCCTCGTCGACGAGTGGGGTCAAGAGGAGGTCCGCGAGACGCTCCAGGAGGAATACGTCGACTTCGAACTTGCGACCGCCGGCCGCGACGTTCGGGAGGAGTACACCTACAACGCCGGCGAGGGCGAGCGCAACGACCTGATCGGCGTCCACGACCAGAAAGACGGCCGGAACTTCGTCGGGCTGAACGTGCTCGTCGGGCGGATGGGGGCCGACGACGTCCTCGAACTGGCCGACCTCGCGGCGGAGTACGGCTCCGGCGAGGTCCGGCTCTCCCAGCGGCAGAACGTCATCGTCACCGACGTGTCGGACGAGGCCCTCGGCGGGTTCCTCGACGAGCCGCTCTTAGACCACTACTCGCCCGACCCGTCGCCGTTCATGCGCGGCTCGGTCGCGTGTACCGGCACGGAGTTCTGCTCGCTGTCTATCGTCGAGACGAAGAACCGGCAGGTCCGGTTCGCTCGCTGGCTGAAGGCGAACGTCGACCTCCCTGACGGCGTCGACGAGTTCCACGTCCACCTCTCCGGGTGTACGGCCTCGTGCGCGCAGCCGCAGATCGCCGACGTGAGCCTGCGCGGGATGAAGACCCGTAAGGACGGCGACCCGGTCGAGGCGCTCGACGTGGGTCTTGGCGGCGGGCTCGGGGAGAACCCGGGGTTCGCCCGCTGGGTCACCCAGCGCGTGCCCGTCGACGAGGTCCCCGGAGCGATCGCGAACCTGATCGACTCGTTCGCCGCCGAGCGCGACGAGGGCGAGTCGTTCCGGGCGTTCGTCGCCCGCCACGACGAGGACGAGCTCGACGCCCTCGTAGAGCCGGAGGAGACCGACTACGAGGACCCGATGATGCACAACACGAAGCGCACATGGTACCCGTACGCCGAGGACGACGCGATGGAGGACGCGCCGCCGACGCCGGCGGACGACTGACGATGCCGAATCGCCTGCTCCGCGTCAACGCATACACGACGCTGGACCTCGTCGACGGGCGCGCCCGCGGCCACGAGTTCGAAACCGACGCGCCCGGCGTCGTGAATGTCACCGCGCCGCGGGAGGACCCCGAACAGGTCACGCTGGCGGTCGAACTGGACGGGACGGAGATAGACGACCTCGCCGCCCACGCCGACGAGTTCGACCTCTCGCCCGCGCAAGCGAGAACGCTGGCCGAGGCCCTGGAGTTGACGGCGGACCGGGTCGAGGCCGCGAAAAGCGGTAACAGCGCCGACCCATTATAAATAAGACGATGCGGTGGCGCGTGCCGGCGAGCGCCCAGAGGGCGCGAGTCGCACGACCGACGAGGCTGGGGCTTTGGAGGTGTTCAGGGTCGATCCTGCCCGGTCCACCCAGTCGATACTGATGTATCCTCGTTGCTCCGAAACCTCCTCCACGACCCCGGGAGTCAGATACAACCGAACGTCCTCCGCTTTGACGTACTGAATGAAGGTCTGATAGGCGTCACTCTCAGTGCCACCGATGGTTCGGAGGAAGCTCGCATCGAGAAGGAGGGCTGTTGGGAACGGCCACGGATAGGCCTCACTCATCGGCGCGCTCGTACGGCCCCCGCTCGATTGCTCGCTCGTGGACGTTTACCTCGAACGTAACGTCGCTGAGTGTCGGGTCGGAGTCCTTCACGACGACAAGGACTCTTTCGATTGCTTGCGTGACCGCAATGGCTTCGACAGCGGGAACACCAACGTCGTCGGCAACACCGCGACGGGTCGTCTCGCCCTGCAGGTAGTTGATCGTGCCCATCACCGCCGGTGCTAGCGCCGCCTTCCCATGCCGATCAACGTAGAGTTCGAGATCGTCGTCAACGCTTGTTGCCCCGTAGACGGCGATGATGGCGGGGCCGAATTCAAGAGTGATCTCATCGGTCCAGTCGCCACTTACGGGTTCGGCACGCCAGAGTGCTGAGCCGTCCTGGTGTTCGTCCAGCTCCTCAGCGACGCCCAACTTCTCCAGCATATTGGCGTACTTGTACGCGGTACTCTTGGAGAACTCCTGACGCTCACGGGCTGCCGTGATTGTCGTTGAGGTGTTGATCAGTAGGTCCGTGTAGAACCGCGCGAGTTCTGGGATGCCCAGTAGCTCCTGAATGGCGAAGAACCGGTGGGCGGTGTGCCCTGCGTCCGGTGGCTGAACGGAGGCGGGGGCGTTCGACATAGTCCATAGTACGCGAAATATGTACTAATTGCTTTGGGTCGCTTAGACTGACCGAGAGGAGTAGTCGAAGAAAACTAGGTACGAACGGAAACCCTAACGCAAAATTCGTTTCCAATCGTTAGCTATGTTCTATCCCGACGTCGGAGTATCGCTAATGTAGCAACAACCACAGCTACGAGAGCAATTAGAACGGGGATTATTGGAATACCGGATCCGCTGGGTTCAGTCGTAGCCGATGTCTCGTCAGTTTCGGACGGTTCAGAGGTTTGCGTTTCACCAGATTCAGTCGAATCAGGTTCGGTCCCCGAGGACCCATCAGCGGTCGTTTCTGAAGCGGATGGCTCAATAACAGCGAAGAGTGAGAATGACTCGACGGGCGCAGTGATAGTAGCCGTACCATCACTTACCTCTTGAACCGTTGTCTCTCGCTGCTCCCATCCGTCATCAGTCCGATGGACGATTACCGCGCTACTTGGGTCATCCAACTGTTCACTAGGTACGTCAATTTCGACTGTAGCGGATGTCTGCTCGGGCACGGTCGAGCTCGGTGAGATGTCGACAACCGTCACAAAGTCGAATTCGGAGGTACCGTTGACGCTTGTGACGTCTCCAGCGATGCGGTCAGTGATCGCCGCAACTGTCTGGTTTGGCACCTCACCGAATTCGGAGACTGTCACCGAACCCACTGTAGTATCCTCGAACCCGACACGAGTGACCCCTGTCTCCTCGAACGCAGCGGTCCGCCCGTCGATATCGGTTTCCTCAACGACGGTAGGTTCAACATCGATGATCGGGAAATCAACCTCAGTTTCATCAGTGATGCTACCACCACCGCCTCCACCTCCACCACCACCAGTGACGGTATCCCCGCCACTATTGTCGTCATCGCCGGTAGCGACTGTGACTGTTACCGTTTGGTTCGTCACCAGACCCGCCTCGTCGGCAACCCGTATCTCGACTGTACGACTCTTACCTGGCTCCAGCCCAGTGAGTTCGTATCGCGTGCTGCTGGCGTTGATCTGCGCCGACTCCGTTACCTCGGTGCCGTCTTCGAGGACGGTCACTGACCCGGTAGCAACCCCTGAAATCGTATCGTTGTAGCTGAACGTGATCGTTGCGTTGTCAGCGCTCGCATTAAGCGACGTATCGTTCGTCTCGAGGGTCACAGAGGGAGCCGTGTTGTCGACGAGCAGGCCGCGCGTGGTGACGTTCCGGACGCCGGTTTCGCTGGTTGCGATGACACCTAGCGTGTACGCGCCGTCCTCGACCGCCTCACCGTCGGCAGTCGTGTCCCACGAGACGGTCTGCTCGCTGTCGAAGGTACCGCTGACGTTCTCCTCGAAGACAATCTCCGTCCCGTTCGCAACAATGACCCGAACGTTGTCCGGATCGGGATGGCTAGCCGCGACTGTAACGTCTAGCGGCCGTTCTTCGGTCACTACTCGCTCCGAGTCGTTTTCGACGGTAAGTTCGGGTGCCGTGAGCGCGATGTCGGTTGACGTCGCATCAGTCGTCACCTCCGTCTCGTCTGCGGCTCTCGAGGCGGACGTGATGAACGACCGGTCTTCAGTGAGCGCGTAGTCGATCACCGCGTCACGGAAGTGAGCCGTGCCGGGATCGAGTCCGGCGTTCGTTGCCGCCTCGATTGCGGCTTCGCGGTCGTCTGCTGGAAGATCGTCGACGGTGACCTGTTCGGACGGATAGTTCGGATCGTAGAACCCGGCCGCGCTCTCGCCAGCATCGTAGTCGAACAGCGAGTTCTCGGCGGTGACGCGGTAGTCCTCGCGGTACTGGCCGTACAGTGCCTCGAAGGACGGCTGTGTCGACAGCGTTGTGCCGTCCGCGCGCATGAGATCGTTGTTCGGATTTCCGTCCGGGCTTCCGAGGAGCCCCGTCATCGAATCGACGGCGGTCCGGTTCGGTTTGACGACCACGTCGAGGCGGTTACCCGCGACGGTCGCTTCCAGCCGTGAGTCACCGTCGTCGACTTCACCGTCTTCGCCGGGGTAGACGACGATGTACTTCTCGGGCGTGCGGAAGATCTCGCCGTCGCCGACGGTCAGGGATTCGCCCGTTTCGAGCGACTGGGACGTGCCGTCAACCGTTAGCATCTGTTCGTCGCGAGCGTCAATGGTGACGGTCGTCCCGTTGAGTTGCGTGGCGACCGCCGAGATGACGCTCACGTCGCGGCTGGCGACCGGGCGGAGGCGCGCCTGGACGTACGGGTTGCCGTCGCTGTCGTTCGTGAGGATGAATTCGCCGGCGGCTTGGAAGTCGTAGGCGACACCGTCGTAGGTGGTGAGATGTGGATCGCCGGTGGCGGAGCCAGAATGACCACCCTCGAATGAGGTAGGTAAGTCTAATTTTGGATCCGGAGTGTCGGCGGGTGACTGTGTATAACCATTGTCGATCATGATACCGATGTCATTGTGTTTACGCTCAGAAATCCTAGTTGCAATTGAATCACCAACGGCTCCAGAAGTAGAGGCGACCGATATAACTCTCGGGTATCCCTGCGGACCAGTGTGCCAGACAGGACCACCGCTAGCTCCTTGAATATTCGGTTCAATTGGCCCAGGCAAATTCACAAAGTGGCATTTGTTATTCAGTTGGCAGTCTAATTTAATTCGAGCAACAGATGTTCCTTCGCCATCTGCAGGGAGATCTATCTGCCTATCTGGGGCGGGGACAAATGAAAGACTACTTTGTGGGTACCCAGTTAGATGTACTTCCTCGGAATATATTCTGCTGTTAGGTTCGTGAAATTCGTAACCGAATGTTCCTACGTCTGGCCCAACTCTTTGTTCTAAAGTGAGTATAGCAATATCTCTGGTCTGATCCCCTTTTATTTGGAGTCCACCGAAAGTCCTATCGTAATTAGCATATTTTTTATATATCTGAATGTTAACAATCGGTACTCCTGTTCGCTGTCCTATTCTCCCGTCATACTTTGTCCTAAATTCTATATTATCATTTGTTACTTGAGGTTCAAGAGTATCGTTTTCATCGTCATAAACGCAGTGTGCAGCAGTCAGAACGTGTCTATCCTCAACTAATACTCCGGAGCAATAGCCGACTTTTGATGAATTTTGCTTCGCGATCGCCCCTATTGCACTCCAAGGGTACTGCCCTACAGAGCTAAATTGATTAGTCGGAGTAGGCGAATTTTGTACAGCTGGTGTAGTGTAGCTAGATGACTGTGTTCCAGACGGTAGCGATGGTTCCGCAAATGCGTATATAGTATTATCATCGAAAGTAGTCAAATTGTTAAACTCACTATCTGTCGTATTATAGCTGATAATATTATTCTCAGTTTCAAATTTTGTCGACCAGCTAGTTTTGTCAGTTAAAATCCATTCATTATTTATACGCGATTCTGTCAGGATACGGACTTTCTTGATTCCGTTCATCGATGAGTCGTACTCGTAGCCGTAGGATCCAGTTTCACCGGCAGAAATTTTCGTTCCAACCCCTCCCCGAGTAACGTTCTTCTCCGCGGAGTCGTCGTTGTTCGTATCCACTTGGATCCGCACCCGCACAGGTCGTTCGGGCCCGTCGTTCTGAACTACCGGACCGATCGCAACTGGGCGGCCGCCGTAGAAGCCGCCCTCGCCGTTCTCGTCGCCGTCAAGTGCGACCCGTGACAACCGCGGAGCCGTCCGCCGAACCGTCGTGCTTGCGCCGTTAGCGTCCACTGTAACGGTTGTACCGCCCCAGAAGGCACCCTCTGGCCCGTACAATTCGACGTTGTACTCGCCGGCGGTCAGCGTGGACCACGACGCGGCACCGCTCTGATTGGCCTGTCGACTGTCGAGGATCACGAAGCTCTCGTTGTAGAGTTTGATTTCGGCCCCGGCAACGATTTCACCGCTCGCGTTCTTGGCGGTCACCGACAGCGTATTCGACCCGTTCAGTTCGGGTGGCCGGTTCGGCGTGATTGTCTCGTTGACATCGGTACTGGCGTTCTGCTGTTGTGCCGAGGAGAAGTAACTCTCGTCACCAGTCAACGCATAATCGACGAGCGCGTTCCGGTAGGCCGACGTGCCCGGCGTGAGCCCTGCGTCTGCCGCGAGCTCCTCTGCCTCAGCACGCGTGCTCGGATCGATATCATTGACCGTGAAACTACCACGTGGAATCGCCGGATTGTAGTAGGTCTCCGGCCCGTTATCACCCTCGTACTCGAACAGCGTCGTGTTCTCGGTAACCCGCCAGTCATCGCGGAACGGACCGTACAGCGCGTTGGAATCTGACGGATTCGACACGACGATGCCGTTCGCGAACGTGATGTCGTTCGAACTGTTTCCGTCGACGTCTCCGAGAAGCCCTTCAACGGGCGTGCTGCGATCGGGATCAAGTCGGACCTCGATGTCGATCCGGTTATCGAACATATCAACGATAACCCGCTCGTCGGTCGGGTCCGGCTCGCCGTCTTCGCCCGGATAGACGATCACGTAGCTGCTTCCAGTGCGCTCGATGGTCCCGTTGCCGACGGCGACCGCGTCCCCGTCTTCGATCGGAGTCGGTGTCCCGTCGACCTGGACGGGCGTCGAGTCGGTCGCGTCGATGACGACCGACTGACTGTCGAGCGTGGTCGCGAGTGCCGTATTTATGGTCACGGAATCGCTGCGCTCGACTGGCTCTTGACGGGCCTGGATCTCGAGCGATCCCGTCGGCTCGCGCACGAGTGTGTACTCTCCAGCCGCCATGTAATCGTAGGCGACCCCGTCGAACGTGACGAGGTGTGGGTCGCCGGTCGAAACGGCCGTGGCGAAGTCCTGCGCCACTACTTCCAATTGTTGCGTGCGAGAGGCGCTTGCGACGGAGACGCCGTACGTGTATGTCCCAGTCTCAAGTTCGGGAGCGGCTGCGAAACCAACGGTCGTGTTGTCTCCCGCCGGAATCGTAACATCACGGGAGTCCACGGATTCGAGTGTGCCGTCTTGATCGGTGTCGACGCCGAAGACGACCTGTTCGGTAGCATTTGCTACCGCTTGGTTACTCAACGTTACAGAGACCGAAAGTGAACTGTCGGTACTGGCGGTCTGTGGTCCCCGTACTTCCCCGATTGTGACAGAGGACGCTTCCGTCGAATCTGAGGTTTCGTTGATCGTGGTAGTAGTGTTTTGCTGCTGAGCTGATACGAGGAAACTGTCGTCCCCAGTGATGGCATAGTCGATAACAGCGTTCCTGAACGCAGCTGTATCAGGTTCGAGTCCGGCGTTCTCGGCACGCTCTTCCGCCGCTGCTCGATCCTCCGCGTCAAGATCATCAACGGTTAATACGTCCTCTGGGACGGCCGGATCGAAGTACGTCTCTGGTCCGTTGTCACCGTCATACACGAACAGCGTCGACTCGTTGTTGACCCGCCAAGCGTCGCGATACGCCCCGTACAACAGATCGGGGTCTGATGACGTGGAAACCGTCGTCCCGTTCGGGTATGCGATATCATTCCCGCTGTTCTCGTCGAGATCTCCGAACAGGCCTTCCACCTCTTTCGTGCGGCTAGCGTCGAGATTCACCTCGATGTCCAGACGGTCCTCGAACAGGTCAGCAATCAGATACTCATCACTTCTCCCGGCCTCATCGTCTTCTCCGGGGTAGACAACTCGAACACTGTTACCATCGCGAGTAACGGTCCCGTTTCCGACAGAGACCGTTTCTGACTCTTCGATCTGGACTGTCGATCCGTCAATCGTGACCGGTGCGTCATCGGTCGCATCGATGACGATTATATGGCCGTCGACAGTCGTCGCAACGCCTGTATTGATCGTTACGGATCGGCTGAACTCGCTTGGCTCCTGTCGGGCCTGAATTTCTAGTGACCCATTCGGCTCACGAACCAAGACGTACTCGCCGGCCGCTTGGAAATCATACTCGAACCCATCGAAGGTAACTAGATGTGGGTCCCCGGTTGAGACCGCAGTCGTGAACTCTGCGTCAACGACAGTCAACTGCTTCTCAATCCGATCGTTCGAGGTGAGAATACCATAGGTGTACGTCCCTGTCTCCGGGGGCGAATCCGCAGTCGAACCGATTGTCGTCGTCTCACCACCGTCAAGAGTGATGTTCCGCGACTCGATAGGCTCAAGTGTCCCGTCTTTGTCGCGGTCAATTCCGAGCGTTACTGACTCAGTAGTCGTGTTGGAGTCTTGGTTAGTGAGTGTCACCGACGCGGAGAAACGGTCACCAAGACTGACGCTCACCGGGCCTCGGATCCCAGTTGTCTCGAATCCGGTTGTGTTGCTCACCGTGAACGAGTCAGACGTTGTGTTTTGATTTCTACTCCGATCGAATACTGTAATAGACGCGGTATAATTGCCTGTCTTATTAAGAGTAGAACTGGACAAAGTAATGTTTGGACTGATAGTATATTTTTCAGTGATAGTGTCGTTTCCAGAGCTGATAACCCACTCGTACTCAACTATTCCCACGTTGTCGGTGCTCCCAGTAGCGTTCAACGTCACTGTGTCATCAACCGGAACTGAGTCAGGAACGCTCAACCGCGCTGCCGGCGCCTCGTTATCTACGAAAGTAACGTTCTTTATTGTCGTCGCATTCGTCTCGTCAGCATCGACAGCGGTGACGGTAAACTCGTAAGTCCCAGGTGCGATGTCGGTCCCCGTCAGATTCAGTTCCGGAACTGATGTCGTAATGGTTGAGTTGTTTACCGGGGACACGCTCCATTCATATTGGTCTACTTGTTGAGTGGTCGTTGCATTCAGCGTAACATTCGAACCGACCGGAGCCGGACGTGGCGTCACGGTCAAATTCACCTCTATTGCCGGCTCGGCCCCACCGTCTGAGTCGACAGATAGCTCTCGGATGGCTGATTCAGTCGCGCCGCTCTCGTTGAAGGCTGTGAGAGAGATCTCGTATGTTCCCTCTGTAGAGTAAGTATGATTCGTAATGGGCGAGCTGCTATTTGCGGTGGTTCCGTCACCGAATTTCCAGCGATACTCGGTGATAGTTCCATCCATGCTACTCGCCGACGCATCAAATGTAACCTGCTCCCCCACTGTCGGTGTCGCAGAGGAGGTAGTAAATGTCACAACATCGGTATCGGGATCGACATCAATAGATTCCCAGCGAGTGTAGAACTCACCGCGGTCATCAATAGCCAAAATCATCACGTCATAGTCCGAACTCGCAGCATTCTCAGGTACGGTTAATTGTAGTTGCTCGCTCTCCCGTCCGACATCATATCGGATATACTCGTCACCACCGCTTAGAACTGCAATTGCCGTCGTATTGCCATCGCTTGTCTCAAAGTCTATCGAGAGTTGTTCTCCCGCAGATACTTCTTGTCTATTTAGTGTGAGGTCAACATCACCAGGCTCCTGCTGTTGAGTCTGTCCACTACCGACAACATTAGCCGACCGGTACGGATGAATATCATTTATGAATATATCGCCCCCTACCCCTGGCACAGTTGTCCCAACTTTTTCAGGGAGAGTAATCCTCGAAGTCGCCGTCCCATCGGGACCGGTTCGCGTCGCAGTTGTGTTGACAATCTCGAACGATTGTTGGCTTTGGAGCGCAACCGAGACGGGGACACCAGCTACCCCAATACCGTTCGGATCCGTCGCAGTAAATGTGATATTCTGTGTTTCACCGGCAACAAGGCCAAATTCTCCTTGTAGGTCAACTTCAAACTCCTGAACATCGACCCCAAATCCGTCATCGGTGTAGACGTTGCCGTTGTATTCTAATGCGGCATTTGGGCTTACTCTTGTCCCGGGCGGGATACTCTCCGGAACAGTGAATTCCTGTCGGGCGACGCCTTGATTATTTGTCGTGAGAGTGAACTGCTTCAGCGGCACATCGACGTCATAATCCCTCAGCCCAACGCTTACCTCAATATCCTCTTCAGCAAGTGGTGCTCCGTTCTGTTCAGCCTCCACTTCAACAACCGCTGTCCCACTTGGTGAGACAATATTCGTTTCGGACGAGGTTGCTCTAACGTCCGTTTCAACCGTGACTCCATCGGCCTGTGTTGCACCGGTCGGTTCAGTAAGTTCGAATAATGAATCCTGTACAACCACCTTACTTCCATCGTCAGTCTGTCCTACTAACCGGTAGTCAGCCTGTTTATTCGGTGCTTCCCACTCAGCTGTAAACAGGCCAACTTGGTTTGTTGCTGTCTCTATTGTTGCGGCTGTTGAGTCGTTATCGCGGTTAATTACCCTAATCCGGAGATCTTTGTTAGCCGCCAACCCCGATTGATCATACAGGTATCCACCGAATTCCACCTTATCTCCACTAGGTTGATTGTCGACATCATACTCAAGAGCCAACTTGGCGACGTACTCGGTGGCTGTGACTTGCTCAGAGATTTCTGAGTTCTGATCGGTGATTCTGTAATCACCAGGCTCAGACGGAGTAAACGGAACTGTCGCAAATCCATCCGACCCGGTAGTGACGGTCTTGCTTTCAACAGTACCGTCCGGTCCCTCTATATTAACTGTACGTGTGATATTTTCAACCGGTTTTGCCGCATTTTGAGCGTGAAACGTGAAGTTCGTCTGCTTATTCACAAATGCGGGTCTCGGAAAATTGACGCCGTTAACTGTTCGTCCAGCAGTGAAACTAGCAAACGTACGCTGTGTTGCTGACTCAACGGTAACAAAGTATTCTCCGTTAGAATAATTTGACATATTAACATCAAGAATTGCAACTCCAGAACTGTTAGTACGTATGGTGCGATTTAGAATCTGCTGGCTCGTTGAATCACTGCGGACTGTGACGGTGAGCTCTTTGTTTGCTACTCCGGATGATGGTGTTACGGACGTATCCACAGCACCCATCCAAAGAGTGACAGTTTCATTATTGTCGTACTGCGGACCGTCACCTACAACAACTCCGATCTTGACATCTTCATCCGCTGCTTCTGCCGGTGTCGTCATGACACCAGCCGATATTAACAAAATTAGTAATATGATTGATATTGTGATTTTTGTTCCTCTCTTACACCAGATCCCGACCTGTTGCTCTCTCATACGCGTATGCTTATACCTGATTTGTTCAAGCTATAAATTATTTTTTAATGAAACAATTTATTCAATCAGTTAACATGAACGCGCTGGTTTGAATTCCTAACGCCAGATACTGTCTAAATGTATTATTTCAATCGCTAGTCAAATACAATGTATAGAAATCCCAAACATAGTAGTGTATGTTCACTAATTAATAACGGTCTCTCTTCATATCTCTGTTGTGACGTTCAACGCAGAGATTGCTGAGCAGTTCCCGCCGATTCGGCTGCTCCTACTTGGTGATCCACTATTCGACGCGCCCGTCCGCGAAGCTGCCCCAGCAGAAGTCGATAATGTGGAGTTCGTCTGTGGTCAGCGCGGAGAGAGTGGATTGTCTGTTACCCGAAGTAGTCAGGTCGCCGAAGCCAAACAAGCGACTGGTGTAGAACCGGCTGTAACGGGTGAGAGTGTGAAAAATCTCCTCGGTGGGGCGAATTTGATCTCAGATGTCGACGATGCTGAGCAAACCGTCCTGAGCTGGTTATCTCAATCTCAGTTATAGACATTTGTATTAATTGGACAATCTGAACTCTCAATTAGCACGTACGAGACCTAATAAAGAAGATGGACGAAACGACCGCTCACAAGCCCCTATCGGAGATCGACGAGCCAACGGAGCCGACGCTCCGAGAGCTACAGCAGACGGCCATCGGTAGCGTCGAGACGGTTCTCTCTGATACAGACTTTCCTCCCCGAGAGGAGGTCAACCGGCGACTTTCATACACGTTCTACTATGACTGGGAGACTGACCATCCGGACATCGTCTTCCTCGTTCAGGATCCCGGAAACCGCCACGAGCGACACCTGTCGGAACTGCGTCCGCAGAACCCACTCGCCGGCGAATGTTCGGCTCGCGATCAGATCGGCGTCTACCGCGAGTTTGCCAAAAGCTGGCTGACTGGGCGAAACGCCGACTTCTCGGAGCGTTTTTTCGAGACGCTCGCTCGTCACGATCTTATCTCGCTCCCGAACGGCTGGCACCAGTACGTCGACTTCGGACAGTTCTATCGAGATTTCTACCTCGACGATGTGCGTTACGTGCGTCCGTGACTCGCGGCGCGGGCCCGCTTCCGGACCGACGGAGGCCGCGGCCCAAATACTGATTACCGTGACGCGTCCACTTACACGGAGGGAATGCCCGAGAAACAGCCGCGTCCCAACTGGAACCTCTCCGAGCGGGACACGATCATCCTCCAGGAACTCGCGCGCGACCCGCAGCTCACCTCCCGGAAGCTCCGGGACCTCCTCGAAGCGGAGCACGACATCGACGTCTCTCACGTGACGGTCAGCGAGTCGATCCGGCGGATGCGCGAGGACGGCGTGTTCCGCGAGGCGCTCGTCCCCAACGAGGAGCAGCTCTTCTTCTCGCTGTTCGAGTTCCAGTTCAACCCCGAGGGGTTTGATGACAACTGGCGGGACGCGCTCGAACACATCCAGTCGAGCCGCCACACGTTCATGTACTTTCTCTCCGACGGCGACTACCAGTGGAAGACCATCATGATGTTCAAAGACCGCGAACAGGAGTCGAAGTGGATCCACAACTTCTACAAGGAGTACGGCGAGCTTATCGCCAACCTCCGTAACTCCGTCGTGACGAACGTCCTCAAGTTCGGGACCGACCCCGAGCTGTTCGAGGTGTTTCAGGAGGACGATGACGGAGCGTGACCGCCGACCGCGACCGTCGGCTCAGTCGAACTCGCCAAAGCGCGTGACGGTTTCTAACTCCTCCGTCGGCGGGTCCTCGAAGGCGTCCCTAGCGATCGACCGCCGGTGGACCTCGTCGGCGCCGTCGACGATCCGGAACTGCCGGACGTTCTCGTGGAAGCGCGCGATCGGCAGGTCGTAGGCGATCCCGTTCCCGCCGCAGAACTGGAGGGCGTCGTCGATCGCCTCCTGCGTCACGTTCGCCGCGAACGTTTTTGCCATCGCCACCTCGATGCGCGCCTCGTGGCCGTCGGCGATCCGGCCGGCGGCGTGTCTGACCATCGTGCGGGCGGCGTGGAGCTCGGTCCGGCGGTCGGCGATCCGGAACCGCGGCCCCTGCTTCTCCGAGAGCGGTTCGCCGAACCCCTCCCGCTCGGAGAGGTAGGCGGTCGCGATGTCGAGCGCGCGGTCGGCCATCCCGGCGTACCGCATACAGTGGGTGAGCCGGGCGGGGCCGAGCCGCCGCTGTACCAGGGTGAACCCCTCGTTCTCCTCGCCGAGCGTGTTCTCGACCGGGACCCGGACGTTATCGAACCGTATCTCGGCGTGCGTCGTCCCCACCAGCCCCTCGCCGAGGTGCGGGATGTTCCGGACGATCTCGACACCGTCGGCGTCGGCGGGCACGAGGATGACCGAACAGCCCGCGTACGGGTGCGCCTCTTGGTCCGTCCGCGCGAACGTCAGGAGGACGTCGGCGTCGAGTCCGCCCGTCGTCCACCACTTGTGCCCGTCGATGACCCACTCGTCACCGTCCTTCTCGGCGGTTGTCGCCAGCATCTTTGGGTCAGACCCCCCGCCCTCCATCGGCTCGGTCATCGCGAACCCGGAGTCGATCTCGCCGGCCGCGAGCGGGCGGAGCCAGCGCTTCTTCTGGTCGTCCGTGGCCGCGATCTCGAGGGTGTGCATGTTCCCCTCGTCCGGCGCCGCACACCGGAGCGCGGTCGGGCCGAGCAGGCTCCGCCCCGCCTCCTCGAACACGGGCAGCATCTCGCGGAAGCCGAGCCCGAGCCCGCCGTAGGCCTCGTCGACCTGCGGCGCGTAGATCCCCCTGTCGCGTGCGACGTCGCGCAGCGCCTCGATCTCCGCCGGCGGGACTGGTCCCCGGCCGAGCCACTCGCGCTCGACCGGGAGCACCGTCTCGTCGACGAACTCCCTGACGGCGTCGGCGACTTCAGGTCCGCGTCCGATGTCGTCGTACTCCATACCGACTTTTGTTTAGCAATGTAAATAGAGCTTCCGGATATTCTCCCCAAAAGTCTATACTGGGCGAAGTTAACACCCCAACACAGATAAATAGATTTACAATGTTAGTTGAATCTGCCAATTCCAACAAACGTCGTTCGGGTGAGAGACGGTCGGGATCGGTCGCCGCCGGTCCGCGTCGGGCGGGGGGAGGTCGGACGTGACCGACCCCGAATACCTCGACAGGCTGGTCGACGCCGACGCGCTCGGAGCGTACCTCGCAGACGAGTTCGGGCCGGCGGACTCGTTCGACTTAGAGCGACACGCGGAGGGACACTCGAACGAGACGCTGTTCGTCACGTGGGGCGACCGCGAGCTGGTGATCCGGCGACCGCCGCCCGGCGAGACGGCGGACACGGCCCACGACGTGCTCCGCGAGCACCGCGTTGTCGACGCGCTCGGTGACACCGCGGTTCCGGTTCCCACGACGCTGCGCGCCTGCGACAACCCCGCGGTCCTCGGGAGCGACTTCTACGTCATGGAGCGGACAGACGGCGACGTGTTGCGCGACGCCGAGCCGGAGCGGTTCGCCAACCTGGTCGCCCGCGAGCGGATCGGGGCCGAAATCGTCGACACACTGGCGGCGGTCCACGCCGTCGACTACGAGACGGTCGGCCTCGGCGAGTTCGGTCGCCCGGAGGGGTACACCGCCCGGCAGGTCGAGCGATGGACGGACCAGCTCGACTGGGCCTTCGAGACGACGGCGGCCGTCAGGGAGGTGCCCGACCTGGTCGCTGTTGGCGAGTGGCTCGCCGACAACGCCCCCGACGACCACTCGGAGACGCTCGTTCACGGCGACTTCAAGCTCGACAACGTGATGTACGGACCTGGGACGCCGCCCGAGGTCGTCGCCGTCTTCGACTGGGAGCTGTCGACGCTCGGCGACCCCCTCGCCGACCTCGGCTGGCTCCTGTTGTTCTGGCACGACGAGGGCGACCCGGACCCGGCGATGCCCGACCTGATGTCGACGTTCACCGCCCGCGAGGGGTACCCGACCCGCGAAGCGCTGATTGCTCGCTACGAGGCGGCGACGGGGCGCGAGTTCGTCCACGAGCGGTTCTACCGCGCGCTCGCGGCGTACAAGATGGCGGGGCTCGGCGAGATGTTCCTCGCGCGGCACCTGAACGACGACAGCGACGACCCGCTGTACCCGAAGATGGAGACGCAGGTCCCCGAGCTCGCGGCGCGGACGCTCGCCTACGTCGAGGGCGAGACCGAGCGGATTTGACCCCGCCGCCGACGGCTCACCGCGCCGTCCAGCCGCCGTCTGCGGCGAGCGTCTCGCCGGTGACGAAGCTCGCCGCGTCGCTCGCGAGGAAGACGACCGGGCCGGCGATCTCCGTCGGCTCGGCGAAGCGGTCGAGCGGCGTTCGGTCCAGGATCGACTCCCGGAGCCGGTCGTTCTCCTGAAGGGTTTCGGTCAGGTCGGTCGCGACGTAGCCGGGTGCGACGGCGTTCACCCGCACGTCCGGCGCCCAGTCCATCGCCGCGCTCTTCGTCAGCCCGACGAGGCCGTGCTTCGACGCGACGTACGGATGCTGTCTCGGGAGACCGACCTCCCCCGCCACGCTGGCGACGTTGACGACGCTCCCCTCCGCCTCGCGCAGGTGCGGACCGGCGGCCCGGAGGGTTCGAAACGCCCCTCGCAGGTTCACGTCGAGGACGCCGTCGACCGCGTCCGCCTCGACCTCCGTTGGGTCGCCGAGCGCGTTCCCCGGGTTGAACCCGGCGTTGTTGACGAGAACGTCGAGCGAGCCGAACGCCTCGACGGTCTCCTCGACCAGCGCCGCCACGTCGTCGTCGTCGGTCACGTCGGCGGTGATCCCGCGCGCGTCGACGCCCAGATCGCGGGCCTCGTCGGCGACGCCCTCGACCTCCGCGGCCGTCCGCGCCGAGGGGACGACCGTCGCCCCCGCGGCGGCCATCCCGAGGGTTATCGCGCGGCCGATCCCGCGTCCCCCGCCGGTGACGACGGCCACTTCCCCCGAGAGGTCTGGGAGGGCGTCGGCGGGCGTCGGGGCGGGGTCGTCTGCCCCGCCTCCGCCCACCGGCGTCGCGTCGTCGGTCATTCGCCACCCCCGTCGCCCGGCGCGTACGGCAGCGCCGGGTCCTCGACGGTCTCTCGGAGCGTCTTCTTGTCGAACTTCCCGGTGGCGGTCTTCGGGATCTCCTCGCGGAACCTCACGTCGTCCGGGAGCCACCAGCGCGGGAACTCCGCTTCGAGGAACGCCCGGACGGCGTCCACGTCGAGCTCGCGGTCCGCCTTCGGCACGACGAACGCCAGCGGTCGCTCCTGCCAGCGCTCGTGCGGCGCCGCGATCACGACGGCCTCCGCGACGTCGTCGTGCGCCATCAGGGCGTTCTCCAGCTCGATGCTGGAGATCCACTCGCCGCCCGACTTGATCACGTCCTTGGCGCGGTCGACGACCTCAATGTAGCCGTCCTCGTCGACGGTGGCGATGTCGCCGGTGCGGAGCCAGCGCGCGCCGCCGTCCTCGGCCGCGACGAAGTCCGTCTCGTTGGCATCCGGGCGGTTGTAGTACTCGCCGACGACCGTCGGCCCCCGGACGAGCAGCTCGCCGAACGCCTCGCCGTCCCACGCGACCGGCTCGCCGTCGTCCCCGACGACCCGCATCTCCAGCCCGGGCGAGAGCAGCCCCTGCTTTGCCCGCTTGTCGAGGGCCGCCTCGTGGTTGCCGTCCGCGGTTCCGGCGCTCGGCCGCGACACCGAGCCGATGCTCATCGTCTCGGTCATCCCCCAGGCGTGTTCGATCGTCACGTTGTGTTCGTCCTCGTACCGCCGCATCACCTCTCGCGGCGCGGCGCTGCCACCGACGACGATGCGCTCCAGCGAGGAGAGGTCGCCGCCGTGTTCGTCCAAGTGGTCGAGCACGTCGATCCAGACGGTCGGGACGCCCGCGGTGAGCGTCACGCCCTCGGCCTCGATCAGCTCGACGAGGTCCGCGGGGTCCGGGGAGGGTCCCGGATACACCTGCTTCGCGCCCGCCATCGTCACGGCATACGGGAACTCCCACGAGTTCACGTGGAACATGGGGACGACCGGCATCACCACGTCCTCCTCGGCGATGTCGAGCGCGGCGGGCGTCATCACCATCATCGCGTGGGCGTACAGCATCTTGTGCGTGTACTCGACGCCCTTCGGCCGCCCGGTCGTCCCAGAGGTGTAACACATCCCGGCCGGGTCGTCCTCGGAGAGCGGCGGCCACGACGCCGTCGGGTCCGCGTCCGCGATCAGTTCCTCGAACGCCCACAGCGGCAGGTCCGCCTCCGTCTCCGGGACCGCGTCGTCCATGACGACGACCTCGCGGACGCCCTCGATCCGGTCCCACAGGCGGTCGAGGACCGCCACGGCCTCGCGGTCGACGACCAGCACGTCGTCCGCGGCGTCGTTGACGATGTACTCGACGTTGTCGTCCTGTAACAGGAGGTTCACCGTGTGGAGCTGCGCGCCGGAGAGCGGGACCGCGTAGTACGCCTCTAGGTGTCGGTGCGTGTTCCACCCGAGCGTCCCGACGCGGTCGCCGGGCTCGACGCCGAGGTCATCGAGGGCGGTCGCGAGCCGACGGACGCGGTCGCCGAAGTCGGCGTACGTGTACCGGCTGGTCCCGTCGTGGGTGCGGGAGACGACCTCCGTCTCCGGGAAGAGCCGCGTCGCCCGCCAGAAGAACGGGCGGAGCGTGAGGTCCTCAGGCATCGGCGGTCCCAACGGAAAGGTACGTCTCGAGGAGGTCCTCGCGCTCCCGGATCTCCTCGACGGTGCCGTCGAAGACGATCTCGCCGGTGTCCATGATGTATCCTCGCTCGGCGAGCCCGAACGCGAAGTCGACGTTCTGTTCGGTCAACAGGACCGTGACGTTCTGGTCGACCACCGTCTGGACGATCTCTTCGAGGTCGTCGACGATCACCGGCGCGAGCCCCTCGGTCGGCTCGTCGAGCAACAGCAGGTTGGGCGCCTGGACTAGGGCCCGAGCGACCGATACCATCTGCTGTTCGCCGCCGCTGAGGTTCCGTCCGTTGCTGTCCCGGAGGTCGTCGAGCGCCGGGAACAGCTCGTACATCTCCTCGACCGGCCGCGGGTCGCTCGCGAGGTTGTGCGCCAGGCGGAGGTTTTCCTGAACGGTCAGGGTAGGGAACACCCGCCGGTCTTCGGGCACGAGCGAGATCCCGAGCCCGTTGATCTCGTCGGACGACAGCCCCGCGATCTCCTCGCCGCGGTACGTGATCGACCCGGACCGCGGCGGCGAGGCGCCGATGATAGAGCGCATCGTCGTCGTCTTCCCCGCACCGTTTCGCCCGAGCAGCGTCACCACTTCCCCCTCATCGATCTCCAGCGAGACGCCGTGGAGGACGTGGCTGTTGCCGTAGTACGTGTTTATGTCGTCGACGGTGAGTATTGTCATACGCTGTCACTCCCTAGGTACGCTTCCGTCACTCGCTCGTCCGCCAACACGTCCTCCGGCGTCCCGTCGGCGAGGATCGACCCCTCGGCGAGCACGACGATCCGGTCGGAGATGTCGGTGACGACGTCCATGTTGTGCTCCGTCACGACGAACGTGGCGTCAAGGTCCGCGTCGAGCTCCCGGATCAGAGAGACGATCTCGGACACCTCCGTCGGGTTCATCCCCGCGGTGGGCTCGTCCATGAGGAACACGTTCGGCTCGATGGCGAGGGCCAAGGCGATCTCGACGGTCCGCTTCTCGCCGTGGCTCAGCGTGTCGCAGGCTGCGTCCGCGATGTCGGTCAACCCGGTGAGCTCCAGCAGCTCCTCGACGTCGGCCTCGACCGACTCGTCGCCGGTCGCCCGCGAGCGGAAGTCGAGCCGGGACCCGTCGTGGCTGATCCGGGCGACCCGCACGTTCTCGCGGACGGTGAGCCCCTCGAAGATATTCGTGATCTGGTACGACCGGGAGAGCCCCGCCTGCGCCACCTCGTGCGGCTCTGCGCTGGTGATGTCGGTCAGGTCGTCCCCGTCGCCGCTCCGCAGCCAGATCGACCCGGCCGTCGGCTGAAGCACCCCCGTCAGCAGGTTGTAGAAGGTGGTCTTCCCGGCCCCGTTGGGGCCGATGATGCTGGTGATCGCGTCGTCGTCAATCCCGATTGAAACGTCGTCGACGGCGGTCAGTTCCCCGAACTGTCTGCGAAGATCTTCGGTCTTGAGTACGGTCGTCACGAGGCGTCACCTCCGTCCGTTTGCGCGTTGTCATCGCCCGATTCGGCCGCTCCGTCCGACGCGGTCGGGTTCGCGTTGGCATTGAGGGCGCCGCTGCCCCCTCGGTCCGACCCGCCGGCACCGCCGTCACCGACCAGCCGATCGCGGAGCAGGTGGAGGCCGCCGACGGCCCCCTGCTTGAAGAACAGCACGACGGCGATGAGCAGCGCGCCGAAGAACAGCTCCCAGTACGCTTCGAGCGTCGGGAACCGGCTGATCGCCCACCGGATGTACAGGAAGACGAACGCGCCGACTATCGGCCCGGAGAAGTAGGTTGCGCCGCCGATCACGGTTGCGATGACCGCGATCGCGCTCGTCGACCAGTGCGTGAGCCCTGGGGACGCGACGCTCGCGAGTCCCGCGCGCAACACGCCGGCGACGCCAACGATCATCGCCGAGAGGATGAACGTCATCCAGCGGTGGTGTCTGACGTCGATCCCGAGCGCGGCCGCGCGGTCGGGGCTCTCGCGGATCGCCTTACAGACGGTTCCGAACGGGGAGTTGACGACGCGCCAGACGCCGTACGTCGCCGTCACCACGGTGACGGCCGAGATGACGTAGTAGACCCGCCGGCCGCCGACCGGGACGCTCGCACCGCCGAGGTCAACGGTCCCGAGCAGAACGATGATCCCGTCGGTCCCGTTCGTTAGCCCGGCGGGGTCTTGGATGATCAGCGAGTAGCCCAACATCCCGAACGCGAGGGTGATCAGCGCGAAGTAGATCTCTTCGAGCCGAACGCTGAGCCACCCGACGGGGAGGGCCACGACGACGACGAGCGCGAGGCCGACGACGCCGCCGCCGACGAACGTAACGAGCGGCGAGATCCCGGCGCCGACGACGTCGGCGATCACCGGGCCGAGGTCCCGCAACACGATCGCGATCCCGTACGCGCCCCCCGCGTAGAACAGGCCGTGACCGAACGAGAGCAGGCCCGTGTAGCCGTACAGCAGGTTGAACCCGAGCGCGAACAGCGCGACGACGAGGAAGTCGGTGAACAGGTACACCTGGAACGGCGGCCCGAAGGCGATCGTGACGAGCGCGACAGCGCCGAGGAGGCCGAACCGCTCGCGGGTCCACCCCTCGGCGACGGCCGAGCCGAACCGGCTGACCCGGCCGCCGGTGTCGGTCGCGCTCATTCACCGATCCCCCCGAACAGCCCCTCTGGACGGATCAGGAGCACAATCACCATCGCCAGGAACGGGATCGCGATGCTGCCCGCGCTGACGAACTGCGGGCCGAGGCTCTGCATCATGCCGATGAGCATCGCGCCGACGAACGCGCCGCCCATGGACCCGAGCCCGCCGATGACCACGACGATGAACGCGTCGATGATCACCTGGTCGCCGAGCGCCGGGCTGGTCGCCTGGAGCGGCGCCGACAGTGCGCCGCCGAGCCCGGCCAACACGCTGCCGAGGAAGAAGACCCCGGTGTAGAGCCGCGGCACGTCGACGCCGAGCATGGCCGCCATCTCCCGGTCGGAGGATGTCCCTCTGACCAGCGATCCGAAGTATGTGCGCGTGATGAACAGCCAGAGCCCGATCAGCACGGCGACGGCCAGGCCGATGACGACCAGCCGGTAGGCGTTGAACGTGCTCCCGCCGAGCGACACGGAGAAGTTGAACGCGTCCGGGGGATCGATCGAGTACGACCCCGACCCCCAGACGAACCGGACCGTCTCGTGGATCACGAGCACGAAGCCGAACGTGACGATAAGCTGGTCGAGGTCCGAGTCGACCCGCTCGTACAGCCGGCGGATCGCCGAGAGCTCGATCGCGGCGCCGACGACGCCGACCGCGAGGGCGCCCGCGAGCGCGGCGAGCCAAAAGTTGTCGACGACGTTCGAGACGACCGCGAGGGTGACGTACGCCCCGAGCATATAGAACCCGCCGTGCGCGAAGTTGAGCACGCCGAGCACGCCGAAGATGAGGCTCAGCCCGACGGCGATCAGGAAGAGGCGACTGCCGAGGCTCAGCCCGATGACAACGTCGGAGATACCGATCAGCGGAACGAGGGATGTGAGACTCATGGGATCGCGACGGGCTTAGATACCCGTCGGGAGGTCGGAGTCGCCGAGCGCTTCCGACAGCACGTCGGGACCGGCCTCGTACCGGTTCACGGGATCGAGCACGTTGCTCTCCCACTCGTCGTCGTACGTGACGGTGCCCCAGATGGACCCGACGGTCGCCTGGTTCGTCTCGCTGAACCGGTAGTCGCCGACCGGGCCCGAGTGCTCCATGCCGGAGAACTCGTCGACGAGCGCGCCGGCCTCCGTGCTCCCTGCGGACTCGATCGCTTCCTTGTATAGGTGGAGCGCGCGGTACGCCCCTTCGGCGTTGTACGTTGGGAGCGACTCGTACTCCTCGTAGTACGCCTCGCGGAACGAGTTGTTCGCCTCGGTGTCGGGGACGAACGGGTCGTACCGGGTGGAGGCGTACTCCCCTTCCGGGAGCGGACTCCCGTCGCTCGGGTAGTCCGTCCCCATCCCGACACTGAACAGCGTGTGGTCGATTTGGTCGAACCAGCCCGCGTCCTCGGCCTGTCCGATGAACGTCGTGAGGTCCGCCCCCCACAGCGGGGTGAGAACCGCGTCCGGGTCGGCGTCGAGGATGGAACTGATAAAGGGCGTGTAGTCGCTCGTCGCCAGCGCCGGGAACTGCTCGGCCGTGAACTCGGCTTCGACGCCGAGCCCGTTACAGTACGCCTGAAAGTAGTCCCACGTCTCGTACCCGAACGCGTAGTCCGGCCCGATGGTGGCCCACTCGGTCGCGTCGAGCTCCTCGGCGACCCGCGCGGCCCCGTAGATGTCCTGTGCGAGGCTGTTGGAGTCGCGGAACACGTACTCGTTGCCGACGGAGTCCTCGTGTTCGCCCTGCGGCGAGGTGACGAACGGGGTCGCCGCGTGCGTGATCATGAACGGTATCTGGAGCTGCGATATCTGCGGCGCGACGGCCTGCGCGACGCCGCTGGAATCGAGCCCGAACAGCCCGTCGACGTTGTCCTCCTGGACGAGGCTGCGGATCTGCTGGATCGCCGTGTCGCCGCTCGCCTCGGTGTCGCGGACGAGCACTTCGACTTCCTGCCCGTCGATCCCGCCGTTGTCGTTGATCTCCGCCTGCGCGAAATCGATCCCGCGCTCGGCCTCCTCGCCGTACAGCGACGCGAACCCGGAGAGGATGTACGCGGCGCCGAGCGTCACGGGGCCGCCGTCGCCGCCCCCGCCCGAACAGCCGGCGAGCGCGACCGCCGTCCCCGCGCCGGCGGCCTGTAGGAAACGCCGCCGGCCGATTGGCGATCGGCTCGCCGAACCCGCCCCCCGGTCGTTGTTTCGGTTATGCTTGTTTTCGGCATTTCCATTTCTGGTTTCCATTGTTAACAATCATCCGTGAGTATCGCTCACTACATAAATGTGTAGGTCCGTGACACACGTGGGGCTATATTTCTCGTATTACGCCCCTATTACCCGCCTTTATCAGGATCTGAGGCACACACGGCGTGCGCGAAACCCAGTTGGTCGTGAGTTCCTCGGCGTGACCAATGTTAATATGCCTGTGTGTCGTGCCCATTCGACATGGATGTCGTGAATCCGGCAACCGGGGCGCGCGTCGAGACGTACGACGAACACGACGAAGCCGATGTCGCCGAGGCGTTGGACCGCTCGGCGGGGGCGTTCGAGGAGTGGCGGACCCGGTCGATCCGAGACCGAGAGCGCCTCCTCGCGAACGCGGCCGACGTGCTCAGGGAGAACAAGCGGGAGTACGCGGAGACGATGACGCGGGAGATGGGGAAACCGATCTCGCAGGCGGTCGGCGAGGTCGAAAAGTGCGCGTGGGTCTGCGACCACTACGCCGAACACGCGAGCGCGTACCTCGAAGCGGACCACCACCCGAGCCCGCCGGGCTCTACGGTCAGAACCGAGCACGAGCCCCTCGGCCCGGTTCTCGCGGTGATGCCGTGGAACTTCCCGTTCTGGCAGGTGTTCCGCTTCGCAGCGCCGTACCTCACGGCCGGGAACGTCGGGATCCTCAAGCACGCGTCGAACGTGCCCGGTTGCGCGCTCGCGATCGAGGAGGTGTTCCGGGAGGCCGGGTACCCCGAAGATGTCTTCCAGACGCTTCTGATCCCGTCGGACCTCGTCGACGACCTCCTGACGGACGACCGGGTTCGGGCCGCGACGCTGACCGGGAGCGGTCCGGCCGGCCGCGCGGTCGCGGCGAGCGCCGGCGATCAACTCAAGAAGACCGTCCTCGAACTCGGCGGGAGCGACCCGTTCGTCGTCCTCGACGACGCCGACGTCTCGGCCGCGGCCGAGACGGGCGCGTGGGCGCGGAACCTGAACGGGGGGCAGTCGTGCATCGCCGCGAAGCGGTTCGTCGTCCACGCGGACGTGTACGACGAGTTCCTCGACGCGCTGGTCGACGAGATCGACGGGCTGGTCGTAGGGGACCCGACCGACGAGGCGACCGATGTCGGGCCGCAGGCGCGGGCGGACCTCATGGCGGACCTCCACGAGCAGGTCGCCGCGAGCGTCGACGCCGGCGCGACGCTCGTGGCCGGCGGCGAACCGCTCGACCGAGAGGGGGTGTTCTATCCGCCGACCGTCCTGACCGACGTTCCCGAGGGGTGTCCCGTTGACACCGAAGAGACATTCGGACCAGTGGCCACGGTGTACGAGGTCACCGACGAGGAGGCGGCGATCGCCAGGGCGAACGACACGGAGTTCGGCCTCGGAGCAAGTGTCTGGACCGAGGATCGCGACCGCGGGGAGCGCGTGGCGAGCCGCGTCGACGCTGGCTGCGTGTACGTGAACCAGCTGGTGAAATCGGACCCGCGTGTCCCCTTCGGCGGCGTCAAGGACTCGGGCTACGGTCGGGAGCTCTCCGAGGCCGGGATCACGGAGTTCGTCAACCGCAAGACCGTCTGGGTCGAGTAGACCGCCGAGCGCGCCTCGTATCAACACTTACTCAAGCAAGAACTCCGGGCGTTGGATCCGGATCTTGTGATCACCTTCGGCGGAAACGCGTGGCCGGCACTCCGACGCTCGACCACGCCGGAGCCCGTCATGGAGACGGATGCCGACCCAGAGAGTATCATGGCCATCCACGGGATACTCCACCGCATCTCCGAACCGGTCAATACCCACGTACTCCCGCTAGCTCACATGAGTGGACAGGTCCGGTGGCGGTTCCCACCTGACGAGTACATCTCACGACTTAGCGAGGCGCTTGAAGTTCTCGAACGTCAGTAGCGAAAGCGACGGAGCGTGACACGCATCGTCTCGATATGAGATAGCGACTCAACTGCTTGTGGGCAGTCACCTGTTTGGGCGGACTACATGTCGATAGGGGCTGTAAGACCAAAATATGGTACTGTATCTGATTATCATGAACGTCAAATCTCAGTACCAGATTTAAATTCTTAGCAAATAGTGACTTGATATGGCTGAAGTTCAAGCAATCTTTCTTGCTATCTGTTTCCCGGTTCTTGCGATAGGACTCCACGAACTGACCCACCTAGCAGTCGCTCGGATTGCCTGCCCGCTTTCGATTGAACAGACCTCATGGGTCCCGTTCCGACTTCGCCTTGATTTTGAGAGACTGCCGGCAAAAGCCACACTCCGGATGATTGCACTTGCCCCTCTATTTGTCGGCGGCGTGGCTGCTGTCATCGCTATTCAAACCGGTATTTGGCAACAGATTAAAATCGCTGATCCGTACTATCTTCATCATCTTATGATAGCGTACTGGTTCCTCTATATCATTCCGAACCCTGCAGATATTCGACTAGCCATCTGGCCGTCGGTAGAGGATACACAGCGTGTTCAGATGAATCCACAATGAGTGGACGCTTAATCAACACATCAAGAATAGACGACAATCGTGCTGTCGCGCCAGTCATCGGGGTCGTTATTCTTTTTGGGTTTCTGATCCTTGCTCTCTCACTGTACCAAGTAGAAATTGTTCCACAGCAGAATGCGGAGACAGGCTTTAAACACACAAACACAGACACAAACACGAGATGGCAACGAAAACGATCGGCGTCCGCGAGGAGGTGTACGAGCGGCTTCGCGCTCGGAAGCGCGACGACGAGAGCTTCACCGACCTCATCGATCGGCTGATCGACGAGAGCGAGGGCGACTGGCGCGACGGGTTCGGGTCGCTGTCGGCCAAGGAGGCCGACTCGCTCCGCGAGGCCACGGCCGCGTCGCGGGAGCGCTTCGACGAGTCCGCGACCGAGCGACAGACCGCGGCGATCGATCGGCTCGCGGGCGCGGTCGACGAGGCTCGCTAGGACGACGACGCTGACGATCTCGACGACGTGAACGACGGCAACGTCGGGGGGTCCGCGTGACGCGGTATCTGCTCGACACCACCTTTCTGATCGACTACTTGGGCGGCTCCGACGACGTTCGGCGGTTCCTCGAAGTGCACGAGGAAGAGGAGTTCGCGACGACCGCGATGAACTACAAGGAGGTCGCGGTCGGCCTCCGTCTCGACGACTCGTTCGACCCGGAGCGACTCGCGGCCGCGTTCGACTGGCTCGACGTGGTGTCGATCACGGGCGACCACGCCCCCGCGGCGAGCGCTTTCGAGGCGGACCTGTTCCGGTCCGACGACCACACGCGACGGGCCGCCGACGCGGCCGCGGCGGACCTGCTCATCGCCGGGGTCGCCGACGCGAAGGGGATGACGGTCGTCACCCGGAACGTCGACGACTTCGAGCCGTTCGTCCCGGTCGCCGAGCACTGACCGCCGTACTCGATCACGGCTTGCCGCTCGCCCGCCGTCGGTCGATCCCCTCACTCCCAGTTGTACAGCGCGTCCCGGAACACCGCCTCGACGTCCTCCTTCGTCACGGGGCGCGGGTTACACCGGAGCAGCCGCTGCTGGCTCTCGACGGTGCTCTCGGCGAGTACGCCGATGTCGTCGTCGGTGATTCCGGCCAGCTCGTTGAGCCCGCTCGGGAGCACGTTGAGGTCGCGCTGGAGGCGAACGAACTCCTCGCGGGCCTCGTCGGCGGCCTCGCGGGTGCTCATACCCGAGGTGTCGGCACCGAGCATCTCCGCCACCGTCGCGAACCGCGGCGGGTCGCTGGCGACGTTGTAGCCGAGCGTGCTCGCGGGCGTGAGCGCCGCGATTGTCTCCCCGTGATAGGTGTGATAGTTGTTGCCGACGGGGTACGCCATCGCGTGCGCGAGGCTCGCGCCCGCCGTGAGCCCGGCGATCGCGCCGAACAGCGCGCCCTTCAGCATCGCGCCGCGCGCCTCGACGTCGTCGCCGTTGTTGACGACGCGACGCACGTTCGAGGAGAGCAGGTCGATCGCCTTCTCGCTGAACATCTCTGTGAAGCCGGTGCGGCCGGCGTACACCGGGCGATCGGCGGGATCCTCCGGCCGGAGGAGGTCGTCGTACCGGTGGGTGGTGTACCCCTCGATCGCGTGGCCGAGCGCGTCCATCGCGGTCTTCGCCGTGAGGTCCGGCGGCAGCGTCGTGGTGAGCGTCGGGTCGAGAACCGCGGCGTCGGCGCGGACGTGCGGGCTGGAGATCCCCTCCTTGATGTTCTTCTTGGGCACCGAGAGGATCGCGACGGGAGAGATCTCGGAGCCGGTCCCCGCCGTCGTCGGCAGCAGGATCAGCGGCGGGCCCGACTCGGTGAGGTCCTCGCCCGCGCCGGTCGGCGCGGCCACGTAGTCGAGCACGTCGCCGCCGTTCGCGATGACGGCCCGGGTCGCCTTCGCGGTGTCCATACAGCTTCCCCCACCGAGCCCGAGGTAGAAGTCGTACCCGTCGTCGCCCATCTCTTCGCGGACGAACGCGATGCACTCGCCGACCGCCTCGACGCTCGGCTCGCGCTCGACGCCGTCGTACACGTCCACGTCGAACCCGTCGGCGGCCAGCTCGTCGGCGACGCGGTCGGCGTGGCCAAGCGAGACGAGGTCGGAGTCGGTGACGATCAGCCCACGCTCGTCGCCGTCGAGCCCGAGCTGTCCCAGCTGGTAGCCGAGCTCGTCGGCCGCGCCCGCGCCGACGCGGACCGCCGGCATCTGGACCTCCCAGACCGCCTCGGGCGAGAGCTCGTGCGGCTCGGCGGAGACGGAGCGCTCGTAGCTCACACTCCCCACCCCGGCTGGATCGCCGCGAACTGGTCGGGGTCGTGCCCGAACACGACCTCGGCGTCGTGGCGCCGCTCCAGCTCGCGGATCCGGTTCAGGCTCTCGGCCCACTCCGTCTTCCCCCACACGAGGGGCCCGCCGAGCGGGGTCCCCGCCTCGTAGTTCTCGTCCATGTATACCTGGTCGCCGGTGAACACGAGTGTCCCCTCGTCGTCGAGGTGGAGTACCGAGCCGGTGAGCCCGGGCGTGTGGCCGGGGAAGCGGACGAATTCGAGGTCGGTGAAGTGCTCCTCGCGGTCGCGGTGGAGCACCCGCCAGTTCAGGTCGTGGTCGAAGTCGTCGAGGACGTACGCGCTGCTCCCCTCGTCGGTCTTCGCGCTGTAGTAGGCGAACTTCAGCTCCTCCTCGTGGACGTAGACGGGCGTGTCGGTGCCCGCGAAGAACTCCAGGCCGCCGGCGTGGTCGAGGTGGAGGTGGCTCTGAAACACCGCGTCGATGTCGTCGAGCGAGTAGCCCGCCGCCTCCAGGTCGTCGTCGAGGCGGTGCTCGCTCGCGTCGTGTGGGTAGAACGCCTGGACGAGCCCCTCCGGCCAGTGGCCGTCGGCGGCGTCGTGGTGCGATCCGGTGTCCCAGAGGATCGTCCCCTTGGGGTGGTCGATGACGAGGTTCCACACCGGGATCTCCCCGTACTCGGTGTTGGGATTCGGCTCGTCGTGGCTCCCGATGGTGTTCGCCTCCATCATGTAGTTCATGTCGCAGTTCAGCCCGCCGCGGTCGATGACGTGGACTTCAGCTTCCACCATGTCGTCCAAAATCTATCATACTCGTTCATAAACATGTCCCCGCGACGGGGAGCGGTGTTAAGTTAAGGAAGAGGCGGGACGAGGATTCAGTGCTCTATGCCGAAAACCGCCCGCCTCACCGAGCGTACCGAGTAGATCGACTTGGAGTTTGTGGAGCGAGAGCGGACACCCCGCGAGATCATTGAAAAGGGTATTCGCCACCATCTCGCTGGATTGTCACTCTCGAATACAGTTATTTTTCTTGAGGAATTGGGTGTCCAACGAAGTCGTGTTGCTGTTCACAATTGGGTACAGAAAGCCAATCTACAGCCAGCTGATGGGAAGAACCGGATCACGTTGCGGTCGATCAGAAGGCGATCCGGATCAACGACGAGCAGTACTGGCTGTACGCTTCCGTCGATCCTAAAACGAACAGAATCCTTCATTCGCGGCTGTTTCCGACGTATACGATTCCGATCGCACGAGAATTTCTCACTGCATTAGCTGAGAAACACGATGTCGAAGACGCGCTGTTTCTCGTCGATGACGCAGACGATCTGATCGGTGGGCTTCGCCGCGAAAACTACAGCTACCGCGTCGAACAACACGGCTATAGAAATTCTGTCGAACGTGTCTTTAGAAAAGTAGAACGGCGGATCTCTTCATTTTCAAACTGTTTCAGCCACGTCGATCCGCCGACCGCGGAAACGTGGTTGCAAGCCCACGCCGTCTGGTGGAATTATGCTTAAGTTAACACGACGCACGACGACACGACGCGTTGTGCCGGGGACTTCCGAAGACTCTGTCCCGACCGGTGGCATTTCTACAGTTACGCTGAAATCAGGACTACTTTTTGTGACGACCTCTAATTCGATCTCTTGTTCGTGATCTACGTTGTTCGTCACCATGATGTAAAGCAATTTCACCGGCGAAGTCTCGTCAGTCGGTGAAAGACACCCGCTGAGACCAGTAAATCCAACCACTGATGCGACTTAATTACCGTCTCAAATTGGATGAGTTCGGACAGCAGGTCACCCGGCCGTTCATGGATTGGCGTTGTCATAGTCGGGAATATCGCGCAGGGACTATAGCCACATGGGGTGGCCAACCCGACGTGAGTCCGACTGAAACAGCGGTGCCCCTGAGCCTCCGGCAGGGGGTGGCTGAGTCGACACGACAGAGCAAGCCCATAAACTAAACCACCTGCTGTCATAGGCGTGAGCGAATGGCCGTTGACGATGAGATTGGTAGTGGGCACGCGGAAGCCAATGAAACGGCGTGGTCAGTAGCCCGGCTCAACGACGAGATCGCGGCAACCCTCGAGTCCGCTTCGGATCGATTTCCTACGTATGTCGTCGGCGAAGTATCGGATGCGACAGCGAAGGGGTATGGAACGTTCTTCACGCTACGTGACGTCGACGGCGACGAAACAATCCAGTGTATCATCTGGTCATCGTACCGTGATCGGATTGAGGAGGATATCACAGAGGGCGAGGAGGTGATCGTCCGTGCGAACGTCGATTTCTACACAGACGGCGGCCGGACCCAGCTCAACGTCAAAAACTACTGGCCGGTCGGCGACTCTGAACGGTCTCAGGAATTAGAAGCATTACGTGCTGAAATGGCCGATGAGGGCCTCTTCGCGGACGATCGCAAACAGCCGGTGCCGTCGTTTCCGTCGAATATCGGAATTGTCACCTCACTCACGGGATCGGCACGGGAAGATTTCCGGGAGGCGGCCTGGGGACGCGCACCAGGAGTAACGCTCACATTCTTCGGCGCAACGGTTCAGGGCACCAACGCGGTGCCGTCGCTTGTCGGCGCAATTCGGCAAGCCGACCAAGATCCGGACATCGATAGTATCGTCGTCACCCGTGGTGGCGGCGCAGACGACACGCTGTGGTGTTTCAACGAAGAGCCCGTCGTCCGGGCCATTGCGGACTGTCAGACGCCCACAATCGTCGCGATCGGCCATGAGGACGATGAGACACTGGTCGAACGGGTCGCAGACAAAGCGGCGATTACGCCGACTCAGGCAGGAGTCGTGGCGACGCCTGATATGCGTGCTGTCCGTGACCAGGTAGTCGCACTCGAACGCCGACTAGAAACTGGGTACGAGGCGATTGTCACCGACCGCTTGGACGCTACCGACCGTCGAATCGACAACGCGATCGTCAGTATCGAACGAGCAGCAGACAATCGACGAGCGCAGATTCAGCGCGCCGCTGATCTCGAACAGCGGGTCTACGCCGTCTACGCGACACTCACGTCAGCTCGGCTCGACGAGCTCGATTCACGGATCGAGAACGCCCTCCAAGAGGTGGAACACGCCGCAGAGACGGAGGCTGTGACGGCCAACGCAGCTCGCGGTCGTGTCGCCGGCCTCGAAGCACGGATCGACCAAGCGTACGAGACGCACGTCCAGCGAGAGATTGAGGCCCTCGAACGCAGGATCGAACGGGGGTATCAAGACATCAAGACGAGCACAGACATCCAAGCGGCACAGCAGCAAGCCCAGAAGCTACGGATAGCCGTGTTCATCCTTATCGCCCTCCTGTTGCTTGGTATCGCGTTGTGGGCTGCCGGCGTGCTGTGACAGAAGCCGGATATTCAATACCGCCCCGGCCAACCATCGGATATGAACAAGGATGATGTCGACATCGCAGAGCGGATCGAGCGACTCGAGGAGATCGCAGAAACGCTTGAGGACGGAGCAGTCGATCTGCCGACAGCGAAGGAGCTCCGGGAGGAGGCTGACACACATCTCGAAGAGCTCCGTGAAGCGTTGGACGTCGGGGACGGTGACATCATTGAGATTGATGGCGCCGAGGCCGAGATCGAATCTTAAACAGCATCAAGCAAATCACGTCTGAGCGGTCAATACCAACCAACTTAGTGTCAAGCTGAATTATTGGGTCTGGCGAAGGTTTCGATCAACGACCGTGGCGAACGCAACGTTATCCTGTACTTGCTCGATCTCGACAGTGACCGTTTCACCGAGATCTGTATCCGGAACGATCACTACGTAGCCACGATCCACCTTCGCGATGCCATCCCCCCGATCGCCAATACTCTCGATGTCGACCTCTCGGGTCTCACCCTCAGAAACTGGCGGTCCAGTTGACTCATCAGGTTCCGTCTGCGGTTCTAGGCTCGATGCGGCATCATCTTGTATGGTTGTTGACGACGCTGGCGGTAGTAGCGCTACACGGACAGACTCCTCGACTTCGAGCGATCCTATCTCGATTTCTCGGGCTGGTACCAACAGATAGTACTCTCCGTCCTGTACCTCGACAGTCGCGGAATACACTGTCTGAAGCTCCTCAGATATCTCCATGATGATATATCCTATCTTAGGTTCTTCAACTTGAGATTACGGGTCTCTCCGTACGAGTGGCTGCGTCAAATTTATTGTTTAACCAACACCGGGTCGATATTGTCGAAAATGTTGGTTAACACCGAACGCTCTTATGTAGAGCTGCGGAAAGCCCCCATAACAAGGCAGTCGATGGTGATATCGACAGATGCGCCTGTGAGATTCAGCGATCTGACGATCCCAAATGTATGAGCGGCCTGTTCCAAGCCTTGCT
>NZ_SGTZ01000010.1:0-117660 GCF_005435115.1 Halorubrum sp. ARQ200 | reverse complement strand
CCGTCAGCGGACGGGGGCGGGTCGCCGTCAGCGGCCGCGGGTTCCCCGGTCGACGGCCGTCTCCGGCGGAGCGGTCGGCTCCGGCGCTGGGCCGCGTTCGGGGCTCTCCGGACCGCTGCGGGGGGTGCGACCGATTCTCTGAGCTCGAAATCGTGAGAAGGTTTATCACGGATGGTGCCGAACTTCGACGTAGATGGCCACTGCGAGCATCCCCCCGACGACCGAGGCCAGAGACGTCTTCCGCGAACTGGGATACACCGTCTCCGACGGCGGACGCGAGTTCGTCGCGGAACGCAAGTGGCGGCGCGTGTTCGTGACGGTGCTCTGTCTCGACGACGACGACCTCGACCCGTATCTCGCAGACGGGGACGACGCGGCGCGACTCCGGTGTTTCGTCACGTGGCGCGACCGCGCGGCCGACCTCCAGGAACGGCTCGTCGCCGCGAAGCCCCCCTACGACTGGGCGGTGATCGGCATCGACCGCGACGGCGAGGACTTCGCGGTGATGGAGGGCGCGCCCGGAAGCCCGTAGCCGCGCGCGACCGCCGTGCCGACGACGCTCTCCGCCTCCCGGCCGGCCCGCCCCGGAGGTGTCTATTTGCGACCCCGCCGCGTACGGGTCGCATGGAGCACGTCGAGTACGTCTACACCAGCGGCATGTCCGAGTCCGACGTCGAGGCCCGCCTCCGGGCCGGCGAACACGGCGTCCTGGCGCTGGCGAGCGACGGCGACGCGTACGCCACGCCGCTGAGCTACCACTACGACGGCGACCGCCTCCTCCTCCGCGTGAGCGACCACGACGGCGACGGCGAGAAGGGGCGCTTCCTCGCGGCGACCGACACCGCCACGTTCGTCTGCTACGCGGCGTCGACGGACGAGTCGTGGAGCGTCCACGTCCGCGGACCGGTCTCGCGGTCCGAGCGACGGGTCGACGAGGCGACGCTCAACGAGTGGTTTCAGCCCTTCCGCCTCTTCGACGAGGCGGTCGAGGACGTCGCGTTCACCCTCTACGAACTGGAGATGGAGACCGTCATCGGCCGCGCGACCGTGGACGGGTAGTCGGCGAGCCGGCGGGAAGGCCTCGGGCTCGCGCCCGACACGGCCGCCGCGGCGACGCGTATTTTTATCTCCCCGTGTGCCCTACCAGCACGCGACATGGTGTTCAAGAAGATCACGTTGATCGGGACGAGCGAGGAGAGCTTCGACGCCGCGGCCGACGACGCAATCGACCGCGCCGAGGACACCCTCGACAACGTCTACTGGGTGGAGGTCGAAGAGTTCGGGGTGGAGCTGAAGGGCGCGGCCGACCGCGAGTACCAGGCCGAGGTTGAGGTCGCGTTCGAACTGGAGGGCTGAGGGGAGACGCGGTCTTACGATTTATAACTGGTCGTGAGCGGTAGCCGGGCCTCCGTACGAACGAAGGGCATGGATAGGGCCGGAGGCCGCCGCCGCGCTCGCCGCTCACGTATCACGTCGTCTGTGGCGCCCTCGCGACTGCCCCTTCGAGTCCCGCCCCCGTACCGCACAGCACCTCACGCCTCCCCAGCCTCGTCGCCGGCGGCCGCGCCGCCGGCTGCCAGAGGCGCGTCGCGCCTCGCTGCCGCCGGTGGCGGCCGCTCGTAGGCACGCGCCGCCGCACCGCCTCGTTCACTTATAAGCAATTCCTCGGCGGCCACCTATTTATCCGACCGCCCCCACCACCCGGCAATGACCGCGTCACGCGCGCCGGCCGAGCCGACGGTCCGGGAGTTCGAAGCGACGGTCGAGTCCGTCGACGGCCGCGAGGTCGTCCTCGACGAGACGTACTTCTACCCGGCGTCGGGCGGCCAGCCGGCAGACAGGGGAACGCTCGACGGCCACCTCGTCGACGACGTGGTCGAGCGGGACGGAGCGGTCGTCCACGCGCTCGACCCCGACGCGGACGCCGCCCTCGCGCCCGGCGACGAGGTCACGGGCCTGATCGACGACGCCTTCCGCACCTACTGCGCCCGAGCGCACACCGCCTCGCACGTGCTGTACGGGGCGGCGCGCCGGGTCGCCGACGACCTCGGCTACGCCGGGTTCGACATCGCGGAGACGAAGGTCCGCGTCGACCTGACGACCGCCGAGCCTCTGGGCGACGGCGACCTGATCGAGTTAGAGCGGCTCGCCAACCGCGCCGTCTGGGACTCGCTGCCCGTCTCGTGGGCGACGCACTCGGCCGACGAGGCCCGCGACGTCGACGGCATCGCGTTCAACACCAAGACCGAGGAGGGCGCGATGAGCGGCGGCGACGCGGTCCGGGTCGTGACGGTCGGCGAGGCCGACGACCCGTGGGACGTCGCCGCCTGCGGCGGCACGCACGTCGCGAACACGTCGGAGATCGGGCCGATCGCGGTGCTGGAGCGGTCGAACCCCGGCGAGGGCGTGACCCGCGTCGAGTTCGCGGTCGGGCCCACGGCGATAGACGAACTCGGCGCGGTCCACGCCGCCGCGCTCGACGCCGCGACGGCGCTCGACGCGCGTGTCGGCGAGCTCCCCGACGCCGTTTCCCGCCTCCGCGACGAGGCGGACCGGCTGGAGGCGGAGCTCCGAGACGCCCGCGAGGAACTGCTCGCGGCGCGCCTGCGCGAGTTCCCGACCGCCGACGTCGGCGGCGCGCGCTGGGCGGTCGGGACCGTCGACGACGCCGACCCGAACGAGCTCCGCGAGCCGGCGACGGCGGCGGTCGCGGCCGACGACCTCGACGCCCTCGCCGCGGTCGGGACCGGCGACGCCCCCTTCGTCGTGGTCGCGGCCGACGGCGACGCGGTCGACGCGGGCGACGCCGTCGGCGCCGTCACCGACGAGTTCGGCGGGGGCGGCGGGGGCGGCCCGACGTTCGCGCAGGGCGGCGGGCTCGACGCCGACCCCGAGGCCGTCGCGGCGTGGCTCCGCGAGCGATGACCGGCAAACTGGGCCCCGAGGCGCTGGCGGCGGCGCTCGCGGCGACCGGCGCCGACGACCCCGCAGTCGCGCAGGGTCCCGCCTACGGCGAGGACGCGGCCGCGATCGACCTGACCGGCGCCGGCGAGACGCTCGTCGTCGCGGCCGACCCCCTCTCGCTGGCCGCGGAGTCGGTCGGGACGCTCGCCGTCCACGTCGCCTGTAACGACGTCGCCGCGAGCGGCGCGGACCCCCGGTGGCTCACGCACACGCTGTTCCTGCCGGACGACGACCCAGACCGGCTTCGGGCGGTCGTCGACCAGGTCGACGCGACGGCGCGCGACCTCGGCTGCGCGGTCGTCGGGGGCCACACCGAGGTGCTCGACGCGCTCGCCCGCCCGCTCTGCGCGATGACGGCGATGGGGACGACGGACCGCTTCGTGTCGAGCGGGGGCGCCGAGCCCGGCGACCGGCTCCTGCTCACGAAGGGCGCGGGGATCGAGGCGACCGCGATCCTCGCGACCGACTTCCGCGAGGCGTGCCGCGAGGCGGGCGTCCCGCCCGCCACGCTCGACGCGGCCGCGGAGTTCCTCGGCGAGGTGAGCGTCGTGTCCGACGCGGCGGCGGTCCGCGACGCCGCGACCGCGCTCCACGACCCGACCGAGGGCGGCGTGGCGACCGCGCTCGTCGAAGCGGCGGCCGCGAGCGAGGCCGTCTTCGCCGTCGACCGCGATTCCGTCCCGGTCCGGCCCGAGACGCGGGCCTGCTGTGACGCGCTCGGCGTCGACCCGCTCGCGACGTTCGGCTCCGGCGCGCTGCTGGCGGCCGTCCCGCCGGAGCGCGTCGACGAGGCGCTCGACGCGCTCGACGCGGCCGGGATCGAGGGGGCCGCGATCGGTCGCGTCGAGTCCCCCGCCGACGAGCCGGCCGCGGGGACCGTCCGGATCGACGGCGAGCCCCTCGCCGAACCGCCGCGAGACGAGCTGTACCCGCTCTGGGAGGCGCGCGACGCGGGGGCGTAGCGGTCGGCGGCGGCCGCCCGCCTCCCACGGCCGGACCCCCCCGCCGATCGCGCACCTTTTTCGGTGAGGGACCGAAGTCGGTGACATGACCGGAGCACGCGTCGGATCGGCGCTCACCGACGAGCAGGCGGCCGTCCGCGACCTCGTCGCGGAGTTCGCGGCCGAGGAGGTCCGCCCGACCGCGGTCGAGGCGGACGAGACGGAGACGTTCCCGGAGGAGGTGTGGGACGGGCTCGCGGAGCTGGGCCTGACCGGCCTCACCGTCCCGGAGGAGTACGGCGGCTTCGGCGCCGACGAGACGACCTACGCGGTCGCCAACGAGGCGCTGGCGCACGGGTCGCTCGCGGTCGCCACCGCGCTGTCCGTCCACTGCCTCGCGACCTCCTGTATCGCCGAGTTCGGCACGGAGGCGCAGCGCGAGGCGTGGCTCCCGGAGATGGCGGAGACGGGCCGCCCGGTCGGGATGTTCTGCCTCTCCGAGCCGCACGCGGGGTCGAACCCGGCGCAGATGTCGACGACCGCGACGTACGATCCCGAGGCCGACGAGTACGCGCTGAACGGCGAGAAGCAGTGGATCACGAACGGGAAGCGGGGCGGGGTCGCGGTCGTCTTCGCCAAGGTCGTCGACGACGAGCGCGACTCCGACGACGACGCCGTCACGCAGTTCCTCGTTCCCGCCGACGCCGACGGGTTCGAGGTCGGCAAGAAGGAGGAAAAGCTGGGGCTCCGCGCCTCGGACACGACCGGGATCACCTTCGACGACTGCCGGATCCCCGCCGAGAACCGGCTCACCGAGCCGGGGAAGGGGCTCTCCGCGGCCTTCCGGACGCTCACAGAGGGGCGGATCGGCATCGCGGCGCAGGCGGTCGGCGTCGCGCAGGCCGCGCTCGACGAGGCGAAGTCGTACGCCGAGGAGCGCGAGCAGTTCGACCGCCCGATCGGCGACATTCAGACGATCCGGCACAAGCTCGCGGAGATGTCGACCGACGTGTCGGCCGCGCGGCTGCTCGTCCGCGAGGCCTGCCGGCAGGCGGAGGCGGGCGAGGACTACCGCGTCGCCGCCTCGAAGGCGAAGTACCGCGCGAGCGAGGCCGCGATGTCGGTGACGAACGAGGCGGTCCAGATCCACGGCGGCTACGGCTACACGACCGAGTTCGACGTCGAGCGCCTCTACCGCGACGCGAAGATCACCGAGATATACGAGGGGACGACCGAGATCCAGAAGACGATCATCGCCCGCGGGGTGTTCGGGGAGTGAGCGCGGTCGACTCGCGGCTCGCCGGCTACGACGCGGTCGTCTACGACCTCGACGGCACGCTCGTCGAGCTCGCGGTCGACTGGGACGCGGTCGCGGAGGCGGTCCTCGACGTGTACGCCGAGCGCGCGCTGATCCCTCCGACCGAGGAGCTGTGGGGGTTACTCGGCGCGGCCGACGACTACGGGATCCGGGAGGCCGTCGAGGAGGCGATCGCGCTCCACGAGCGCGCCGGCGCCCGCGAGTCGACCCGGCTCCCGCTCGGCGACCGGCTCGCGGCCGGCGGCCCGGAGGGCGCGGTCGGCTCGCCGCCCAGCGCCGGCGTCTGCTCGCTCAACTGCGAGGAGGCGTGTCGGATCGCGGTCGAGACGCACGGGATCGCCGACGCGATCGCCGGGGACGCCGTCGTCGGCCGCGACACCGTCGGGAGCCACAAGCCGGACCCGGCGTCCCTGCTCGCGGCGATCGACCGGCTCGGCGCCGCCCCGGAGGACGCGCTGTTCGTCGGCGACTCGCGGCGGGACGCGGTCGCCGCCGAGCGGGGCGGCGTCGACTTCGCGTGGGCCGCGGACTTGCTCGCCGAGTAGCGGCACGGATCGTCGCACCGCGGGGCCGGCGCGCGTCGCCCCGACTCACCCAGTCTCGCCGTCGTCATCTCTCTCTTCCGTTTCGCCGTCCTCACTGCCTGCTTCGGGCCCGGCGTCGTCGCCGCCTGCTTCGGGCTCGGTGTCGTCGTCGCCTGCTTCGGGCTCGGCGTCGTCGTCGGCCGATCCGCCGTCGCCGGCGTCGTTCCGCCTCGCGTACACCGCGACGGCGACCGCGGTGACGAACCAGATGGGGGCGCCGACCCGGACCGCGAACGCGGCCCGCGCGCCCCACGACTCCAGCGCGACGGTCGTCGACAGCAGGGCCACGACGGGGGCGCCGACGAGGATGGTGACGACGAACGTCGTCTGCATCACCCACGCGTAGTCGATCCCCTCGTACTCGGCCCGCTCGACTGGTTGCACGCCACGGGCTCGGCGGCGGAGCGGCAAATCGGTGGCGGTCGGTCGGGGCGCCGACGCGTCCGGCGGCGACGGCGCGGCCGACTCGCTGTCCGGTTCCCGACGATTTTAGGGCGGTGCGCGGCCGACTCCGAGGCATGACCACGACGCGGGGACTCCGGGACGCCGAGGATCCGATCACGATGCTCACCGCCTACGACGCCCCGACGGCGGCGATCGTCGACGAGGCCGGGATCGACGTCGTCCTCGTCGGTGACAGCATGGGCAACGCCGCCCTGGGCTACGACTCCACGCTCCCCGTGACGTTCGACGAGGTCGCGAGCCGCACCGCGGCGGTCGCGCGCGCGACCGACGACGCCCTCGTCGTCGCCGACATGCCGTTCCTCTCCTTCGGCGTCGACGAGGCCGAGTCGGTCCGGAACGCCGGCCGCCTGCTGAAGGAGGCGAACGCGGACGCGGTGAAGATCGAGAGCGGCCCCCACACCGTCGAGACGACCCGCCGGATGACCGAGGTCGGGATCCCGGTGATGGCGCACCTCGGCCTGACGCCCCAGCACGTGAACCGGCTCGGCGGCTACACCCGGCAGGGGACCGAGCAGGACGCCGCCGAGGAGATAATCGAGCTGGCGGGCGGGCACGCCGACGCGGGGGCGTTCGCGCTCGTGTTGGAGCACGTCCCCGCGAACCTCGCGGGCGCGGTGACCGAGGCGCTCGACATCCCGACGATCGGCATCGGTGCGGGCTCCGACTGCGACGGGCAGGTGCTCGTGATCAACGACGCGGTCGGCCTCGGCGAGTGGTCGCCGCCGTTCGCGAAGCAGTTCGGCGACGTGCGCGGCGAGATGGTCGGCGCCGTCGAGGCGTACCGGGAGGCCGTGACGAGCGGCGAGTTCCCGGCCGAAGAGCACTCGCACGTCGAGGAGGATCTCGGGGACCTGTACTGAGCCGGCTCGCTCGACCGCGGCTCAGACGGGGAGGAACCCGAGCGCCGCCGGCAGGTCGCTCGGGTCCATCTGCGTGACCGTGACGTAGAGGACGGTGAAGATCACGGCGTTGTGGAGGCCGTGGAGCAGCGCCGGGACCACGAGGTTCTCCGTGTACTCGTACACCGCGCCGAACACGAGGCTCGGCACGAACAGGATGGCGACGGTCGTGAGCCGGGCCGAGAGCCCGCCGGTCAGCGCCATCACGTGGATGGTCGCGAAGATGGCGGCCGAGAGCAGGATCGACGGCGCCGCCGGCAGCGACTCGCGGAGCCGCCCCTGGACGACGCCGCGGTAGAGGATCTCCTCGCAGGGGCCGATGACGAGGAACGACGCGGCGACGAACAGCGGGATGATCGCCGGGTTCCCCATCGCCAGCTCCGCGCTCTGGTTCGCAGCCGTCTCCGTCCCGAGCAGCTGGACGATAGTCGAGACCACGAGGACCAAGATTAAGATTACGACCCAGCTGCCGAGGACGATCCCGAGCTCCTTGAGGCTCGGCACCCGGACGCCGAGGTACGAGACGATCCCACGCCGGTCGAGGCCGCGCCACGCGAGGTACCCCACCGCGAGCCCGCCGAAGGCGACGTACTGGCCGAGTATCAGCGTGAGCACGACGCTCGCGACCAGCGAGAGCCCGCCGGCCGCGGCGTCGATCGCGAAGACCGCGACGCCGCTCGCGAGCGCGATCACGGGGCCGAGGACGCCGAGAAGCAGGGCGGTCGCGACCGCGACGGCCGGCGACCCGCCGGCGTCCCCCGGGCCGCCCGCGTCGTCGGCGACGGGGTCGGGGTCGACGTCGTCGAACTCGTCGTGAACCCCGCCGTCCGGGGACGCGTCGCGGCTGGAGGGATCTGTCATCGCCCGGAGTAGGCGGCGCTCGGCAAAATGGTTGTCCGTGTCGGAAGCGTCGCGGACGGTCGCTCCTCCGGCGTCCGCGCGCCGGTCACCGGCGGAGCAGCTCGTACCACAGCACCGCGGTGACGGCCCGGCCGTCGCGCAGCCCGTCGTCGACGACCGCGGCGAGCAGGTCGTCGTACGGCACCGTCTCGACCGAGATCGACTCGTTGTGGTCCAGGTCGCGGTCGGCGGTCGGCTCGCAGCCGGTCGCCAGCACGTGGTGGTGAACCGCGTTCGCCATCCCGTTCGTCGGCTCGACGGTCGTCAGCCGCTCGAACGAGTCGGCCTCGTACCCGGTCTCCTCGGCCAGCTCGCGGGCCGCGGCGCGCTCCACCGCCTCGTCGGTGACGCCGCCGTCCGCGCCCCCGTCTCCGTCTTCGGGCTCCATCGTCCCCGCGGGGATTCCGCGGTTCACGCGCCCGACGGCCTGCCGCCACTCGTCGATGACGACGGCGTCGCCGTCGGGCGTCAGCGGCAGCACCACGACCGCCGGCGGCTCGTCGACGTAGTGGAACCCGTCGGTCTCGCCGTCCGGGAACCGCACCTCGTCGCGCCGCACGTCGAAGCCGGGGCAGGTGTAGTCGACGGCCGAGCCGAGCGTCTCCCACGCGAGGTCGTCGGGGTCGTCCATGGTCGCGGTCGTCGCTCGGCGCGTAAATACCCGGCCGTCGCGCGGTCCCGGACGCACCGACTCGGGCTCCGTCGCGCGCCCCGGACGCGCGCTCCCGCCGCCCGTCACGCGCCTCGGACGCGCCCGACGACGAGGCGGCCCGCCGTCCCGGCGGCCCAGCCGAGGGTGCCCGCCGCGAGCGCGGCGGCCCCGATCACGGTGAGGCCGTCGACCGCGAGGAGGGCGACGACCCGCTCGCCGAGCGAGCGCCCGGAGAGCCCCAGCAGGTAGTGGTCGACGCGGTGGCCGAGGAGCGCGGCGACGGCGGCCGCCCACGAGGCGACCAGTCCGCTCCGCCGGACCGCGAGCGCCGCGGCCGCGAGCAGGCCGACGGCGGTCGCGTCCCCGGCGACGAGGATCACTCCGCCCGCGACCTCGAAGACGCCGACCGCGTAGGCGACGAAGACGAGCGCGAAACAAAGCGGCGGCGCGGCGAGCCGCGGGTCGGGTCGCGGGCGGTCGCGGTCGGAGCCGAAGAGGAGCGCGCGCGGGGTGGGCATGCGCGACCGATCTCCGTCGCGGCCGAAAAACCTTAGCGCGCCGGCGGCGGTCGCTCGGGGCGCTCAGCCCCAGTCGCCGAGCGACGCCTGTCCCTCGTCGGCGTCTCGGCGGTCGCGCTCGGCGGTCGGCTCCTCCCCGTCGCCCCGGTCCGGCGGGCCGTCGACCCAGTCGGTGAGCTTGCCGCCGTCGCCCGCCCCGCCGCGCTCGCGACCGCTCCGTCGCTCGGAGTCGCCCCGGCGCTCGCGCCCGCCCCGGCGCTCGCGGTCGCCGTCGTCCCCCGCCGCCTCGAACCCGCCGAGCGTCGCCTGATCGGTCTCAGCGAAGTCGAGCTTGGAGACGCGGACGCCCAGCTTGCGGACCCGCGTCTCGTCGAACTCGCCGAGGAGGTCGAGCGCCACCTCCTCGACGAGGTCCGGGTCGTCGACGGGCCCGGGGAGGCTCCGCGCTCGGGTGTTCACGTCGAAGGGGGGCTCGACCGCCTTGATCCCGATGGTGCGGTAGAGGCAGCCGCGCTCGCGGGCGCGGCGGGCCACGTCCGCGGCGAGCGCCGTCACGGTCTCGCGCTTCGTCGCCTCGTCGGCGGTCGTCGGCAGCGCCGACTCGCGCGAGAGGCTCTTCGGGAGGCCGGTCGGCGTCACCTCGCGGTCGTCGTCGCCCGCGGCGCGCCGGGAGAGTTCCGGGCCGCGCTCGCCGAGTTCCTCGGCGAGGCGGTCGCGGTCGGCGGCCGCGAGGTCGCCCGCGGTCTCGATCCCGAGGTCCGCCAGCGTCTCCTCGGTCACGGGACCGACGCCGTGGACGTCGGCCGTCGGCAGCGGCGCGAGGAACTCGGCGACCGACCCCGGCGGTACGACGACGAGGCCGTCGGGCTTGTCGGCGTCGCTGGCGACCTTCGCGGCCGACATGTTCGGCGCGACGCCGACGCTCGCCGGCACGCCCGCCTCGCGCTCGATCCGGTCTTTCACGTGGCGGGCGTACCCCTCGGCGAGCGTCCGCGCCTCGCTCGGTCCCGCGGCGCCGCTCGGCGGCGGGTCGTCCGGGTCGTCGCCCGCGACCGCCCACGAGGTCCGGTCGGTGACGTCGAGGTACGCCTCGTCGATGCTCACCTCGCGGCGGGTGTCGGCGCAGTCGCGGAGCACCGCCTTCACCTCGCTCGCGACCTCCTCGTAGAAGTCGAGGTCGACGGGGAGGTACCGGCCGGTCTCGGCCGGGTCCGGCGCGTCCGGGTCGTCGGGGTCGGCGTCGGCGCGACGGGGAAGCAGCTCCAGGGCCTCCGAGATCGGCATCGCGCTGTCGACGCCGAACGCGCGGGCCTCGTAGCTCGCGGTCGCGACCGCGCCGATCGACTCGCCCGGCTCGTACCCCATCCCGACCACGACGGGCTCGCCCGCGAGGTCGGGGTGCCGCAGCCGCTCGCAGGAGGCGTAAAAGCAGTCCATGTCGACGTGACAGACGACGCGGTCCGCGCCGTCGTCCCCGTCGTCGCCGGCGCCCGGGAGCGTCTCCCCGGCGACGGGCGTCCCGCCGGTCATCGCGTTCGGCTCCGCGCTCCGCGGACTTAAGAATCAGCCACGCGCGCCGGAAGTGGACGCCGCCCCCGCCTGAGCGGGCCCGGATCCAGATCCGATAGCCGGGGCGGTAGTTGTTTATTACGCACGTCCATAACGTCGCGTATGCCCGGAGCGATCGACGTGCTACACGTCGACGACGACCCCTCGGTCCTCGACCTCACGGAGGCGTACTTCGAGCGCGAGCTCGACGCGGTCTCGGTGACGAGCGTGACCGACCCGGAGGAGGCGTTAGACCGACTCGGCGAGGGCGCCTTCGACTGCGTCGTCAGCGACTACGACATGCCCGCGATGGACGGGCTGGAGTTCTTCGACGCCCTCCGCGATCGCCACCAGAAGGTCCCCTTCGTGTTGTACACCGGCAAGGGGAGCGAAGAGATCGCGAGCCAGGCGCTCAACGCCGGCGTCACCGGCTACTTCCAGAAGGGCGGTCCCGAGCAGCTCCGCCGGCTCGCGAACCGCGTCGACCAGGCGGTCGAGGAGCACCGGACGAAGGAGATCGCCGACCGCTACTCGACGGTCATCGAGGCGCTCGGCTACCCGGTCTACGTCGTCGACGAGACCGGCGAGTTCCGGTTCGTCAACGAGCCGTTCGCCGAGCTCACCGGGTACGACCGCGAGGAGATCATCGGCGAGACGCCCGGGTTCATCAAGGACGACGCCGCGGTTCAGGAGGCGGAAGACCGGCTCGGAACGATCCTCTCGTCCGACGGGCCCGACGTCCAGCACTTCGGCGTCGACATCGTCCCCAAGGAGGGCGAGCCGATCCCCTGCCGGGACCACATGGCGGCGCTCCCGTACGCGGGCGAGTCGTTCGACGGCAGCGTCGGCATCCTCCGCGACGTGTCCGACGAGCGCGAGCGCCGCGAGGAGCTGGAGACGAAGACCCGCGCGCTCGACGAGGCGCCCGTCGGGATCACCATCACGGACCCCGAACAGGAGGACAACCCGATGGTGTACGTCAACGACCGCTTCGTCGAGATGACGGGGTACGACCGCGAGGAGTCGATCGGGGTCAACTGCCGGTTCCTTCAGGGGCCGGACACCGAGGAAGCGTCGGTTCAGGAGCTCCGCGAGGCGATCGACGCCGAGGAGTCGACGAGCGTCGAGCTGTTGAACTACCGGAAGGACGGGACGGAGTTCTGGAACCGCGTGAGCATCGCCCCGATCAGCGACGCGGACGGTACCGTGACGCACTGGGTCGGCTTCCAGGAGGACATCACGGAGTTCAAGGAGCGCGAGGCGGCGCTCGAACGGCAGAACGACCGGCTCGACTCCTTCGCGAGCATCGTCTCGCACGACCTTCGGAACCCCCTCAACGTCGCGCAGGGGCGCGTCGAGCTGGCCCGCGAGGTGTCGGACGACGCCGCGAACCTCGACGCCGCGCTCGACGCGCTCGAACGGATGGAGTCGATCGTCGAGCGCACGCTCACCCTCGCGCGGGATGGGGAGACGGTCGGCGACCCGGAACACGTCGACCTCGCGGACGTCGTCGCCGACAGCTGGTCGACCGTCGACACCGCCGACGCGACGCTCTCCGTCGAGACGGAGCGCGAGGTGCTCGCCGACCCCGACCGGCTCCGGAACCTCTTCGAGAACCTGATTCGCAACGCGGTCGACCACGTCGGCGGGGACGTCTCGATCCGCGTCGGCGACCTCTCCGACGGCTTCTACGTCGAGGACGACGGGCCGGGGATCGACTCCGCCGTCGCCGACTCCCTCTTCGAGCCCGGCGAGAGCGACTCCGGGGGAAACACCGGGTTCGGACTCGCGATCGTCCAGGAGATCGCCACCGCGCACGGCTGGACCGTCGACGCGACGACCGGCGCGGACGGCGGCGCGCGGTTCGAGGTCCGCGGGGTCGACAAGCGGACGCCCGCGACGGCCTGAGCGCTGTCCGGCCCTCTGCCCCGCCACTCCGCCCCGGGCGGCCGCCGACCCGCCCGAAAGCGGATCGACTCCCCCCGTTCACAAGCGCCTTTATCCTCCGTTCCGAACTCGGAGTGAATGGGGTCGCTCACCGACATCGCCGAGACCGACCGGCGCGTGATCGTGCTGGCGCTCGCGCGGATGGTCGGCGCGGCCGGGAACTCCTTCCTCATCGTCGTCCTCCCGCTGTACATCACGAGCGACGTGGTCGACATCGAGGGGCTCCTCGGCGCGGAGATCGGGGTCGGCGCCGCCGCGGTCACGCTGACCGAGCCGCTGCTCATCGGCATCGTCCTCTCGCTTTTCGGCTTCCTCAACAGCCTCTCGCAGCCGTTCACCGGGCGGCTGTCGGACCGGGTCGGCAGGAGACGCCCCTTCGTCCTCGCCGGTATCCTCCTCCTCGGGACCGCGAGCGGGCTGTACACGGTCGCGACGAGCTATCCCGTGCTGGTCGCGCTGCGCGCGGTCCAGGGGCTCGGCGCGGCGCTCATCATCCCCGCGACGGTCGCCCTCGTGAACGAGTACGCCGCGAGCGACACCGACCGCGGCGGGAACTTCGGCGTGTACAACACCTTCCGCCTCATCGGCTTCGGCTTCGGGCCCGTCCTCGCGGGCGCCGTCGTCGAGGCCGGGCCGTACGACCTCTCGGCGGTCGGGCTCCCGGTCCTCGACGGCTTCGACGCGGCGTTCGTCGCGGCCTGCGCCGGGGCGTACCTCAGCTTCACGCTCGTGTTCTTCCTCGTCCGCGACGCCGACGTCGAGGCCGAGGCGGGCGACGACGTGTCGATCCGGGTCCGCGGCGAGGACCGCCTGCTCGACCCCGTGTTCACGCTGGGGCTCGCGACCGTCGCCATGGGCGCGTGTATCGCGCTGTTCGCGACGCTCCAGAACCAGGTGAACGTCCGCTTGGACCAGGCGCCGATCTGGTTCGGCGCCCAGTTCGCGGCCGTGACGATCGCCAACGTGATCTTCCAGGTCCCGGTGGGACGCGCCAGCGACCGGATCGGCCGCCGGCCGTTCCTGCTCGCCGGGTTCGTCCTCCTCGTCCCGACCACCCTCCTCCAGGGGATCGTGACGGAGCCGGCGCTGATGATGCTCGTCCGCCTCGGGCAGGGGATCGCGGTCGCGTGCGTGTTCGCGCCGTCGCTCGCGCTCGCCGGTGACCTCGCCCGCGAGGGCGAGTCGGGGACGACCCTCTCCGTGCTCACCATGGGCTTCGGCTTCGGCGTCGCCCTGGGGCCCCTCGCCTCCGGCTGGCTCTACGGCTTCGGCTTCGTCGTCCCGTTCGCGGTCGGGGCCGCGGCCGCCGCGCTCGGCCTCGTCGCGGTGTTCACGCAGGTCGAGGAGACGCTCGACGTCGGCGACGAGCCGAGCGCCGCGCCGGGCGCGGACTGAGCGGGGAGAGGGTGGACTGAGCGAGCGCCGGGGCGACCCCCAGCGGTTTTAGTCGGTCCCGGCCGAACCGCCCCGCGTGTCGAGCGATCGCCTCCGCTGCGTCGACTGCCGCGAGCCGATCCCGGCCGACGCGCGGATCTGCCCCCACTGCCGGACCATCCAGCCCTCCCCGCTGCTCGACGTCGGCGTCGTCGTCGCCGGCGTGTTCGCGCTGCTGTTCGGCGTCGTCCTGACGGTGATGACCGTCGGGACGAGCCGCCTCCTCGGGTTCGTCCTGCTCGTCGTCGGCTTCGGCCTGGCGGTCGGCGGCTACACGCGCTACCTCGATCGACAGACCGCGAGCCGCTCGCGGTGACGGCGGGTCGCGGCTCGGGTCGCGCGCTTCCCGTCGCCGCGGCTACGACAATTTAAGTACCAGCGCGCGCCACTTCACGGACATGCTCACCCCACTCACCGGCGGTCTGGTCCTCGCGGGGCTGGCGCTCGCGTTCGTCGGCGCGGCGGTCTCCGTCTACGCGGTGACGCTGACGGGGCTGCTCGTCGGCGCCGGCGCCGGCTACCTGTTCGCGCCGAACGTGGTCGGGCTCGTCGCGGTCGACGGCGCGGTCCTGACCGCCGGCGCGGTCGCGGTCGGCGGCCTCCTCGGTGGCTTCCTCGCGTACGCCGGGCTCTCGTTCGCGGTGCTGGGAATCGGCGCCGTGGTCGGCGGGTTCGCCGGGCGGTTCGCGGTGGGTCCGTTCTACGCGGCCGACGCGGCGGGGCTCGAGGGGACGGCGCTGCTCGTCGGCGCGACGCTGGCCGGCGTCGCGGTCGGCGCGCTGTTCGGGTTCGTCCTCACGCGGACGACGCTCGTGGTCTCGACGGCGCTCATCGGCGCGGCGTTCGCCTCGCGGTCGCTGACGCCGGCGAGCTTCGAGACCGCCGCCGCGGAGACGACCGTCGAGCCCCTCCTCTTCGACCTCTCCGCGCCCGCGTTCCTCGCGGTGTTCGCCCTCGGGACGCTCTCGCAGCTCGGACTCTTCCGGTTCGGCTACGTGACGAAGCTCGTCGGGCTGCTGCCCGGCGCGCGCCGGTGGACGGCCGACGACGACCGCGACGGCGGCGCGAAGGGCGCGTAGCGCCCTTCGGGAACCGATCTCCGACTACTCGTACTCGTAGAAGCCGCGGCCGGTCTTCTTGCCGAGGTCGCCCGCCTCGACCTTGCGCTTGAGGAGGTACGCCGGCTTGTAGCGGTCGCCGAGCTCGTCGTGGAGCGTCTCGCTGGCGTCGAGCGCCACGTCGAGGCCGATGTGGTCGGCGAGTTCGAGCGGACCCATCGGGACGTTCGTGCCGAGCTTCATCCCGCGGTCGATGTCGGCCTTGTCGGCGACCCCCTCGTCGTACGCGCGGATCCCCTCGTTGATCCACGGCATCAGGATCCGGTTGGTGACGAAGCCGGGCTTGTCGTCGGCCTCCCACGTCTCCTTGCCGAGGTCCTCGGCGAAGGCGTGCGCGAAGTCGACGACCGCGGGGTCGGTGCGTTCGCCGACGACGACCTCGACGCCGTCCATGATCGGGACGGGGTTCATGAAGTGGAGGCCGACCACGTCGCTCGCGCGGTCGGTCGCGCTCGCGATGGTGGTGATAGACAGCGTGGAGGTGTTCGTCGCGAGGACGACGCCGTCGTCGGTGACGCGGTCGAGGTCGCCGAACACGTCGCGTTTCACGTCGAGGTCCTCGATCACGGCCTCGATAACGAGGTCGGCGGCCGCGAGGTCGTCGAGGTCGGTCGTGCCGGTGATTCGGTCGCGGATCGCGTCCGGCTCCTCGTCGAGCGCGTCCTTCGCGGCCAGCCGGTCGAGGCTGTCCTCCACGCTGTCGAGGCCGCGCTCGACGTACTCCGCCTCCACGTCGCGCATCACCACGTCGTAGCCCGCGGTCGCCGCGACCTGCGCGATCCCGTTGCCCATCGTCCCGGCCCCCACGACACCGATCGCTTCGACCTCAGAGAGTGACGGCATGCCATGTCCAACCCCCGCGCGGATCGTAAGTATTGCGGAGGCGACGCGGCTCCGCGTCCCGGCCGCGGCGACACGTCACGGACGCGTTACGGTCCCGCTAATTATCATTCAGCGTCGTCGTCGGGGGAAGATTCTTAAGAACGTCCGCTAAGTTTAAATCGAGATGGACGACGAGGCCGCGGACCGCGGGCGCGAAGAACTCGTCGACCTCAAGTGGATCGGGCCGGCGACAGAGAGGGTTCTCTCGGATGCCGACCTGACCGCCGCCACACTCCGAGAGAAAGGCGTCTCGTACCGCGGCCTCGTCGACGCCGGCGTGAACCCCGGCGTCGCGGCGAAGATCCGTCGCGAGCACTCCCTGTCGTGGTCGTTCGAGGCCGGCGACGGACTCGACCGCCGCTCATCGCAGGTCCGCGGACTCGGCAGCGAGGAAGCGGCTTGGGTGGCCGCCAGCGCCGGCGACTGGGCGTCCGACGGCTCCGAACCGGTCGACCCCGAACCGGACGACGCGGGCGACGGTGCGGACTCGACTACGGGCGACTGGGAGGCAACCGGCGACTGGCCGTCGGTCGGTGGCGCTGCCGACGCTCCCCCGAACGACGACGACGCGCTCGACGACGCCGCGGCGGCCGACGGAAGCGGTGACCCCGCCGCGGCCGAGGCGGCGTGGCGCAAGCGGTCAGCGCCGACGCCGCTGTCGACGCTCTCGGCGGTCGCCGCCGACGGGAACGCGGTCGACTTACTGGCGGACGCCGGGATCAACTCCGTCCGGAGCCTCGCAGCGGCGGATCCCGACCGCGTCGCCGACGTGTTAGCGCTCGACCCTGACCGTGTCAACCGCTGGCACGCAGCGGCGCGCGACGCCCAACACTGACTCACCCCGCCCGCGATCCGCTGCGAAGAGTTTCAGACACCGTTCATGACGGCCAGAAATTTACTATTCCCGTAGTGTTATTGTTATCTAATATCCACGCGAAGGGGCAGTAGCGGCCTCATTTTAGCCACTCTCTCGACGGAACGGTCGCCGTTCACCACCGTCCTTTTTATATATGTGTGCGTATGATTAGCCCGATGCTTCCTCACGCCGCCGACGACATCTCGCGCGACGGCAAGTCGCTCATCCTCGCGTACGACCACGGGCTCGAACACGGGCCGGTCGACTTCGAGCCGAACCCGGACACGGCGGACCCGGAGCGGGTCTTCGAGCTCGCCACCCACGAGGCGGTCACCTCGCTGGCCGTCCAGAAGGGGCTCGCGGAGGCGTACTACCCCCACTACGAGGACGAGGTGAACCTCCTGTTGAAGCTCAACGGGACCTCGAACCTCTGGATGGGCGAGCCGGACAGCGCGGTCAACTGTACGGCGGAGTACGCGGCCGAGCTGGGCGCCGACGCGGTCGGGTTCACCGTCTACGGCGGGTCGAACCACGAGGTCGAGATGGCCGAGGAGTTCCGCGAGGCCCAGGAGGGCGCCCGCGCACACGACATGGCCGTCGTCATGTGGTCGTACCCGCGCGGACAGGGGCTCCGCAACGACGGGAGCCCGGACGTCATCTCGTACGGCGCGCGGCTCGGCCTGGAGCTCGGCGCCGACGTGGTGAAGGTGAAGTACCCCGGCTCCGCCGAGGCGATGGGCGACGCCGTCGAGATGGCCGGGCCGGCCGACGTGGTGATGTCCGGCGGGACGATGCGCGACGACAAGGCGTTCCTCCGGAACGTCTCGAACGCCATCGACGCGGGCGCCACCGGCATCGCCGTCGGCCGCAACGTCTTCCAGCGCGACGAGCCCGAGCGCATCCTCGACGCGCTGGAGGCCGTGATCTTCGACGAGGTCGACCCGGCCGAGGCGCTGGCGATCGCCGAGAGCGACGACTGATGGCCTCCTCCGACCCGACCGTCGCGGCCGTCTTCGACGCGGTCGCGGCGACCGCGCCCGAGATCCGCGCCGCGCTCCCCGGCCGGCGCGTCGAGAGCGGGATGGAGAACGCCTCCGGCGAGTCGGTGCTGGCGGGCGACCTGTACGCCGACGAGCTGCTCGGCGACGCGTTCACCGCGATAGACGGCGTCGGCTCGTTCGTCAGCGAGGAGCGCGAGGAAGCGGTCGACGCGGGCGGCCCGGTCGGGGGCGGGCCGGACGACGCCTACGCCGTGGCGATCGACCCCCTCGACGGCTCGTCGAACCTGCGGTCGAACAACGCGATGGGGACCGTCGTCGGGGTGTACGACGCCCCGCTGCCCGCGCGCGGCCGAGACCTCGTCGCGGCCGGCTACGTCCTCTACGGGCCGATCACGACGATGGTCGTCGCCGACGAGGCGGGCGTCCGCGAGGAGGTCGTCGAGCGCGCGCCCGACGGCGACGGGGTCGAGCGCTCGGTCGTCGAGGGCGACCTGACGCTCCCGGCGACGCCGACCGTCTACGGGTTCGGCGGGCGCGTCCCCGACTGGCCCGCCGACTTCCGCGCGTACGCCCGGGCGGTCGAGGACGACCTGAAGCTCCGCTACGGCGGCGCGATGGTCGGCGACGTGAACCAGGTGCTCACCTACGGCGGGGTGTTCGCGTACCCCGCGCTCCGGAGCGCGCCGGAGGGGAAGCTCCGCCTCCAGTTCGAGGCGAACCCCATCGCCTACGTCATCGAGCGCGCCGGGGGGGCCTCCTCGGACGGGACCGGTTCGATCCTCGACGTCGAGCCCGAGGCGGTCCACCAGCGCACGCCGCTGTACGTCGGCAACGAGGCGCTGATCGACCGGCTAGAGGCGGCGGTCGGCGACTAGGACGGCGACCGAGGCGGCGGCTCCGCGCGGGCGGTCCCGGCGGTCCGGGCCGAATCTCGCATGGAAAACTGTTTAGGATCTACCGCAAATCTTGCGTCCATGAAAGTCCACGTCGGCGCGGCGGCGACCCCCGAGGAGGCCGAAGCGATAGCGAAGTCGCTCGCCGAACACCTCGGCGTCGACGTCGACGTCCACGTCGGCGACGGGGAGACGCCGGTCGCGAGCGCCGAGCCGTCCGAACCGAGCTACCCGCTCGACGACGACCTCGGGCCGACCGACCGCGAGCGCGACCTCCGCGCCGAGATAGCCGACATCCGCGAGGGCGGCCCGGAGAAGTACCGCGACCGGCTCTCGGAGCAGGGGAAGCTGTTCGTCCGCGACCGCCTCGACCTCTGGTTCGGCGGCGAGGGCGGGACCCGCGGCGCCGGCGACGCGGACGCGGCCGACGGCGACCCGACGGGCGTGACGTTCGAGGACGGGAAGTTCGCCGCCTTCGACGACTGGCACCCGGACGCGCCCGCGGGCGACGACGGGGAGCGGAACGAGGCGGGCGGCGACCGCCTCCCGGGCGACGGCCTGCTGACGGGCGCCGCCGAGTTCGAGGGCCGCGACGTGCACTTCATGGCCAACGACTTCACCGTGAAGGCGGGGTCGATGGCGTCGAAGGGCGTCGAGAAGTTCCTCCGGATGCAACAGCGCGCGCTGAAGACGGGGAACCCGGTCCTCTACCTGATGGACTCCTCGGGCGGCCGGATCGACCAGCAGACCGGCTTCTTCGCCAACCGCGAGGGGATCGGGAAGTACTACTACAACCACTCGATGCTGTCCGGCGCGGTGCCGCAGATCTGCGTCCTCTACGGGCCGTGTATCGCCGGCGCCGCCTACACCCCCGTCTTCGCCGACTTCACCGTGATGGTCGAGGGGATGTCCGCGATGGCGATCGCCTCCCCGCGGATGGTCGAGATGGTCACCGGCGAGGAGATCGACTTAGACGACCTCGGCGGCCCGCGCGTCCACGCCGAGGAGTCCGGCTCTGCGGACCTGATCGCGCGCGACGAGGAGCACGCCCGCGAGCTGGTCGCCGAGCTGATCGGGTACCTCCCGGACCGGGCCGGCGAGAAGCCCCCGACGCGCGAGACGAAGCCGCCGAAGTACTCGCCCGACGGGATCGACGAGCTGATCCCCGAGGCGCCGAACCGGCCGTACGACGCCCACGACCTCCTCGACCGGATCGCCGACGCCGAGTCGGTGTTCGAGCTGAAGGAGGGGTACGGCCCGGAGATCGTCACGGCGTTCTGCCGGATCGACGGGCGGCCGGTCGGCGTCGTCGCCAACCAGCCGACGGAGCGGTCGGGCGCCATCTTCCCGGACGCGGCCGAGAAGGCGGCCGAGTTCATCTGGACCTGCGACGCCTACGAGATCCCCATACTGTACCTCTGTGATACGCCCGGCTTCATGGCCGGCTCGCAGGTCGAGAAGGACGCGATCTTAGAGAAGGGCAAGAAGATGATCTACGCCACCTCCTCGGCGACGGTGCCGAAGCAGACCGTCGTGGTCCGGAAGGCGTACGGCGCGGGGATCTACGCGATGGGCGGGCCCGCTTACGACCCGGAGAGCGTCATCGGTCTCCCGTCCGGCGAGATCGGGATCATGGGTCCCGAGGCCGCGATCAACGCCGTCTACGCTCGGAAGCTCGCCGAGATAGACGATCCGGAGGAGCGCGCGGCCGAGGAACGGCGCCTGCGCGAGGAGTACCGCGAGGGGATCGACGTCCACCGGATGGCCAGCGAGGTCGTGATCGACGAGATCGTTCCCCCGTCCGACCTCCGCGCCGAGTTGGCCGCGCGGTTCGACTTCTATGAGGACGTTCGGAAGGACCTGCCCGACAAGAAACACGGGACGGTGCTGTGACGTGATCGACGAGGGGGCCACCGCGCCCGACTTCGCCGCGCCGGCGGTCGCGGTCGGACCGGCCGGGCGGGACGCGGTCGGCGACGGCTCCGCGGACCGCGCCGCCGTCGAACTCGCGCTGTTCCGGCTCGTCGAGGCGCACGACGCGGTCGCGCTCCTGTTCGCGCCCGCGACGTTCGTCCCGACGTGTACGGCCGAGCTCGCCGCCGTCCGCGACGCCGGCTGGGACGACCGCGACGACCTCGCCGTCGTCGCGCTCACCGGCGACTCGCTGTACGCCGCGTTCGCGTACGCCGACCGGTTCGACCTCTCATTCCCGGTCGTCGCCGACTTCCACGGCGGCGCGGCCGAGTCGTACGACCTGCTCGCCGACTCGTGGGAGGGCCACTCGGACGTCCCGCGCCGCGCGGCGGTCGTGGTCGACGGCGACTGGACGGTCCGGTTCGCGGCGGCGGCCGACGACGCGCTCGACCGCGTCGACCCCGCGCCCGTCGAGCGCGCGACCGGGGCGCTCCGCGACCTCGGGGTCGACGCCGCGCGGCCGCGGGTGGACTACGACGGGGAGTGGTGAGCGGCGCGGGCCCGGACGCCCGCCGGCGGACGGCGTCGCCGTGGTTATTTGACGCCCCCGCGCCGAGGGGTCGGCATGGAAGCCGCCTTCGCGGAGTACCTCGACGAGTTCACGCGCCGGGACTGGGAGACGCTCGACCCGGCCGCCGTCACTGACCCGGTCCGCGTCGCGGTCGTCGGGCTCGGCTGGTTCGCCCGGGAGTGGGCGCTGCCGGGGATCGCGCGGTCGGCGTACACCGAGGCGACCGTCGTCACCGACGTCGACGCCGCCGCCGTCGAGGCGGTCGCCGCCGAGCGCGAGGCGACCGGCGTGACGCCCGACGAGTTCCGCGCCGGCGCGGTCGCGGACGCATACGACGCGGTGTACGTCGCGACGCCGAACGCGACCCACCTGGAGTACGTCGAGGCCGCCGCCGACCAGGGGAAGGCGGTCCTCTGCGAGAAGCCGCTGGAGGCGACGCCGGAGCGAGCGCGCCGGCTCGTGGCGGCGTGCCGCGACGCCGACGTGCCGCTGATGGTCGGCTACCGGATGCAGACGGATCCGGCCGTCCGGCGGCTCCGCGACCTCATCGACGCGGGCGTCGCGGGCGACGTGGTCGGCGTCCACGCGACGATGACGCAGACGATGCTCGGCGAGCTCGGCGGCGACCACGACCAGTGGCGGCTCGACCCGGACCGCTCCGGCGGCTGCGCGGTCATGGACCTGGGGGTGTACCCGATCAACACGACCCGGTTCGCGCTCCGCGAGGACCCGGTTCGCGTGTCGGGCCGCACGCGCTCGGAGCACGCGGCGTTCGCCGACGTCGACGAGCACGCGACCTTCAGGCTGGAGTTCCCCGGCGGCGTCGACGCGCAGTGTTCGGTGAGTCAGAACGCCCAACACGCGAGCCGGCTGGAGGTCACCGGCACGGACGCCAGACTGATCTTGGACCCGGCGTTCTACGAGCGCGAGGACCGCGGCTTCGCCGTCGTCCGGGACGGCACCCGGGTCGACGTGGAGTTCGACCAGGTCCACCAGATCGAAGCGGAGTTCGGGTACTTCGGCCACCAGCTGCTCGCGGGCGAGCCGTTCCACGCCGACGGCGAGCACGCGCTCACCGACAGCCGCGCGCTCGCCGCCGTCTACGAGTCGGCCGAGACGGGCGAGCCGGTCGCGCTCGGCGACGCGGCGTAACCTCGGGCCCGCTACTGCTCGATCCCGTACACGTCGCTCGTCCAGTCACGGGCCGGGGTGTCGTACACCGGCCGATCCCGGTCGCGCCCGTCAAGCCGCCGCCGATCGGCGTCGTCCAGCTCCCAGTCCATCTCGGCGTTGGCCCGGACGTGTTCGGGAGTCGACGAGCGCGGGAGCGGGACGACGCCGCGGTCGATCGCCCACCGCACGACGACCTGCGCGGGATGCCTGTCGTACTTCTCGGCCAGTTCCGCGACGACCTCGTCGCCGAACACGTCCGTCCGCGCGAGCGGCGCCGCCGCCTCGACCACGGTGTCGATCTCGCGGCAGTACTCGACGAGGTCCGGGCGCTGGAACCACGGGTGGAACTCGATCTGGTTCACCGCGATGGGGGCGTCCGAGATGTGGTGCGCGCAGCTGAGCTGGTACGCGCTGAAGTTCGAGACGCCGATGTCGCGGACGAGCCTGCGGTCACGAAGCTCGGCCATCGCGCGGAGCGTCTCGCGCAGCGAGATGGCGGGGTTCGGCCAGTGGATCAGGTACAGGTCGAGGTACTCGACCCCGAGGCGGTCGAGCGACGCCTCGCACGATGCGATCACCGACTCGTAGTTGAGGTTCTTCGCGAGCACCTTCGAGGTGAGGAACACGTCGTCGCGGTCGACGCCGCCCGCCGCGAGGGCGTCGCCGATGGCCTCCTCGTTTTTGTACCCCTCGGCCGTGTCGATGTGGCCGTAGCCCGCGTCGAGCGCCGCGCGGACGCTGTCGACGGTCTCGCCGTCGTCGAGGTCGTACGTGCCGAGTCCGAGCGCCGGCAGCTCTGCGCCGCTCGGGAGCGTCTTCGTTGGAACGGTCACGCGAACGGCTTCGGCGGATCGCCGATTGAAACTACCGGTCGGGGAACGATGCCCCGATCAAAACGACGCCGTGGCGCGCGCCCGTGAGCGCCCGCCGGGCGCGAGCGGCGCGTGCGAGGGAGTCAGTCGCCGGAGCGAAGCGACGGGGACTGACGAGGCTGGGGAGGCGTGAGGTGCTGTGCGGTGCCGCGAGAGGCCTAACTATTCGGGTTGTTGCGACCGGCAGGAATCCCTCTCGGTTCGACTTATGTAATTAGGAACGGCACCGGCCGAGACTCCCGCGAGCGGGAGTCAGGCCGGTGGATCTTCGAGCGCAGCGAGAAGATGCACCGGCCGAGATTTGAACTCAGAATCAGACGTGCTCGCTCACTGCGTTCACTGCGCGCGACTGATAGCGTTCAAATCTCTCTCGGTGATTTTGCTCACTTCGTTCGCAAAATGCACCGGCCGAGATTTGAACTCGGGTTGCAACCATGGCAAGGTTGCGTGATACCACTACACTACCGGTGCGTGCTTCGCATCCGATTGTAGCCCGGGTCGGAGATATAAGGGTTCCGAACGAGCGCCGGCGGAAGGGTCATCGGCGTCGCGCCCCCACGTCGATCCGAACTCGAACGATGCCCGACTCTTCCGACCGCATCGACAGACGCACCGCCCTCCGCGCGGCCGGCGGGCTCACCGGCGCCGCCGCCCTCTAGACGCTCTCGGGCTGTCTCGGCGACGGAACCGGAAGCGGCCCCAACGACGACGGGAGCGACGCCCCCGACGAGGACCCTCTGCCGGACGACGGCGGCGACGTGGACTACGACGTCGAACATGTCGCCGAGGGGTTCGAGAACCCGTGGGGGCTCGCGTTCCTGCCCGGCGACGGTCGCCTGCTCGTCACCGAGCGCCCGGGGCGGCTCTCGCTCGCCGACCCCGCTGACGGGACGATGGAGTCGATCGCGGGCGCGCCCGAGGTGTTCGCGGCGGGACAGGGCGGCCTGCTCGACGTCGCGGTCCACCCCGACTACCCCGCCGACCCGCGCGTGTACCTGACGTACTCGGCGCGCGCCGCGGACAGCCCGGCCGGCGACGGCGCGGAGGGCGCGACCACTCACCTCGGCGCCGGCCGGCTCTCGCTCGACGGCGACGCGCCCGCGCTCGACGGGTTCGAGGCGCTGTTCGTCGCCGAGCCGTTCCGCGGCACGGATCTCCACTTCGGGTCGCGGGTGACGTTCGGCCCCGACGGCGCGCTGTTCGTCACCGTCGGCGACCGCCGCGACACCGACTTCGGACCGGACCACGTCTCGCAGGACCGCTCGAACGACCTGGGCGCGACGCTGCGGCTGACGCCCGACGGCGACCCCCACCCCGAGAACCCCTTCGCCGGCGACGCGGACGCCGCGGACGCGCTGTACAGCTACGGGCACCGGAACCCGCAGGCGATGGCGGTGCGGCCCGAGACGGGCGCGGTCTGGCAGTGCGAGCACGGCGAGCGCGACGGCGACGAGATCAACGTGATCGAGGCCGGCGGCAACTACGGCTGGCCGGTCGCCAGCGAGGCGTGCCGGTACGGGACCGACGATCCGGTCGCGCCGGGGCACGGCGAGCGCGACGGCGTGACCGCGCCGGTCCACTACTGGCCGTGCGGTTCCGGGGGCTTCCCGCCGAGCGGCGCGGTCTTCTACGACGGCGACGCGTTCCCAGAGTGGCGCGGGGACCTGTTCGCGGGCACGCTCGCGGCGCAGTACCTCGGGCGGTTCACCGTCGACGGCGACGGACAGGACGCGGTCGTGACCGAGCGCGAACCGCTGCTCGACGACCGGGAGTGGCGCATGCGCGCGGTCGCGGTCGAGCCCGAGACCGGGCACCTCTACGTCGCGGTCGACGCCGGCGACGCGCCGGTCGCCCGGATCGTCCCGGCGTGACCTCGACCGCTCGGGTCGTTCGGGATCGGTCCCGGTCACCGCGGTGACGGTTGGCACGATTCGGAGGCCAGATCCCGCGCCAAACCCCGTGTGAACGCGGCACAGCCCGAAATCGGGACCGCTATCCTTTTACGGTGCCGTCTGAAATCGAGGGGTACAGTCTCGCCACGATGCGTACCGAAGACGGGCTCACGATATGTGTTCCGTCTTCGCTCGTCCGGGAGGCCGAGGACGACCGCGAGGCGACTCGCAAACTCGGCTACGTCGCCCGTGCGGCGGCGGTGTTCCGGGCGGATCGGCTCGCCGTCTTCCCCGACAGGGAAGGCGAGGGTCGACGGGGCGGGGAGTACGTCCGCACCGTACTGGGGTACGCCGCGACGCCGCCGGAGCTCCGAAAGGACCTCTGGGGGCAACGCGACGAGCTCCGGTACGTCGGCGTGCTTCCCCCGCTCCGCGTGCCGTGGCGGACCGGCTCGACCCCTAGCGGGGGAGAGTCGAAAACACAGGGACTCGTGACCGAGGTCGGACCTGAAGGCCGCGTCCGGGTCAATTCCCCGCTGCGGGAACACCCGATCTCCCTGCTCGTCCCCTCCGGAATGGAGGTCGAGCGGGGGGAGCGCGTCACCATCAGGGTCTCTTCGAGAGAACCGGTCCGCGCCCGCATCACCGGGAAGCCGGAGGTCGGCTTCCAGGTCGTGGCCGCGGACCTGTCGGAAGCGCTCGCCGGCGACGGACTGGCCGTCGCGACGTCGCGACACGGGGCGGAACTCTCCGTCTCGCGGCTCGGCGACCTCGTCTCGGACGCGCGGGAGGCCGGCGGCTACACCGTCGCCTTCGGCGCGCCCGAGCGGGGGCTTCCGGAGATGCTCGGGCTCTCGCCCGACCGCATTCGGGCGGCCGTCGCCGACGGCCGCTCGGTCGAACCCGATCCGGGGTTCGACCTCTGGCTGAACACGATCCCGGCACAAGCGAGCGAGGTCGTCCGGACGGAGGAGGCTCTGTTCGCGACCCTCGGCTCGCTCACACTCACGGAGTAAACACATGCCACAACCAAGCCGACCACGAAAAGGCTCGCTGGGCTACGGCCCGCGCACCCGCGCAGACAGCGAGGTGCCGCGCATCCGTTCGTGGCCAGACGACGACGGGGCCCCTGCGCTGCAGGGATTCGCCGGCTACAAGGCCGGGATGACCCACGTCATGATGGTCAACGACGAGGCGAACTCGCCGCGTGAAGGGATGGAGGAGGCCGTCCCCGTCACCGTCGTCGAGACGCCGCCGATGTACGCCGTCGCAGTCCGAGCCTACGAGGACACGCCGTACGGACAGAAGCCGGTCGAAGAGGTCTGGGCGACCGAGTTCCACGAGGAGCTCGACCGCGCGCTCGACCTGCCGGCGGAAGACACCTTCGAGGAGAACGCCGACGAGCTGCGCGCGCTGCTCGACGACGGCGTCGTCGACGACGTGCGCGTCATCACGCACACGGCGCCCTCGGAGCTCTCGAACGTCCCCAAGAAGAAGCCCGACGTCATGGAGACGCGCGTCGGCGGCGGCTCCCTCGAGGAGCGCGCCGACTTCGCGCTGGACCTGGTCGCCGAGGGCGGCGCCCACGAGTTCGGCGACGTCTTCCGCGCCGGGCAGTACACCGACGTCTCCGGCATCACGAAGGGGAAGGGGACGCAGGGTCCCGTCAAGCGCTGGGGCGTTCAGAAGCGGAAGGGCAAACACGCCCGCCAGGGATGGCGGCGCCGGATCGGCAACCTCGGTCCGTGGAACCCCTCCCGCGTCCGCTCCACCGTGCCCCAGCAGGGCCAGACCGGCTACCACCAGCGCACCGAGCTCAACAAGCGCCTCATCGACTTCGGCGAGGGGTCGGACGCCTCCGTCGACGGCGGCTTCGTCAACTACGGCGAGGTCGACGGCGAGTACGCGCTCATCAAGGGCTCGCTGCCCGGACCGGACCAGCGTCTGCTGCGGTTCCGCCCGGCCATCCGGCCGAACGACCAGCCGCGCCTCGACCCCGAGGTCCGGTACGTTTCCACCGAATCCAACCAGGGATAACCAATGAACGCAACAGTACACGACCTGGACGGCGACGAGGCGGGCAGCATCGAGCTGCCGGCCGTCTTCGAGACCGCGTTCCGACCGGACCTCATCGGTCGCGCGGTCGGCGCCGCCCAGGCAAACCGGAAGCAGGCCTACGGGGCAGACGAGTTCGCCGGGCTGCGGACGCCCGCCGAGTCGTTCGGCTCCGGGCGCGGGCTCGCGCACGTGCCGCGACAGGAGAACGTCGCCCGCCGCGTCCCGCACGCCGTGTCGGGCCGCGCCGCGCACCCGCCGAAGGCCGAGAAGGACCAGTCGAAGCAACTGAACGACAAGGAGCGACAGCTCGCCATCCGGTCGGCCATCGCGGCCACGACCGACGCCGAGCTCGTCGCCGAGCGCGGTCACGCGTTCGACGAGGACCTCGACCTCCCGCTCGTCGTGAGCGACGAGTTCGAGGACCTGAAGAAGACCCAGGAGGCCCTGGGCGTCCTCGAGGCCGTCGGCGTCGACGCCGACATCGAGCGCGCCGAGGAGGGCCGCTCCGTCCGCGCCGGACAGGGGAAGGCCCGCGGCCGCAAGTACCGCCAGCCGAAGTCCGTCCTCGTCGTCACCAGCGAGGAGCCGTCCCGCGCCGCCCGCAACCTCGCGGGCGTCGACGTCGCGACCGCTCGCGAGGTCAACGCCGAGGACCTCGCGCCGGGCGCGCATCCGGGCCGACTCACGCTGTGGACCGAAAGCGCCGTCGCGGAGGTGGCCGACCGATGAACTCGATCATCGAGCATCCGATCGTCACCGAGCAGGCGATGAACGAGATGGACTTCAACAACAAGCTGCTGTTCCTCGTCGACGTCGACGCGACCAAGCCGGAGATCACCTCCGAGGTCGCCGAGCGCTACGACGTGGGCGTCGCGAACGTCAACACGCAGGTGACGCCGCAGGGCGAGAAGAAGGCGATCGTCACCCTGTCGGAGGACGACGACGCGACCGAAATCGCCTCGCGCATCGGGGTGTTCTGAGATGGGACGACGAATCCAAGGACAACGGCGCGGACGCGGCGGCCCGACGTTCCGGGCCCCCTCGCACCGTTACAAGGCGGAACTGTCGCACAAGAAGCTCGAAGACGTGGACACGATCACCGGCGAGATCGTCGGGATCGAACACGACCCGGCCCGCTCGGCCCCCCTCGCGGAGGTCGAGTTCGAGGACGACGACCGTCGCCTCGTGCTCGCCCCGGAAGGCGTGCGCGTCGGCGAGACGATCCAGGTCGGCGTCTCGGCGGAGATCAAGCCGGGCAACACGCTCCCGCTGGCGGAGATCCCCGAGGGCGTACCCGTGTGTAACGTCGAGAGCAACCGCGGGGACGGCGGGAAGTTCGCGCGCGCCTCCGGCGTGTCCGCGACGCTTCTCACCCACGACCGCGACGTCGCGGTCGTCCAGCTCCCCAGCGGCGAAGTGAAGCGACTCGACCCCCAGTGCCGCGCCACGATCGGCGTGGTCGCGGGCGGCGGCCGGACGGAGAAGCCCTTCGTCAAGGCCGGCAACAAGCACCACAAGATGAAAGCGCGCGGCACCAAGTATCCGCGCGTGCGCGGCGTCGCGATGAACGCCGTCGACCACCCCTTCGGTGGCGGTGGTCGCCAACACCCCGGCCAGCCGAAGTCCGTCTCGCGGGACGCCCCGCCGGGACGCAAGGTCGGTGACATCGCATCCAAGCGCACCGGACGAGGTGGCAACAAATGAGTTCAGACTACCGAACCGGCCGCGAGGGCAAGGAGTTCGCCTACCGCGGTCACTCGCTCGACGAGCTGCAGGAGATGGACGTAGAGGAGGTCGCGGAACTGCTCCCCGCACGCCAGCGGCGAAGCATCGTTCGCGGTCTCAGCACCGAACAGCAGAAGCTGCTGGAGACGGTCCGGAGCCGCGACAAGGAGACGACGGCGGACGACCCGATCCGGACGCACCTGCGCGACATGCCGGTCCTGCCGGAGTTCGTCGGCGTCACCTTCGCCGTGTACAACGGACACAGCTTCGAGCGCGTTCAGGTCGAACCCGAGATGATCGGGCACTACCTCGGTGAGTTCCACCTCACCCGAAGCACCGTCGAACACGGTCAGGCCGGCATCGGCGCGACCCGGTCCTCGAAGTTCGTGCCCCTCAAGTAACCCATGGGAATCAACTACAGCGTCGAGGCCGACCCGGAGACCACCGCCAAGGGGATGCTCCGCGACCGGCCCATCAGCGTGAAGGACAGCAAGGAGATCTCCCGAGAGATCAAAGGCGAGACGGTCGCCGACGCGGAGGAGTTCCTCCAGGAGGTCATCGACGAGGAGTCGTCCGTCCCGATGCGCCAGCACAACGCCGGCGCGGGACACCGCTCCGACGTCGACGGCTGGGACGCGGGACGGTACCCCGAGAAGGCCGCCAAGGACTTCCTCAAGCTCTTGGAGAACGTCAAGAACAACGCCGACGAACAGGGGTTCGACGGCGAGGAGATGGTCATCAAACACGTGGCCCCCCACAAGGTCGGCGAGCGACCCGGCCGGAACCCCCGCGCCGCGGGCGCGACGGAGTGGAACACCACGCTCGCGGACGTCGAACTGATCATCGAGGAGCCGGAGGCTGACAACTAATGGCTGACGAACACCAATTCATCGAGGACGGCCTTCGCCGTTCCCAGATCAACGAGTTCTTCGCGGACGAGCTCGGCCGCGCCGGCTACGGCGGGATGGACGTCGCCCAGACGCCGATGGGCACCCAGATCGTCCTGAAGGCCGAAAAGCCCGGCATGGTGATCGGGAAGGGCGGGAAGAACATCCGCAAGATCACCACCGAGCTCGAGGAGCGCTTCGACATGGACGACCCGCAGATCGACGTTCAGGAGGTCGACGAGCCCGACCTGAACGCCCAGATCGTCGCGGACCGTCTCGCGAACGCCCTCGAACGCGGCTGGTACTTCCGGAAGGCCGGTCACACCACGATCGACCGCATCATGGACGCGGGCGCGCTGGGCGCCGAGATCGTCCTGTCCGGGAAGGTCACCGGTGCGCGCTCGCGCGTCGAGAAATTCAACCGCGGCTACATCAAGCACAACGGCGAGCCCGCAGAGGAGGTCGTCGACCACGGCCAGGGCGTCGCCGTCATGAAGCTCGGGACGATCGGCGTCAACGTCAAGATCATCCCGCCGGGTGCGACGCTCCCGGACGACTTCCAGGTCCGCGAGGACGCCGAGGTCCCGGAGGTCGAGCAGGCGGCGGTCGACGCCGACGCCGACGAGGGCGTCGAGTCGCTCCTCGAAGAGGACCCCGACGAGGTCCCGGACGTGGGTGGCGACGCCGACGTCGACGTCCCCGACGAGGACCCCGCGGAGGTCATCGACGAGGAGGTCGTCGAAGAGGTCGTCGAGGAGACCCAGGAGACGGCCGCCGAGGCGACCGACGTCGCCGCGGAGGAACCGGTCGACGAGGACGTCGACGCCGACGAGCTCGACGACCTCGACGAAGAGATCGAGTCCGAGGCGGCCGACCTCGTCGCGGAGATGGAGGCGGCCGACGAGGAAGACGAGGGGGACGAGTAAATGGCGATCCTCTACACCGACGAGATCCGCGACATGACCGCGGCGGAGCGGCAGGTCGAACTCGAGGAGCTCGAGACCGAGCTGCTCAACTCGAAGGCGCAGCGGGCGGCCGGCGGCATGCCGGAGAGCCCGGGCCGCGTCAACGAGCTGAAGAAGACCATCGCGCGGATCAAGACGATCCAGGCGGAAGAAGGCGACTTCGACGACGAGGAACAGTAAGATGATCTCCCCCGACACGCTCGTTCGACACGAGCTCGTCGGCCTCCCGGTTCGGGTGGTCGACGCCGACAGCGACGCCCACGTGGGCATCGCGGGTCGCGTGCTCGACGAGACGTTCGGCACCCTCGTGGTCCGGACGGGGTCGGGGGACAAGCGCGTGCCCAAGTCGGGCGCGACGTTCGAGTTCGGCGTCGTCGAGACGCCGACCGCTCGCACAGATGAAGCCGCCGGCGACGGAGGGTCGCCGGGGTCCGCGTCCCAACTCGGGTCGGATACTACGGGGGTCCGCCCCCGTCAGTCTGGCCCGTCCGGGTCCGAAAGCGCCGTCGACGGTGACGGCGCGGGCCCGGCGAGCCGACGAGGCGAGTGCAAAGACGCGGTCTACGCGACGGTGGATGGCGATCGGTTGCGACATCGGCCCGCCGAACGCACCGAACGAGGTGCCACACAATGGCGATAGGAATCGACGTACCCACGCCTCCGGAGCCAGACAACCCGGAGGATTACGACTACGAGAAGTGCCCGTTCTACGGGCAGCTCTCCGTCCGCGGCCAGACCCGCGAGGGAACGGTCGTGTCGACGGATATGGAAAAGACCGTCATCGTCGAGCGAGAGTACGACGTGTTCGTACCGAAATACGACCGGTACATGAAGCGTCGCTCGCGCATCCCGGCCCACGTGCCGGGCGTGCTCGACTCGCTCGAAGTCGGTGACGAAGTGAAAATCGCGGAGACGCGACCGCTCTCGAAGACGAAGTCCCACGTCGTCGTCGAGATCCTGTCGGGTGATCAGTGATGGAGGCGCTCAAGGCCGACGTCACGCAGGGGCTCTCGAAGGGCTCGCTGATTACGTGCGCCGACAACACCGGCGCCCGTGAGCTGAAGGTGATCTCCGTGTCGGGCTACTCCGGCACGAAGAACCGCCACCCGAAGGCGGGGATCGGCGACAAGGTGACCGTCTCGGTCACCAAAGGGACGCCGGAGATGCGGCGGCAGGTGCTGGAGGCGGTCGTCGTCCGCCAGCGCAAGCCGATCCGCCGTCCGGACGGCACGCGCGTGAAGTTCGAGGACAACGCGGCCGTCATCATCGACGACCTCGAGGAGCCGCGGGGCACGGAGATCAAAGGCCCCGTCGCCCGCGAGGTCGCCGAACGATTCGGGAGCATCGCCTCGACCGCGACGATGATCGTCTAACTATGACGAACCAGCCACGCAAACAACGAAAACGGTCGGAGACCGCGCCGCTCCACGAGCGGCAGAACCAGGTCCGGGCCACCCTCACCGAGGATCTCCGCGACGAGTACGGACAGCGGAACGTCCGCGTCAACGCCGGCGACACCGTCGAGGTGCTTCGCGGCGACGCGGCCGGCACGGAGGCGGAGGTCGTCTCCGTCGACCTGTCCGCCGAGCGGATCACGGTCGAGGACGTCACCGTCGAGAAGGCGGACGGGGAGGAGGTTCCCCGCCCCATCCCGGCGAGCAACGTCCGGGTGACCGAACTGGACCTCGAAGACGAGCGCCGCGAGGCGCGGCTCCAGGAGGACAACGAATGACGCGACACCAGAAGCGACTGTCAGTACCGAACTCCTGGCCGGTCGAGCGCAAGACGAACACGTTCACGGTGAAGGCGGGCGCGGGCCCGCACGGCGAGGCGGGCGTTCCCCTCGTCGTCCTGCTGCGGGACGTGCTCGGCTACGTCGACTCGACGAAGGAGGCGCGCTACGCGCTGAACAACGACTCGATCCTCGTCAACGGGGACGCCATCTCGGACGAGCAGCGTCCGATCGGGATGTTCGACATCCTGGCGTTCCCCGAGCGCGGGGAGTACTTCCGCGTCTTCCCCGACGAGGGCGGTCGGCTCGCGCTGACCCCCGTCGACGAGGAGGCCGCGGGCAGCCGGCTCGGGAAGATCACGAACAAGACCGTCGTCCCCGGCGGGGTCGTCCAGCTGACGCTCCACGACGGGACGAACGTCCGCGTGGACGACGACGCGGACTACGAGACGAACGACTCGATCGTCGTCGACAACGAGACGAAGGAGATCGTCGCCCACTTCGAGTACGAGGAGGGCGCCCTCGTCACCGCCGTCGCCGGCCAGCACGCCGGTCAGATCGGCGAGATCGACGACATCGACGTGACGCTCGGCTCCGGCGACAACACCGTCACCGTCGCCAGCGACGGCGGCGGCTACGAGACGATCGAGGAGTACGTCGTCGTGATCGACGAGAACTTCACGGACGACGACGAGGCGGGTGATTCGGATGAGTGAAGCCGAGAGCGCCGACCACGAGATGCGCGAGCCGTACCTCGAGAAGGTCGTCGTCCACATGGGCGTCGGACAGGGCGGAGAGCCCCTCGCCGACGCCGAGCAGATCATCGAGGAGATCACGGGCCAGCAGTCGGTCCGGACCACCTCGAAGCGCACCATCGCCGAGTTCGGGATCCGCAAGGGCGACCCGATCGGCGTGAAGGTGACGCTGCGGGGCGAGGACGCGCACGCGTTCCTCGAGACCGCGCTGGACCTGGTCGACGTCGGCCGGAGCCAGTTCGACGACACGGGTAACCTCAGCTTCGGGGTCGAGGACCACACCGACTTCCCGAGCCAGGAGTACGATCCCAACACCGGGATCTACGGCCTCGACGTGACGACAACGATCGTCCGTCCCGGCTACCGCGTCTCGAAACGCGACAAGGCGACGGGGACCATCCCCGCCCGCCACCGGATGACAGCCGAGGACGCGGCCGCGTTCCTCGAAACGAACTTCGACGTCGAGGTAAGCGAATGAGCGAAGCGAACAACGACACGGGCGAGCACGCCGCGAAGCGCACCGACTCCCGGCACACGTGCCGGCGGTGCGACCGCGAGCAGGGACTCGTCGGCAAGTACGACATCAACCTCTGCCGCCAGTGCTTCCGCGAGGTCGCCCGAGACATGGGATTCGAGAAGTACAGCTGATCATGACGGGAAACGATCCATTCACCAACGCGCTCGCCGGCATGGACAACGCCGAGAGCGTTGGCCACCTGTCGTACACGGTAGAGCCCGCTTCGAACATCATCGGCTCCGTCCTCGAGGTCCTCTACGACCGCGGGTACGTCGACGGCTTCGAGTACGTCGACGACGGGAAGGCCGGGAAGTTCGAGGTCGAACTGAAAGGCGCGATCAACGAGTGTGGCGCCGTCAAGCCCCGCTACTCGGCGGGCGCTGACGAGTTCGAGAAGTGGGAGAAGCGATACCTCCCCGCCCGTGACTACGGGACGCTCATCGTCACGACGAGCCACGGCGTCATGAGCCACTACGAGGCCCGCGAAGCGGGCATCGGCGGCCAAGTGATCGCATACGTCTACTAACAATGAACAGAGTCGAAATCGAGATTCCGGACGACGTCTCCGCCGAGACCGACCACCTCGAACTCACCGTCGAGGGGCCCAACGGAAGCGTCACGCGACGCCTCTGGTACCCCGACGTCGACGTGTCTGTCGAGGACGGCGCGGTGGTCATCGCGACCGAGAACGAGGACGCCAAGACCAACGCCACGGTCGGCACCTTCGAGAGCCACGTCGCCAACATGATCCACGGCGTCACCGAGGGCTGGGAGTACGCGATGGAAGTGTACTACGCCCACTTCCCGATGCAGGTGAACGTGGAGGGCGACGAGGTCGTCATCGAGAACTTCCTCGGAGAGAGCGCCGCGCGGCGCACCCCGATCCGCGGAGACACGGACGTACAGGTCGACGGCGAGACGGTCACGCTGACGGGCTCCGACAAGGAGGCCGTCGGGCAGACCGCCGCCGACATCGAACAGCTGACGAAGGTGACCGACAAGGACACGCGCGTCTTCCAGGACGGCGTGTACATCGTCGAGAAGCCCACCGGAGGTGCCTAACCAATGGCAGACGAACTGGAAGACATCAGCGGCGTCGGTCCCTCGAAGGCGGACGCGCTTCGCGAGGCCGGCTACGAGACGGTCGAGGACGTGAAGGCCGCCTCCCAGTCGGAGCTCTCCGAGGTCGACGGCGTCGGCAACGCGCTCGCCGCGCGTATCAAGGCCGACGTCGGCGGACTGGAGGTCGACGAGGAGGCGGACGCGGAGATCGAAGACGAGACCGACGAGGAGGAGGCGGCCGACGAGGCCGAGGAGTCCGAGGCGGTCGAGACGGAGCTTCGCCCCCGCGGCCACGCCGACAAGACGCCGGAACTGGACGACGAGACCGCTCGCGCGCTCGCGCAGAAGCACCGCGAGGGGAAACCGCAGTTCAACCGGCAGGACTACCACAAGAAAAAGCGGATCCCGACGTCGTGGCGCAAGCCGCGCGGCGGGCTCTCCAAGCAGCGCCGCCGCATGAAGTCGAAGGGGCCGGTCGTCGAGGCCGGCTTCCGCTCGCCCAAGGCGTCGCGCGACCTGCACCCGAGCGGCTTCGAGGAGGTCCGCGTTCACAACACGGACGACCTCGAGGGCGTCGACGGCGACACGCAGGCGGTGCGGATCGCCTCGAAGGTCGGCGGTCGCAAGCGCGAACTGATCGAGGACGAGGCGGAGGAGCGCGGCATCCGCGTGCTGAACCCGACCTACGTCGAAGTGGAGGTCAACGATGAGTGATCTGAAGGCGCAGAAACGGCTCGCAGCGGACGAGCTCGACGTCGGCAAGGGCCGCGTCTGGCTCGACCCCGACGCACAGGAGGAGATCGCGGACGCGATCACCCGCGAGGACGTCCGCGAGCTCATCGACCAGGGAACGATCCGCGCGAAGGACGCGAAGACGAACTCGCGCGGTCGCGCCCGCGAGCGCGCCGACAAGCGCTCGTACGGACACCAGTCCGGCGCCGGCTCCCGCAAGGGGCGCTCCGGCGCGCGGCAGAACACGAAAGACGACTGGAAGGCGCGCATCCGCGCACAGCGGGCCCGCCTGAAGGAGCTTCGCGACGAGGAAGACGTGCTCGACGCCTCCGAGTACCGCACGCTCTACAACAAGGCAAGCGGGGGAGACTTCGAGGACGTCGCCCGTCTCGAGGCGTTCATCGAGACGCAGTACGGTTACGAGGTGACGGACTAATGGCGACAGGACCACGATACAAGGTGCCGATGCGGCGCCGCCGCGAGGTGCGGACGGATTACCATCAGAGGTTGCGCCTGCTGAAATCGGGCAAGCCTCGCCTGGTCGCCCGGGTGAGCAACGCTCACGTCAGGGCGCAGCTGGTGACCCCCGGACCCGACGGCGACGAGACCCACGCGGCCGCCTCCAGCGAGGAGCTCGGCGAGTACGGCTGGGACGCCCCCACGGGCAACCTCCCCAGCGCGTACCTCACCGGCTTCCTCGCGGGCGCCCGCGCCGTCGACGCCGGCCTCGACGAGGCCGTCCTCGACATCGGGCTCAACACGGCGACGCCCGGCAACAAGACGTTCGCGGTACAGGAAGGAGCGATCGACGCGGGCCTCGATATCCCGCACAACGACGACGTGCTGGCCGACTGGTCGCGCACGCGCGGCGAACACATCGCCGACTACGCAGAGCAGCTCGACGAGCCGCTGTACAGCGGCGAGTTCGACGCCAGCGAGCTACCCGAGCACTTCGACGACGTGCTCGCGACAATCCAGGAGGACCATGAGTAGACACAACGACGGCTGGGAACCGCGGACGCGACTCGGCCGCAAGGTACAGGACGGCGACATCACGTCGATGGAACAGGCGCTCGAGTCCGGCCTCCCGCTGAAGGAGGCGGAGATCGTCGACCAGCTCCTCCCGGGGCTCGAAGACGAGGTGCTGGACATCAACATGGTCCAGCGCATGACCGACTCCGGCCGCCGCGTGAAGTTCCGCTGCGTCGTCGCCGTGGGCAACCGCGACGGCTACCTCGGCTACGCGCAGGCCCGCGACGACCAGGTCGGCGGCGCGATCCAGAAGGCGATCGACGTCGCGAAGCTGAACATCATCTCGGTCGACCGCGGCTCCGGGTCCTGGGAGGACCAGCCCGGCGGCACCAACTCCCTGACCCGCACGGCGAAGGGGAAGGCCGGCTCCGTCACCGTCGAGATCAAGCCCGCCCCGCAGGGGCTAGGCCTCGCGGCCGCGGAGACGGTCCGCAACATCTTAGAGCTCGCCGGCGTCGAGGACGCCTGGACGAACTCCGACGGCAACACGCGCACGACGGTGAACCTCGCGAAGGCGACGTTCAACGCCTTGGAGAACGCGGCGCAGTCCCGCACTCCGCAGCACGCGCGCGAGGTCCACTACGACGAGGTGAGCGAGTGATGCAGGCGATCGTTCAGCTCCGCGGCGACGTCAACCTGGACTACGACGTCGAGGACACGCTCGGCATGCTGAACGTCGGGCGCGTCAACCACGCGACGTTCGTCCCCGAGACGGACTCGTACCGCGGCATGATCACGAAGGTCAACGACGTCGTCGCGTTCGGGGAACCGAGCGCCGAGGCCGTCGCGCGGACCGTCGCGCGGCGCGGCGAGCCCCTCGAGGGCTCGGCCGACGTCGACGACGAGTGGATCGGATCGAACACCGACTACGCCGACCTCGAGGCGCTGGCCGAAGCGCTCGTCGACGAGGAGACGACCCTGCGCGAGCAGGGCCTCTCGCCGACGCTCCGGCTCCACGCGCCCCGCGGCGGTCACGAGGGCATCAAACACCCCGTGATCGAGGGCGGCGAGCTCGGGAAACACACCACCGAGGAGATCGACAGTCTCCTGGAGGCGATGCGATGACGAGCAAGAAACGACGACAGCGCGGCTCTCGCACGCACGGCGGCGGCACGCACAAGAATCGGCGCGGCGCCGGTCACCGCGGCGGCCGCGGCGCGGCCGGTCGCGCGAAACACGAGTACCACAACTACGGCCCGCTCGGCAAGCACGGGTTCAAGCGGCCCGAGGACGCCCAGACGGAGGTCCTCGAAGTGAAGGTCCAGAAGCTCGACGAGGACGCGGCGCTGTACGCCGCGGACGGCCTCGCCGAGGAGGACGGCGACGCGTACGTCTTCGACGCGCGCGACGTCGTCGAGGACGGCCACGAGGCGGACGTCGTGAAGGTGCTCGGCGGCGGGCAGGTCCGGCGCGAGCTCCGCGTCACGGCCGACGCGTTCACGGCCGGTGCGGTCGAGCTCATCGAGGAGGCCGGCGGCGAGGCGACGCTCTCGGAGCGCGCCGAAGAGCCCGCTGACGAACCGGAAAACACTTCCGACGACGAGAACGACGAGGCGTAACATGAGCTGGAAGGAGGCCGCCGAACCGGTGCTCTCGCGGATGCCCGTCGTGGAGCGGCCCGCGGGGCACGTCCCGTTCAAGCGGAAGCTCACGTGGACGGCCGGAATCCTGATCGTCTACTTCTTCCTGACCAACATCAACCCGTTCGGGTTGGCGGTCGGGCAGGGGTCGGACTTCTTCGGGCAGTTCCGGTCGGTGCTGGCCGGATCGTCCGGGTCGCTGTTGCAGGTCGGTATCGGACCGATCGTCACGGCGTCCATCGTCCTCCAGCTGCTGGGCGGTGCGAACCTCCTCGGGCTCGACACGGAGAACGACCCGCGTGACCAGGTCCTCTATCAGGGCCTCCAGAAGCTGCTCGTGATCATCGTCTCGGCGCTGACGGCGGCGCCGATGGTGTTCACCGGGAGCTTCCTCCCGGCCGACGACGCGGTCGCGAGCGCGCTCGGCATCGGCACGTTCGGCGTGCAGCTGCTGATCTTCGCGCAGATCTTCGTCGGCGGCATCCTCATCCTGTTCATGGACGAGATCGTGAGCAAGTGGGGCGTCGGCTCCGGCGTCGGGCTGTTCATCATCGCGTCGGTGAGCCAGCAGATCGTCGGCGGCTTCTTCAGCTTCTCGGCGCTCGGCGCGTCCGGCTTCTTCGCGAGCTGGTACGGCGTCATCTTCGGCAACGTGCCGGTGTCGATGTCGCCGTTCACCGCCGAGGGGCTCCAGAACCTCCTCTTCGACCCCGGGAACATTCTGGCACTCTTCACCACGGTGTTCATCTTCGGGATCGTCGTGTACGCGGAGTCCGTCCGCGTCGAGATCCCGCTGTCGCACGCCCGCGTGAAGGGCGCTCGCGGACGCTTCCCGGTGAAGCTCATCTACGCGTCCGTCCTGCCGATGATCCTCGTTCGCGCGCTGCAGGCGAACATCCAGTTCCTCGGCCAGATCCTCTCCTCGCAGTGGGCGGGGATGCCGGCGTTCCTCGGCGAGTACAGCGACGCCGGACAGCCCATCTCCGGGCTGTTCTACTACCTGAACCCCATCCAGAGCCGCGGACAGTGGATGTGGTTCCTCGGCGAGATCCCGGCCTCCGTGGAGCCGTGGATGATCGCGGTCCGGCTCGCCGTCGACCTGACGTTCATGATCGTCGGCGGCGCCATCTTCGCGATCTTCTGGGTCGAGACCACCGGTATGGGGCCGGAGGCGACCGCGAAGCAGATCCAGAACTCCGGGATGCAGATCCCCGGGTTCCGTCGGAACCCGCAGGTCGTCGAGAAGGTCATGGAGCGGTACATCCCGCAGGTGACGGTCATCGGCGGCGCCCTCGTCGGGCTGCTCGCCGTGATGGCGAACCTGCTCGGCACCATCGGTCAGGTCTCCGGAACCGGGCTGCTGCTGGCGGTCTCTATCACGTACAAGCTGTACGAGGAGATCGCGGAAGAGCAGCTGATGGAGATGCACCCGATGATGCGCCAGATGTTCGGAAACGAGTAGCGCTCCGCGACACATCCTTTTCGCGTCGAGTACCGCCCCTCCCAGCCGCCGGTTCGTCCGTTCGACCCGGGATCTCCGCGTTTATTGTCCCCGCCGACCAATCGTGCCGCATGGCAGACACGATCCTCGTGCCGCTCGAACTCCCGGACCCCGAGCCGCTGTCGCCGCTGCTGATCGAGGACCTCTCGTCGCTTGACGTCGTGGTGCTCGGGCACTACGCCCTCCCGGAGCAGACGCCGGCCAGCTCCGCCCGCGAGCAGTTCGGCGAGGCGGCGCGGGCGACGCTCGACGAGGTCGCCGACGCCTTCGCCAACGCGGGGGCGTCAGTCCGGACGCGGCTGGTGTTCGGGAAGGACCGGGCCGCCGCGATCCAGCAGGTCGCGACCGACGAGGGGTGCGCCGCCGAACTCGACCCCGCGCCGACCGACGGCGTGCGGCGTATCCTCGTGCCGCTCCCGGACGTGGCGGAGTTCGAACGGCTCCCGCGGTTCATCCGCGTGTTGAGCGAGGACTCGACCCAGCGGATCACGCTGTTCCACGTCGTCGAGGGCGAGCAGCCCCGCGAGCGCGGCGAGGAGATCGTCTCCGAGACGCGCGACCGCCTGATCGAAGACGGGTTCGACGCCGCGGCGCTCGACACGCTGGTCGTCGAGGGGGACGAGCACGACGAGGAGATCCTCCGCGTGGCGGCCGACTACGACGCGGTCGTGATGTACGAACCCGAGTCCACCCTCGGCGATCACGTCTTCGGGACGCTCGCCGACCGCATCGCGAACGAGACCGACGACCCGGTGATCGTCGTCGACCGCGACTACTGACGCCCGCCGACGCCGTCGCGTCAGTCGCTCTGATACGCGGCCGACGGGGAACCGGGTCGCGCTACACCACCGACACGGAAGTCGGACGTCACCGCCCGAGAAGAGCTACGACTCGCCGCGCCGCTCGGATTCCTCGTCGTCGTTCTCTTCGACCGTTTCGCCGACGGTCTTCTCGACGGTCTCCTCCACCGTCTCTTCGACCGTTTCCTCGACGGTCTCCTCCACCGTCTCTTCGACCTTTTCGCCGACCGTTTCCTCGACGGTCTTCTCCACCGTCTCGCCGACTTTCTCCTCGACGGTCTCGCCGACTTTCTCCTCGACGGTCTCGCCGACTTTCTCCTCGACGGTCTCGCCGACTTTCTCCTCGACGGCCTCGCCGACCTTCTCCTCGACGGTCTTCTCAACCGTCTCGCCGACGGTCTCCTCGACTTTGCCCGTGACCTCCTCGCTGACGGTGTCGCTCACGTCGTCGGCGACCTCGCTGACCTCCTTGTTGAAGGTCTCGCCGACGGTCTTCTCGACGGTTTCCCCGACGCTCTTCTCGACCTCCTTGCTCACCGTCTCCTCGACCTTCTCGCCGACGGTCTCCTCGACGGTCTTCTCGACTTCCTTGCTCACCGTTTCGCCGACGGTCTTCTCGACCTCCTTGTTGACCGTTTCGCCGACGGTCTTCTCGACGGTCTCACCGACGGTCTTCTCGACCTCCTTGTCGACGGTCTCGCCGACGCTCTCCTCGACCTTCTTGCCGACTTGGTCCGCCACCTCGCGGGTCATCCAGTCCGGGTCGAACCGCGCCATCTTCCAGACCACGTGGATCACGTAGGAGGCGAACACCCCGATCCCGAACGCGATCGCGACGTTGTTCATCTGCGTCGTCGCGATCAACACGATCGACAAGACGATCAGGGCGCCGTACGCGATGTCGGTTATCGCGTCCACTCGCGCCGGACTTACCATCCTCGCCCCTCCGTTCCGTCGTCGACTGCGGCGGGCCGTCCCCGTGCGGCGTCTCCGTTCATACGTTTACCTTCCGCGCCGACGGCGTAAAAGCCACTCATTGTCTCCGTCCCCGGGCGCCGTTCGGCGCTTCGGCGGCCCGCCGGTCCCGGAGCGGGGTCCTTTTAGCCCGGGCTGGCCGAATCGACGGTATGGACATCGAAGAGGGCGGACTCACCGTCTCCGTCCCGGAGGCGCGCGACGGCGCCAGCGAGGGCACCGGCGGCGGCGTCTTCTTCAACCCGACCCAGGAACTGAACCGCGACGTGACGGTCGCGACGCTGCGCGCCTACCGCGACCGCGAGCCGCGCGCGGCCTCGTACCTCGACGCGATGGCCGCCTCGGGGATCCGAGGCGTCCGCGCGGCCGCCGAGGGGTACCGGGTCACCTGCGCCGACGTCGACGAGGAGGCGGTCGAACTCGCCGCCGCGAACCTCGACGTCAACGACCTCGACGGCGAGGCGGTCCACCGCGACGTCAACGCCCTGCTGTACGACGAGGGCCCGTTCGACGTCGTCGACCTCGACCCGTACGGCACGCCGATCCCCTTCGCGGACGCGGCGTTCGCGAACGGTCGCAACCTGGTCTGCGTCACCGCCACCGACACCGCGCCGCTGTGCGGGGCCCACCTCCAGAGCGGGATCCGCAAGTACGGCGCGGTCCCGCGGAACACCGACTACCACCCGGAGATGGGACTCCGGACGCTGATCTCGGCGCTCGTCCGGACCGCCGCGCGCTACGACAAGGCGGCGACGCCGGTCCTCTCGCACGTCTCCCGCCACTACGCGCGGACCTACCTCGAACTGGAGTCGGGCGCCCGCGCGGCGGACGACTGCCTCGATGGCGTCGGGTACGTCGACCACTGCGAGGACTGCCTCTGGCGCGCGGCGACGCCGGGGCACGTCGCCGACCCGGTCGACGCCTGTCCGGAGTGCGGGGGCGACCGCGTCCTCACGGCCGGCCCCATCTGGCTCGGGCCGGTCGCCGACCCCGACTTCGCGCGCGCCGTCCGCCGCGAGGTGACCGACGACATGGGCGAGGCGAAACGCGCGCGTAAGCTCCTGGGCACCGTCGCGCGCGAGCTCGACACCCCCACGCACTACGACCAGCACCGGCTGTACAAGCAGTGGGGCGAGCCCGCCATCGGGATGGACGAGTTCGTCGAGCGCCTGCGCGGGGCCGGCCACGAGGCGAGCCGCGCGCACTACCGCGGCACGGCGGTCAAGAGCACGGCCTCGATCCCCGAGATGCGCGAGGCGGTCCTCGGCGAGGACGCGGACTGACGACGCCGGCCTCGGCGGGGACCCCGTCGCGCGGCCGGCACCCGCTGGTTTTTGTCGCCCTCGGTCGAACTGCCGGGCGTGTCCCGACACTCGCGCAGCGCGTTCGGCACGGTCCGGCGCGTCGCCGACCTCGCGGTCGACCGCCAGGTGACGTTCCTCGCCGCGGCCATCGCCTACTACGCGTTCGTCTCGCTCGTCCCCGCGCTCCTGCTGCTCGTCGTCGTCGCCACCGCGGTCTTCGGCGAGACCATCGCCGCGCAGCTGGTCGCGGCGACCGGTGACTTCCTCACGCCGGCCGGGGAGGAGGCGGTCGTCCTCGCGGTCTCCTCGGCCGGCGGCCGGACCGGCGCGAGCCTGCTCGGCGTCGGCGTGCTGCTCTGGTCGACGCTGAAGGTGTTCCGCGGGCTCGACACGGCGTTCGTCTCGCTGTACGGCGGCGACCAGACGCCCGGGTTCCTCAAGCAGGTCGCCGACGCCGCCTCGGTCGTCGTCGGCGTCGGCCTCGGCCTCGGCGCGATGGTCGCCGTCGGCGCGTTCGTCGCGGCCGCTGACGCGCTCCCGCTGGTTGAGGTCGCGAGCGTCCTCGCGTTGCCCGTCCTCCTCGCGGTCGTGTTCCTCCCGATGTACTACCTCCTCCCGCAGCCGGCGGTCGGCGTCCGCGAGGCGCTGCCGGGCGCGGCGTTCGCGGCCGTCGGCTGGACGCTGCTTCAGGCCGGGTTCCAGGTGTACGCCGCGGGCGCCGCGCAGTATCAGGCGTACGGCGTCATCGGCGGGATCCTCCTCCTCGTCACCTGGCTGTACCTCGCGGCGGTCGTCGTCGTCCTCGGCGGCGTGGTCAACGTCGTGCTCGCCGAGCGGGGGGGCGCCGGCGACGGCCGCCCGTACGAGCGCGAGGTCGGGCCCGCCGGCCTCCCGAACGACGCCGCGGACCGGCAGTTACAACAGGACCGCGACCGACCCACGGGTATGAACGGCGAGTCGGACCCCGACGGGGACGACGGCGAACGGCCGCGCGGCGCGCCGGACGTCGCCGCCCTCGAAGCGGAGGTCCGCGAGCTGCGGTCGCAGCTCGACGAGTTCGAGGACGACGTGGAACGCCGCACGGTCGACAAACCGGAGGTCGAGTCGGAGCTGAAGCGGTACGTCCGCTCGCGGATGCGGCGCGGTCACGCCCGCGGTTGGGGACCGTACCTCGTGCTGCTGTACGGGACGGTGCTGACGCTCGCGGCGCTGACATCGCTACAGGGGATCTACGCGGTCGGCGCCATCGTCGTCCTCGGGCTGTCGACGCTCGGGCTGTACACGATATTCGTCGTCGTCGGCATCGGCCTCAACCTGATCGAGACGCCCGGCAAGGCGCTCGACTACGCCCGCCGCCGCGGGGATGACTGACGCGGCGACCGCCGCGCCGTCGACGCCTCCCGGAGTGACCGACCCGTGACGGGGATCGTCGCCCCCGACCGCGGGCTCGGCGAGATCGCGGTCGTCGACGCCCTCCCCGAGTTCGTCGTCGTCCTCTTCGCGGCCGTCACCCACCTGGCGGACCCGTGGTTCCTCTTCGCGCTGCTCGCGGTCGGCTACTGGTTCGCGAGCGAGGGGGTCGCGGGGTCGCCGCGCCGCGCCGGCGCGACCGCCATCGCGGCCGTCACCTGCGCGTACGCCGCGACGGCGCTCGGCAAGGCGTGGTTCGCGGTCCCCCGGCCGCCCGGCGCGATGCCGCCCGCCGACGTGCCGACGTGGCTCCCCGCGCTGCTGACCGGGTGGTACGAGGCGCAGGTGCTCTCCGACGGGTTCGGATTCCCGAGCGGCCACGCCACCGGCGGCGCGGCCGCGTACCTCGCGTTGGCGCTGCTGTACGACCGGCTCTGGACGGACCGCGCCCGCTACTTCGCCGCCGGGGCGGTCGCGGTCGCCGTCGCGGCCTCGCGGGTGGTCATCGAGGTACACTTCCTCGTCGACGTGCTCGCCGGGCTCGCCGTCGGCGCGGGGACGGTCGCCGTCGCGCTGTGGCTGGCCGGCGACCCGCGGGTCCGCCGCTCGGCGAGCGCGGAGACGGCCGCCGGCCCCACCGCCGACCTGAACCCCGCGCCGGCGTTCCTCCTCGCGGCGGTCGTCTCGGCCGGCGCGCTGGCCGTCGCCGTCGCCGGCGGGTACACCGGCAAGGTCGTCGAGGCGGGGGTCGGGATCGCCACCGGCGCCGGCGGCGCGGTCGGCTGGCGGCTCGTCGAGGGCGACGAGCCCGCGGTCCCGGTCCGGGTCGCGGTCCCGGCGCTGGCGGTCACGGGCGGGCTCTGGGTCGGCGCCGACGCGCTCGCGGGGACCCTCCCCGTGACGCTGGTCGCGACCACCGCCGCCGTGGTCGCCGTCGTCGCGCTACCGGCGCTGCCCCGATACGCGGGGCGGACGGCCTGAGCGGTCGCGAACGTTCTCTCACGCGTCCCGACGGCCCGACCGGACGTACAGAGACCTGTCGGGGAGCGTGGCGGTGAACCGCAAAAAATCGAGGGCGAGTCGAACGAGTGCCGTGCGCCGAGCGGCCGCGCCGTCGCCTCAGAAGGTCTCCAGGTAGCGGTCCTCCTCCCACTGCGACACCTGTGTGAGGTACTCGCTGAACTCCTGGGACTTCGCCTCGGCGAACTTCTCGGAGGTGTGGGGCCCGAGCGCCTCCTGGAGCACCTCGTCGGCCTCTAACTCCTCGACGGCGGCGCCGAGGTTCGGCGGCAGCGTCTCGATGCCGTACTCCTGGCGCTTCTCGTCGTCGAACTCGTAGATGTCCTCGCGGACCGGGTCGCCGGGGTCGGCGCCGGTCTTGATCCCGTCGAGGCCGGCGGCGATGAGCGACGCCATCCCGAGGTAGGGGTTACAGGACGGGTCGGGGCTGCGGACCTCGAAGCGCGCGGAGACGCCCGCGGCGTCGGGGACGCGGACGAGCGCCGAGCGGTTCGTGTCGGACCAGGCGACGTAGATCGGCGCCTCGTAGCCGGGCACCAGCCGCTTGTAGGAGTTCACGGTCGGGTTCGTCACGGCCGTGAACGCGGGCGCGTGGTTCAGGATGCCGCCCATGAACTGGTACGCGGTCTCGCTCAGGTTGAACTCGTCGTCGTCGTCGGCGAACGCGTTGCCGTCCTCGTCGAACAGCGAGATGTGGCTGTGCATGCCCGAGCCGTTGATGTCGGCGATGGGCTTGGGCATGAACGTCGCGTGGAGGTCGTGCTGCTCGGCGACGGCGCGGACGACGGCGCGGAACGTCGCGATGTTGTCCGCGGTCGAGAGCGCGTCGTCGTACTTGAAGTTGATCTCGTGTTGGCCCTCGGCGACCTCGTGGTGCGAGGCCTCGATCTCGAAGCCCATCTCCTCTAGCGTGAAGATGATCTCCTTGCGCACGTCGGACGCGAGGTCCTTCGGGGCGAGGTCGAAGTAACCGCCGTTGTCGTGCGGGATCGTGGTCGCGTTGCCGTCCTCGTCCTTCTCGAACAGGAAGAACTCCGGCTCCGGACCGATCGAGACGGAGTAGCCCATCTCCTCGGCCTCGGCGAGGACGCTTTTCAGCACCTGCCGCGGACCGCCGGCGAACGGCTCCCCGTCGGTGTCGACGATGTCACAGATGAGCCGCGCGGCGCCGCTGTCGCCGTCGCCGTCGCTGCGCCACGGGAGCACCGCGAACGTGTCGGGGTCGGGGACGAGCCGCATGTCCGACTCCTGGATACGCACGAACCCCTCGATGGAGGAGCCGTCGAAGTAGATGCCTTCGGTGAACGCCTTCTCCGCCTGGTGGGCGGGCACGGAGACGTTCTTCACGACGCCGAGGATGTCGGTGAACTGTAGCCGCAGAAAGTCGACGTTCTTCTCTTCGATCTCGTCGAGTACAGCCTGTTCCTCGGCCGTGAGGCCGCCGTCCGGTTTCGCTTGTTCGTCCGTCATGTTCTGGACGTTTGATTCGTTATCTGCCAGTATAAAGGCCTTATCGCTTGGCGCATGAACCGCCGGACAGGCAAAACTGCTGGACGTTCGTAAAATTCTAAACCCCCGAAAGCGTGGTTGGGTGTGATGACGTACGAAAACCTCGACGCGAAGCTCATCAACTCGCTGCTCAGCAACGGCCGCGCGAGCCTCCGGAGCCTGGGCGACGAGCTCGACGTGTCCGTGACGACCGTCTCGAACCACCTCCGCGACCTCGAAGAGGAAGGCGTGATCCGCGGGTACACGCCCGTCGTCGACTACGACAAGCTCGGCTACGACGTGACCGCGGTGCTCCAGCTCAAAGTCGAGGGGAGCGCGCTGCCGGACGTCACCGAGAAGCTGCGCCAGGAGAAGCAGATGGTGAGCGTCTACGAGGTCACCGGCGACTACGACGTGATCGCCATCGGGAAGTTCACCGACACGGACGGCATGAACGACCAGATCAAGTCGATCCTCACGGACGCGGACATCCGCGAGTCGAACACGAGCGTCGTCCTCAACGCGGTCACGGAAAACGAGCAGTTCGACCTGGACGTCGAGGAGTAATTCGCCCCGTCTCCGGACCGATTCCCGCCTACCGGTCCGCCGCCGCCTCCAGGACCTCCACCGCCGGGAGCGGCTCGCCCGTCAGCGCGCGGATGTACGCGCCGCCCGCGATGGAGACGTGCGAGAAGTCGTCCTCGCTCAGGCCGTACATCTCGATGGCCCGCGAGGTGTCGCCGCCGCCGACGACCGAGAAGCAGTCAGTCTCGGCGATGGCCTCGAGGACGCCGACGGTGCCGTCGGCGAACCGCTCGTCCTCGAAGACGCCGAGCGCGCCCTTCACGAAGACGGCGTCGGACTCGCGGATCGCCGGCTCGTAGTCGGCGACCGTCGCGGCGCCCACGTCGAGGAACGCCTCCCGCTTCTCCTCGATGTCGTCGACGGCGACCTCGGCGCGGTCGCCGTCGGCCCCCTCGTACGCGAGGTCGCTCGCCAGCCGAACCGCGTCGCCGCGCTCGTCGAGGACCGACTCGATCAGCTCGCGGTTCCCCTCCCACTGCTCGTCGAACAGGTCCATCTCTCCCACGTCGCGCCCGACGGGGTGCCCCGCGGCGCGTAAGAAGAGCTCGCCGGCGACGCCGCCGAGGAGGAAGCGGTCGACGCGGTCGTCCAAGGCGTCCATCACGCCGATCACGTCCGTCGCCTTCGTCCCCCCGACGACCATCGTGACCGGGCCGTCGAACTCACGGGTCGCGATGGCGGTGTTAGCCTCGTACTCGGTCTCCATCACGCGGCCCGCGTACGCGGGGAGGGCGAGCGGGAAGCCGACCAGCGAGGCGTGTTTCCGATGCGCCGCCGAGTAGGCGTCGTTGACGTACGCGTCGAAGCGCGGAGCAAGGGTCTCAACGAACTCCGTCTCGGCCTTCTCCTCGGGCGACGCCTCCGGGAGCTCGTCGTCGCACATCCGGGTGTTCTCCAGTAAGAGGACCTCGCCCGGGCCGAGCGCGTCGATGGCGTCCAGCGCCGCCTCGCCGTACGTGTCGGCCACGAACGCCACGTCGCGGCCGACGTGGTCGGCGAGGATGTCGGCGTGACCGGCGAGCGACGTGAAGTCGTCGCGGCCGGGCCGCCCCTGGTGGGCCATGAGGACGACGCGGTGGCCGGCGTCGGCCAGCTCGCGGACGGTCTCGGCGTGGCGCTCGAACCGGCGGTTGTCCTGCGGGTCGCCGTCCTCGATGGGGGAGTTGAGGTCCAGTCGGACGAGGACGCGACTGTCTGCCGGGAGGTCGTCGATGGTGTCGAAGGCTGGCATGGGTGAACGGTCGTCGATGAGTCACTTAAGCGGTGGCGCTCCTGGGCTGCGGTGCCGTCGGGAAGCGGTTCGGGGTCGGACGGGAGGCCGCGCTTACGCCTCGTCGCGCACGTACGCGGCCATGTCGAGCATCCGGTTCGAGAAGCCGTACTCGTTGTCGTACCAGGTGAGGATCTTCAGCAGCTTCCCGCCGGCGACGACGTTCGTCGACTGGAGGTCGACGTAGCTGGAGAAGGGGAGGCCGACGATGTCGGAGGAGACGACCTCCTCGTCGGTGTAGCCGAGGACGCCCGCGAGCGGGCCGGAGTCCGCGGCGTCGCGGAAGGCGGCGTTGACCTCCTCCTCGGTGACCGTCTCGTCGAGGCTGACGACGAACTCGGTGATCGAGCCGGTCGGGACCGGGACGCGCATCGCCATCCCGTCGATCTTCCCCTCCAACTGCGGGAGGACCTTCTGGGCGGCGCCCGCGGCGCCCGTCGACGTTGGGACGATGTTCTCCGCGGCGGCGCGCCCGCGGCGCCGCTTGCTCATCGGGCCGTCGATGAGGCTCTGGGAGCCGGTGTAGGCGTGGACGGTGGTGAGGGTGCCGGCGTCGATGCCGAACTCCGCGTCGAGCACCTTCGCGACCGGCGTGATGGAGTTCGTGGTACAGGAGGCGTTCGAGATCACGTCGTCGCCGTCGTACTCGTCGTGGTTGACGCCGTAGACGAGCTGTTTGACCGGCTTCTCGCCCTTCGGGGGCGCCGAGATGATCACGGTGTCCGCGCCGCCGTCGAGGTGCGCGCTCGCGTCGTCGCGGGTACGGAAGACCCCCGTACACTCTAAGGCGACATCGACGTCGAGCTCGTCCCAGGGGAGGTCCGCGGGGTCCTGGACGTTGAACAGCGGGACCGACGTGCCGCCGACGGTCAGCTCGTCGCCGTCGCGCTCGACGCCGTCGAGCCGGCCCATGACGGTGTCGTACTTCGCGAGGTACCCCATGTCGTCGAAGTCCATCACGTCGTTGATCCCGACGAGCTCGATCCGCGGGTGTTCCACCACCGCGCGGAACACGTTGCGCCCGATGCGACCGAAGCCGTTGAGCCCCACCCGCACGACCTCGTCGTCGCTCACGTCGTCACCGGCAGACAGATACGATTTACTCATGTTCGAAAAAGCCGAGACGCAACTACTTAAATCCGGCCCAGTCGCGCCGAGACCGTCATAATCGTTAGAATTTGTTACGCCCGGTATCGCCTATCGCCGGCGCGGTCGACCGAGCGCCGTCGCCCGACGTCGGCCGTCGACCCCCGGCGCGAGGCGGATAGGGGCCGATACGGCGACCGACAGAAGGCTTATCGGGGTCACCGACTTCACGGAAGGTATGGACAGAGACGACCGCGACGATCCGTTCGGAGACTTCTTCGAGGAGATCGAGCGGATGATGAACGAGATGGCCAACGCGGACGCTCCGTCGGCCGACGACGCCGGGTTCGGCTCCGACACCCACGTCGACGCGTACACCACCGAGGAGTCGGTGCGTCTCGTCGCCGACCTCCCAGCCGTCTCGAAGGACGACCTCTCGCTGCGCTGCGACGGCGAGGCGCTCACCATCTCCGCGGTCTCCGACCGGCGCGAGTACGACGAGACGGTCGAGCTCCCCGCCCCCGTCGACGAGCACTCCGCGGACGCGACGTTCAACAACGGCGTCCTCGAGGTCTCGTTCGACCGCGACGACGACAGCGCGTCGATCGACCTGGCCTGAGTCGGTCGGGCCCCCGATCGCCCGGCGCCCCCGCTCTTCACCCGTCATCGGCGGTCCGTCGGATCAGCGCCGCGAACCGGTCGTAGAAGCCGTCCTCGTACTTCGTCGCGGCGTCGACGGTCGGCCGCGCGTTCGTCTCGTTGACCACGAGCCGGTCGCCCGTCGCGAGCAGGTCGACGCCGAGGTAGTCGATCCCGAGCGCCGCGGCCGCGCGCTCGGCGAGGTCGCGCGCCTCGGGGTCGAGGTCGACGCCGCGGGCGGTCGCGCCGCGGTGAACGTTGTGCTTCCACCGGCCGGCCGCGAGCGCGTCGTCGTCGAGGACGCGCTCGACCGCCCCGGCGTACGCGCCGTCGACGACCATCGCGCGGTAGTCGCGCGCGTCGGGGAGGTACTCTTGGATCAGGAACGACTTGTCGCCGGTGGCGCGATAGTCGTGGATCAGGTTCAGGTAGTCGACGACGCCGAGCAGGGAGTCGAGGTCGGTCGCGGTCGCGACGCCGACGCCCCGGGTCGCGGAGTTCGGCTTCACGACGACGGGATAGGAGAACTCCGCGGCGGCGTCGACGACGGCCGACTCGTCGACGGGGTTCGACACGAGCGTCGTCTTCGGCGTGGGCAGCCCCGCGGCCGACAGCGCGGCCAGCACGCCCGCCTTGTTCCGCGAGGTCACCACCGCGTCCCGGCCGTTCACCCACGGGACGCCGAGGCGCTCGTCGACGACCGCGCCCTCCATCAGGCGGGTGGGGTAGACGAGTCCCACGTCGAACCCCTCGAACTCGTCGGGGTCGGCCGGGACTCCCTCGCCGGCCTCGCCCTCCGAGACCCGCAGCGTCCGCTCTTTCGCCTGAACGTGGCCCACGTCGATGCCGCGGTCCGCGAGCGGCCCGCGCACGCGCTCGAACGTCTCCGCGTCGGTGGTCATCGCGAGCCTGAGCATACGCTCGCTGGGGTCCGTTCGGACTTAAGCGCGGTGCGAGCGCGACGACGGCGACAACATTTCGCGGTGGCGCGTGCCTCCGAGCGCCCCTCGGGCGCGAGGAGCACGCGCGAGGGAGTCGCGACCGGAGGGAGCGACGAGGCTGGGGAGGCGTGAGGTGCGGTGCTGTGCGGGGCGGGACTCGAAGGGGCAGCCGGGAGGCGGCCGTAGGCGACGTAAGCACCACAGGGAGCGAACGAAGTGAGCGACCGAGGAGCGCAGCGAGCGTACGGCCGCCTCCCGGCTGGGGCTTCGGCGTTGTTCGCCGCCGATCCGCGGCCAGTTATTTATTTATAAATGGTCCGACACCCGAAGGATTCAATCGCCAACTCACCCTCGACGACTCACTGTAAGTGGCCTTCCTCGCGGAGCTGTTCCGCCTCGCTCTTCTCGTAGCGCCACGAGATGTCGGCCTTCTCGTCCTGCCAGTCCCACGGCTCGACGAGGACGATGTCGTCTTCGCGGATCCACACGCGCTTCTGCATGCGACCGGGGATGCGGGCGGTTCGCTGTTTCCCGTCCGCGCAGCGCACCTTGACCCGGTTCGCGCCGAGCATCTCGACGACCTCCGCGAACACCTCGTCGTCGTCGGGCATCCGGAGGTCGTTCCGACCGCCGCCGTCTCCGTTGCTCATGCGTACGCGGTGATACGCGCTCGTCGAAATAAAAGGGCCGCTCTCCGCCGGAGCGCGCATCCGCCCCTTTTAAGCACGACCGACGACCACCCGACGATATGCGTGACACGCTCGGACTCGAAGGCATCGCCGGCCTCGTCGTCGTCGTCGCCGCCGTCGGGATCATCGCCGTCCGCGACCCGGTCATCGCCGGCGCCGTGATGGTGCTGCTCGCCGGCCTCGCGCTGATCGCGAAGGGGCTCGTCGACACCGCCATGCGGTCGTTCGGACTGAAGTGACGCCGCCGCGGTCGCCCCGAGCGCGGAATCCCGGCGTCTCGAAAGAGTCATAATCACCGACCGTTCCCCTCCGGTATGGTCGAAGTACCCGCCGTCGCGGTCGAACTCGTCGAACTCCTCGCCGTCACCGTCGGCGCCGGCGCGGCCGCCGCGGTCGGCGTCGTGCTCGAACGGTTCGGGCTCTCCGCGGTCTCGGGCGGCGACCTCGTGCTCGGCGCGTGGGCCGTCGGCATGGGACTGATCGCGCTGTACGTCGGACTCGTCGGCCTCGGCTACGAGCAGGCGCTCCCGCGGCTGCGCCGGCTCGCGAGCGGCGAGTAGGACCTACTTCTCCCCTCGGTCCCGCACGCTCCCCGAACGCTCACAGCTCTCCGTCGGCCGCCAGCTCGCGCACCCGGGCCGCGCGCTCGCGGATCGACTCCCACTCGGCGTCGTCCTTGCCGTCGACGTGCGAGTACATCAGCCCCATCCGCCCGGTGCCGCGCAGCGCATCCTCGTTCTCCTTCAGGAAGTCCCAGTAGAGCGCGTTGAACGGGCAGGCGCCCTCGCCGGTGGTCCGCGAGACGGCGTACGGGCAGTCCGCGCAGTGGTCGCTCATGCGGTTGACGTAGCTCCCGGAGGAGGCGTACGGCTTCGAGGAGAGCACGTCCGTGCCGAACGACCCCATCGCGACGACGTTCGGCGTCGTCACCCAGTGGTACGCGTCGACGAACCCGAGGTGGAACCACTCGTTCAGTTCGGCCGGGTCGGCGCCGTACACCAGCGCGAAGTTCGACAGCACCATCAGGCGCTCGATGTGGTGGGCGTAGCCGTACTCGCGGACGTGGTCGACCGCCTCGGAGAGACACCGCATGTCGGTGTCGCCGTCCCAGTAGGCGGGCGGGAGGTCCCGGTCCTGTCCCAACTGATTCGCGTCGGCCAGTTCCGGCATCGCCTCGCGGTAGACGTGACGCACGAACTCTCGCCAGCCGATCACCTGCCTGACGAACCCCTCCGCGGCGTTGAGCGGGACGGGCGCCGGCTCCGTTGACTCCGCCGACTCCGCGCCGTCGCCGAAGTCGTCGAGCGACGCCGTCGCCCCGCCCGACGCGCCGTGCTCCGCCGGGTCGTACCCGCCCGGGTCGACGCCGCGCTCCGCGTAGGCGCGCTCGACCGCCCGGACCGGCTCGCGCGGGTCGAGCAGGCCGAGGTTGATCGCCGGCGAGAGCAGCGAGTGCGAGCAGAACGGCTCGCCGCCGACCATCGCGTCCTGATACCGACCGAACGCGGGGAGCCCGTCGCTGACGAAGCGGTCGAGCGCCTCGCGCGCCCCGTCGCGCGTCACCGGCCACGCGAACTCGTCGAGCGAGTCGTTCCCCCACGTGTCGAACCGCTCGCACACCCACGCGTGGGTCTCGCGGGTCAGCCCGTCCGGCTCGAACGCCGGTCGCGCCGGCGGCTCCCAGCCGTCGGGCGGCGTCTCCTGGTTCAGGTCGTCGTAGTTCCACTCCCCGCCGACCGGGTCGCCGTCGTCCATCAACACCCCCGTCTCGCGGCGGACGTGCCGGTACCAGTTCTCCTGCCGGAAGGTGCGCTCGGCGGCGCCGTCGTCGCCGACGAGCGGTCCGTCGCCGTCGCCCGCCCACTCGCGCCAGTCGGCCGGCGTCGTCCAGAACAGCTCGTTGTCGACGAGGTCGAGGGTCCCGCCGCGCTCGGCGACCAGCCCGCGGAGCCGCTCGCCGGCGTCGTGGCTCGCGGGGCGCATGAGCCGCAGGCGCGGGCCGTCTCCTCCGTTCGCGTCCCGCTCCGCGAAGAACTCGTCGAGCCCCTCGCCGAACGACTCGGCCCGCACGTAGGTCACGTCGTGGCCGCGCTCGCGGAGCTCGTCGCGGAAGTGCCGCATCGCCGAGAACACGAGCGTCAGCTTGTGGGCGTGGTACGGCTTCCGGTCGGCGAAGCCGTGTGCCTCGATCAGCAGCACGTCGTCGGCGGCGTCGAGGACGTCGAGGTCGGGGTTGAGCTGGTCGCCGAGCAGCCAGCAGGTCGTCCGGTCGCTCACGGTACCCGATCCACGGGCGCCACCGACATAGCTCCGGCGGCGCCGCGGATTTCCCCCGATCGCCGAGCGTCCCGCACCGTCGCGGCATCCGCGGCTTTTTGTCGCCCCCGCGTGTCGGGCGGTTCATGGACGAGATCCTCACGAACTGGCTGCTCGGTCTGATCGCCGCCCTCCTCGCCGTCCTGGTACTCGACTCGACCGGCCAGTCGTTCCTCGACCCCCTCTCGCCGATCGCGAACGTGCTCGCGCTCGTGACGTTCCTCGCCTTCGTCATCCTCACCGGCGCGTTCCTCGTGTACACCGCGTCGTTCCGTAACTGACGCGCCGACGCCCGCCGGCGATCCGATCGGTTCCCGGCCCCCTCCGCCGCCGCGCGTAGCTTTTTGCCGCGCCTCGCACTGATCGAGGCATGGAATACACGACGCTCGGGAACACGGGGACGACCGTCTCGAAGATCTGTCTCGGCTGTATGAGCTTCGGCGACCCCGACTGGCGCGAGTGGGTCCTCGACGAGGAAGACGGGAAAGAGCTGGTCGAACGCGCGATCGAGCTCGGCGTGAACTTCTTCGACACCGCCAACATGTACTCGAACGGCGCGAGCGAGCGCGTCCTCGGCGAGGCGCTCGACGGCCACGACCGCGACGAGTTCGTCGTGGCGACGAAGGGGTACTTCCAGATGGACGAGTCGAACCCGAACTCGGGCGGGCTCTCGCGGAAGGCGATCGAACAGGAGCTGTCGAACTCCCTCGACCGGCTCGACACCGACACGATCGACCTCTATCAGATCCATCGCTGGGACGACGACACCCCGATCGAGGAGACGCTGGCCGCGCTCGACGACGCGGTGCGGCGCGGCGACGTGCGGTACGTCGGGGCCTCCTCGATGTGGGCCCACCAGTTCGCGGAGTCGCTCCGCGTCAGCGAGCGCGAGGGGTACGAGCGGTTCGCCACGATGCAGAACCACTACAACCTCGCGTACCGGGAGGAGGAACGCGAGATGCTCCCGCTCTGCGAGAAGGAGAGCGTCGGCGTGATGCCGTGGAGCCCGCTCGCGCGCGGCTACCTGGCGCGCCCCCACGAGGAGGTGGACGCCACCCTCCGCGGCGAGACCGAAGAGCACCTCTACGCGCACCCGTACCGCGAGGGCGGCGGCCGCGAGGTCAACGAGCGCGTCGAGGAGCTCGCGGCCGAGAAGGGCGTGAAGATGGCGCAGATCGCCCTGGCGTGGCTGTTCCACAAGGAGTGGGTCGACACGCCCATCGTCGGAACGACCAGCGTCGAACACCTCGAAGACGCGGTCGAGGCGCTCGACGTCGACCTCTCCGACTCCGACCTCGACTGGCTCGAAGCGCCGTACGAGCCGGTCCGCGTCTCCGGCCACGAGTGAGGGGCCGACCGGCCGCCCCGGGTTATAAACGCACCGTCGCGGACGCCACGGCAACCCTTTTCGGCGGCGCCGCCGAACCGTGGCGCATGGCAGACGACGACGCCACCGACCCCGAGAACGGCGAGGCCGGCGAACAGGGCGACGCCGCCGACGGCGACGACGGCGAGGAGAAGTCCTTCCGCGAGCGCGTCGAGGAGATCCGCGAGCGACGCGAGCAGGAGCGGGAGGAGGGCGACCGCCCCGACCCCGAGGAGATGATGGGCGGCGGCGGCCCGCCGGGGATGGGCGGTGGCGGCGGCGGGAACCCCTTCGCGCAGATGATGTCCGGCATGATGGGCGGCGGCGGTCCCGGCGGCGCGGGCGGCCCGCCCGGCATGGGCGGCGGCCCCGGCGCGCAGGGCGAGCAGGGCCCCCGCGGCGACGACGGCGGCAACGAGGAGCTCGTCCGCGAGGTGCGCCAGCTCCGCGACGAGGTCCGCGACGCGACCCGCCAGCTCCAGCGCATCGCGCAGGCGCTCGAAGACGACTAAACGCGAGCCGTCGCCTCTTTTATTCCACTCAGTACGATACAGTGTTTAGATCGAGCTCCACGAAAATCAGTAACAAGCTATTTGTCTAAGGGAAACAATTCCAGCGTACGAAAACATGCCTACACACGAAACAAAATCCGCGGAGGCAGTTTTATCCGAAAAAACGGATGAACCAGTGGATACGTTCTCCGCGGACGACAAACCGATTCCAGAACTCGACGACTTGGAATCGGTCCCAGAAGAAGAGCGGTAGGTATTAGCCGTTTTGCGGACCGTATCTTTCGAGAAGGTCGTCAGCACGTTCTGTGAGGAATCGCTCACAGTACGCTGGCGCGTTCTCCGCCGTTACTGCCGGGAACCCGCGCTGAACGTCAACTTTCTTGCCGCCTCGATATAGGTCAAGGTGGAGACGTTCCGACTCGACGTCGTGCCCCCACGCTGAATCAGGGTGGTGGTCGAACCGAGCGACCTGTCGCCAGTCACGCTCTCCGTACTGTTCCCCGATGTTCTCTTCCAGTTGAACGAGAAACCAGTCGACGCTCCCGTCAGTAATACCTATCTCCACGTTGACTCGGGAGCGTCCGTACTTTACCGGAACCGAGTAATCGGCGTCTGGATGAGCGTGCCGGTGTTCGGGCGTCGAACTATTCGTCATAAAACACGAGAGAAGAGGTGTGTTAGCTTAACACTCCGACCAGCCGCACGACTCGCACGTCTTGCAGCCCTCGGAGTAGTAAAGATTCATGCCGCCGCACTCGGGGCACTCGGGCGACTCGCCCGCCGCGATGAGCTCCTGCGTCGAGTCGTCCGCGCCCGCGGCGTCGTCGTCCGCCGCCGGCCCGGGCCCGCTCGGAGCGTCGGTCGCCGTGCCGGCGTCGACCGCGCCGCCGTCGGTCTGGCTCGGACGACCCGCGCCGGAGGCGGCCTCCTCGACGTCGTCGAGGCTCTGTTGCTGGGGGATCCCCTTGTCGACGTCGTCGTCGAGGTAGCGCCGCAGTGCGGTGCCGATGGCGTCCGGGATCGACTGGATCTGCTCGCCTTTGTCCCAGGCGACCTTCGGGCTCCGGGTGCCCTGAAGCTCGTCGACGATCTCTTCGGGGTCGACGCCGGAGCGCAGCGCCGTCGAGATGACCTTCGCCAGCGCCTCCGTGAAGGAGTTGGTGTAGCCGCCGGAGTGGCCGATGTTCGCGAACAGCTCGAACGGCAGCCCGTTCTCGTCCTCGTTGATGGTGACGTACAGCTTGCCGTAGCCCGTCTCGACGCGCTGCGTGACGCCGTTCAGGGAGTCGGGGCGCGGGCTGCGCTCGCTGTAGTCGATCCGGGGCTGCTCCGTCGCTTCGAGGAGGTCCGCGACCTCGGCGTCGATCGCCGCGCGGACGTCCTCGTTGTCGAGGAACGCCTCGACGCCGCCGAACACGTCGTTGATCTGCTCGACGATGGTCTCGGCGGCCTCGGTCTCGTCGGCGAACTCGGTGTTCTGCGCGCGGGTCGTGAGCACCTGCTTCGAGCGGGTGCCGTCGCGGTAGTAGGTGACGCCCTTCCCGCCGTTCTCGTAGATGTACTCGAAGACCTCCTTGGCGTCGTCGAGCGTGGAGTCGTTCGGCGCGTTCACCGTCTTCGAGATGGCGGAGTCGACGCCCTTCTGACAGGCGACCTGGACGCCGGCGTGGTCCTTCGCGGAGAGGTCGCCGGTGACGACGAACAGCTCGCCGATCGCGTCCGGCACCGTCTCTAACCCCTCGACGCCGTCGAACGCGTTCTCGGCCATCTGCTCTTGGGCCTCCTGTTTGACCGCGTCGACGTCGACGTCGTTGGCCTCCAGGGTGCGCAGGAAGTAGTCGTCGAACTCGACGAGCATCTCGTCGCCCTGGACGTCGTCGGAGACGTTCTTGTAGTAGGCGACGTTGTAGATGGGCTCGCAGCCGCCGGTCGTGTTGCCGATCATCGACGTCGTGCCCGTCGGGGCGATCGTCGTCGTGTTGTGGTTGCGGATCGGGAAGCCGTCCGCCCACTCGTCGGCGTCGAGCCCGGTGTAGTGCTCGAACCAGTCGCGGTGTTCGGTCGGGTTCGCGTACTTCGAGTCCGCCCAGTCGTTGAACGTCCCGCGCTCCTCGGCGAGCTCGTGGGAGGCGAGCTTCGACTCGTGGTTGATGTGGGTCATCAGCTGGCGGGCGATCTCGTTGCCCGACTCGGAGCCGTAGCGGACGCCGAGCTGGACGTACAGCTGCGCGAGCCCCATGATCCCCAGCCCGATCTTCCGCATGTCCCGGACCTTCTGTTCGATCTCCGGGACGGGGAAGTCGGACATCGTGACGACGTTCTCGAGGAAGCGGGTGCCGTACGCGATCCGCTCGTCGAACGCCTCGAAGTCGATCGCCTCGTCTAGGAACGCCTCGACGGCGGCCGCCTCGGAGTCGTACTCGTCGGCGTGCTCGTCGGACCAGACGCGCCAGTCCGGCGCGTTGAGGTCGGCGAGCGTCGAGAGGTTGATGTGGCCGAGGTTACAGGCCTCGTACTCCTCGAGGGGCTGCTCGCCGCAGGGGTTCGTCGCGAGGATCCGGTGTTCCGGATGCTCCTCGACGTCGAAGGAGTGCTCCTTGTTGATCCGCTCGAGATAGACGACGCCCGGCTCCCCGTTCTCGTGGGCGCCCTCGATCATGTGGTCCCAGATCTCGGCCGCCGGGACGGAGAGCTCCTCGCCGACCTCGACGTGCTCGCCGAGGCCGAACATGTCGTACAGCTCCTTCGTCTCCGGCGTCGCGACGTGGGGCTCCTCCGTGCGCGGGTTGGTGAAGGTGAACTCCTCGTCGTTCTCCAGCGCCTCCATGAAGTCGTCCGTGACGCCGACGCTGATGTTGAAGTTCGAGAGGTGTCCCTCGACGGCGTTCCGGAGGTGCTCGGGCACCTTCCCGTCCTCGTCGATGAGGTCGCGGGCCTCCTCTAAGGCGTCCGCGAAGGAGTTGTGCGTGAAGTCGTCGGGGTCGTTCAGGCGCAGCGAGTGGGCCAGGGAGACGTCCTTGTTCTTCGCGTGGATGAACTGGATGACGTCGGGGTGCGAGACCCGCATGACGCCCATCTGGGCGCCGCGGCGCGCGCCGCCCTGCGCGATGGTCTCGCACATCTGGTCGAACGTCCGCATGAACGTGATCGGACCGGACGCGATGCCGCCGGTGGAGCCGACCGAGTCGCCGTACGGGCGGAGCTGCCAGAACGCGTACCCCATGCCGCCGCCGGACTGGAACACCTCGGCCGCCTCCTTGGCGGTCTGGTGGATGTCGGTGATGTCGTCGCCGGGCGAGTCGACGAAGCAGGCGGAGAGCTGCTGGAGCTCGTCGCCCGCGTTCATCAGGGTGGGGGAGTTCGGCATGAACGAGAGCGACTCCATCCCCTGCCGGAACGTCTCCGCCGTCGCCTCGACGTGGTCGCGCACGCTCTCGGGCAGCTCGGGGACGACCGTCTCGTACGCGAACTTGTTGACGTTGTGGGCGGTGAGCGTCGTCTCCGCGTCGTCCGCCGCGGTCGTGCCCGCGCCGAAGACCTCCTCGGCGAGCTCGTCGCGTCGCGGGTGGTCGGGCTTCAGCTGGTCGGGCGTGACGGTGACCTCGACGCCCTGCTTCTCGGCCTCGAAGACGGCCTCCGCGAGCGCGACGTTGCGCGCGACGCGGTCGAACAGCTCCTCCTGGTCCTCCGCCGGCTCGCCGTCCGCGTTCTTCCGGAGGTAGCGCGCGGGCAGGATGTTGTGGTAGGCGTTGCCCGTGAGCCGCTCCTCCATGGTGTCGCCCGTGGTGCGTTTGATCGGTAGCTCGACTCCGTCCGCGGTGACGCCGTCGCTGCTCATTCGGCGGCCACCCCGCTGGCTTGGCGTGGGATATGGGTCATCTGTAGTGTTGGTGTACTGGCGAGGCGGGCCCTTGTAGGTTCGGATGTTCGGACCTGCCCGGCATCTACATGTCCGATTCGGTATGTAACGTCGGTCCGGCGCGTCTGACGCTGACTACGGTACGTCGGTAAGGGACGGACTCCGTACACATAAGCATGGGTAGACCGGAGTGAAACTGGTCGTCGAACGACCAAACCGTGCGACGGAAGCGGCCTCCCACCGGAACAAAAGGGGGGTTGTCGGCCGGCGATTTCCCCGGTAACGACGGCCGCTCGTCTCTCTGTGTCCGTCCTCGGGCGGAGCGCGCGGCGGGCTCGACGCAGTTCTCGCCGCCGATATATCAACGATCGACAACTGGGTCCGCCCTCGTCCCACAAGCTTATGCCCGGCCTCGCCGTGACCCCGGACATGACCGCACCGTCGTTCGCGTTCGCGGGACTCGTCGCGCCGGCACAGGCCGCGCTGCTCGGCAGTCAGATCGGCCAGCTGCTGGTCGCCCTGGTCGCCGTCGCGCTGATCATCGTCGTCGGCAAGTTCGTGCTGAAGCTCGCGTGGCGGCTCGTCACGATCGGTATCGTCGTCGTGGCCGCGTTCTACCTGCTGTCGACGCTGGGCGTCGTATAACGAATCGACGGGGGAGCCGCCCCGCCAACGGGACGGGCGCTCGGCTTACTGGAACGCGGCGCCCGGCTCGGCCTCGTCGCGGTCGACCTCCGACCGCTTGAACCGCTGTTCTATCTCCTCGTAGCGCTCGCGCGTCTCGGGGGTGACGCTCGGGTTCACCTCGCGCAGCGCGTCCTCGAAGTGGGCCATCGTCACGCGGACGTTACCGACGGACTCGCCGACCTCCTCCGGGGTGACGCTGCCGATGAACTCCCGTGAGGCGTTCATCGACGCCTCGCGGGCGACCGCCTCGATGTCGGCGCCCACGTACCCCTCGGTCTTGCGCGCCAGCGCGTCGAGGTCGACGTCGTCCGCCAGCGGCTTGTCCCGCGTGTGGACCTCGAAGATCCGGCGGCGCGCCGCCTCGTCGGGGACGGGCACGTGGACGTGCCGGTCCAGCCGTCCGGGGCGCAGCAGCGCCGAGTCGATGAGGTCCGGGCGGTTCGTCGTCGCGATGACGACCACGTCCTCCAGCGATTCGAGCCCGTCGAGCTCCGTCAGCAGCTGGGAGACGACGCGCTCGCCCACGCCGGAGTCGCCGGAGTTCTGCCCGCGCTCGGTGGCGATCGAGTCGATCTCGTCGAAGAACACGATCGTCGGCGCGTTCTCGCGGGCCTTGCTGAACACCTCGCGGACGCCCTTCTCGGACTCGCCCACGTACTTGTTCAGCAGCTCCGGCCCCTTGATCGAGATGAAGTTCGACTCGCTCTCGTTGGCGACCGCCTTCGCGAGCAGGGTCTTCCCCGTGCCCGGCGGGCCGTACATCAGGACGCCCTTGGCGGCCTCCATGTCCAGCTCCTCGAACACTTCGGGGTACTCGAGCGGCCACTGGATCGTCTCGCGGAGCCGCTCTTTGGTGTCTTCGAGGCCGCCGACCTGGTCCCAGCTGACGTCCGGGACCTCGACGAACACCTCGCGGAGCGCGGAGGGCTCGATGCCCTTCATCGCCTCCTTGAAGTCCGCCTCGGTCACCTGGATGCTGTTCAGCACGTCGGCGTCGATCTCGTCGCTTTCGAGGTCGATCTCCGGCCGGATGCGCCGCAGCGCGTGCATCGCGGACTCCTTCGCGAGCGACTCCAGGTCGGCCCCGACGAACCCGTGGGTGTTCTCGGCGTACTCGTCTAGGTCGACCCCGTCGGTCAGCGGCATGTTCCGCGTGTGGACCTGGAGGATCTCCTTGCGGCCGTCGCGGTCGGGGACGCCGACCTCGATCTCGCGGTCGAAGCGGCCGCCCCGGCGGAGCGCCTGGTCGATGGCGTCGACGCGGTTCGTCGCCCCGATGACGACGACCTCGCCGCGCTCCTCGAGCCCGTCCATCAGCGACAGCAGCTGGGCCACGACGCGACGCTCCACGTCGCCGCCGGCCTCCTCGCGCTTGGGCGCGATAGAGTCGAGCTCGTCCATGAAGATGATCGCCGGCGACTCCTCGGACGCCTCCTCGAACACCTCGCGGAGCTGCTCTTCGCTCTCGCCGTAGTACTTCGACATGATCTCCGGGCCGGAGATCGTGTGGAAGTCCGCGTCGATCTCGTTGGCGACCGCCTTCGCGATCAGCGTCTTCCCCGTGCCCGGCGGGCCGTGGAGCAGGACGCCCTTCGGCGGGTCGATGCCGAGGCGCTTGAACAGCTCCGGGTGCCGCATGGGCAGCTCGATCATCTCGCGGACCTGTTCGAGCTCGTCGTCGAGCCCGCCGATGTCCTCGTAGGTGACGTCGGGGCCCTCGCCGGTGCCGCCGGCGGTGTCGCCGCGGTCGGCGATCTCCTCGGCGGATATCTCCGAGATCGAGATGTCGGTCTCGTCGGTGATGACGACCGTGCCGCCGGGGCTCGTCTCGGCGATCTTCATCGGGACCGCCTGCGACTGGCCGCCCATCAGCCCGAAGCCGAGGGAGGTCCGGATCGTCTGTCCCTCGGTGACGGGCTGTCCGGAGAGCTTGTCGCGGATGAACGGGGCGATCTGTCCCCGCACCCGCAGCTGGCTCGGGAAGGCGATCGTCACCGCGTCCGCCCGCGAGACGTCGACGTCCTCGACGGTGACGCGGTCGTCGATCCCCACGTCGGCCTCCTGGCGGAGGCGGCCGTCGATGCGGATCACGCCGGTGCCGTCGTCCTCGGGGTAGCCGGGCCAGACGCGGGCGATCGCGGCCCCGTCGCCGCCCTCGACGCGGACGATGTCCCCGCCGGAGAGCCCGAGCTCCTCGGCCGCGACGCGGTCGATCGCCGCGAGGCGGCGACCGGCGTCCTTCTGTTTCAGCGGCTTGACGGTCAGCTTCATCGCTCGCCCTCCACGGTGAGCACGCCGTTGTTCACGGCCGCGTCGACGGCCGTCCCCGGCAGCTCGAACTCCGATTCGACCGGACCGTCCGGTCCCTCCACGACGACGATCGCCGTCTCGCCGACGGTGTCGACGGTGACCGAATCGTCGTCGGCCCCGAGGTCGGCGGCGACGATCCACCGGTCGTCGTACTCGTACCGGCGCAGCAGCGCGCCCTCGCCGGTCGATCGGGTCTGTATGTGATTCATCCTAACTACGAGTTAGTCGCAAAGACATATAAACTTGTCGCTCAAAATCGCATGACGTGAGTGTTTTCGATCGCATCGGTAGTGTAGCGGTTCGGACTAGATCACCCGGCGATCGGGCGCCGTCGAGCGATCGGATTCGGGGCCGGTGCGGATCGCCGGTCCGCGGGCCGGATCCCTCCGGCGTTTATCCCGCTCGGCGCCGAACCGCTCGGACATGGAACGGGTCACCCACGACGGCCGCGAGACTGCGTACCGCCGGTTCGACCGCGGCGGCGACGGACCGACGGTCTGTCTCGTCCACGGCAGCGGCGGCACGAAGGACGTCTGGAAGTCGCAGGCGCGGCTCGCGGACCGCTTCCCCGCGGTCGCGGTCGACCTCTCCGGCCACGGCGACAGCGGCGACGCGACGGCGTCCGCCGGCCGCGAGGCGCTCGAGGCGTACGCGGACGACGTCGTCGCGGTCGCCGAGGCGACGGACGCGACGGTCCTCTGCGGGAACTCGCTCGGGGGCGCGGTCGCGCTGTGGGTCGCCTTAGAGCGGGACCTCGCGCTCGACGGCCTCGTGCTCGCCGGCACGGGCGCGAAGCTCGCGGTGGCCGAACCGCTCCGCGACGCGCTCGCCGACGACTTCGAGCGGGCGGTCTCGCTGCTCCACGAGCCGGACCGGCTCTTCCATGACGCGCCCGCGGAGTACGTCGAGCTCTCCGAGGCGGCCATGCGCGCCTGCGGGCGCGCCGTCACCGAACGGGACTTCCTGACGTGCCACCGGTTCGACGTTCGGGACCGGCTCGGCGAGGTCGCGGTCCCGGCGCTCGCGGTCGTCGGCGCGCACGACGGGCTCACCCCGCCGGCGTACCACGAGTACCTCGCGGCGGAGCTCCCCGAGGGGGAGCGGACCGAGATTCCCGACGCCGCCCACCTCGCGATGCTCGAACGGCCGACGGCGTTCAACGACGCGCTCGCGGAGTTCCTCGGCCGACTGTAGTTGCCGCGGCCGTGCGGACCGCAGTCACCGGTCACCGCGCGCCGTCCGTAGCTCGGAGGCACCCTCCACGCCCGAGGCTCGGAGGCACCCTTTTAGGTCGCCCGCGCGTCGCGGGGCCACATGGTTGACAGCGACGAACGGGAGCCGGACACGGGTCGCGCGGACGGATCCGGGGACCGGGCGGACGCCGCGGGCGCCCCCGCCGAGCCCGACATCGAGGACCTGCTCGCGAAGCTCGACGCCCTGAGCGACACCGTCGACGAGGGCCACGAGCGCGAGAAGGTCAGGCAGACCATCTCGCTCGTCGAGCGGATGCCCGGGACCGGCGCGCTCGCCGGGCGGATCACCAAGTACACCTCCCGCGACCTCGCCGAGTCGTTCGTTGGCGCGGTGCTCTTCGCGCTCCCCCTGCTCGTCGAGGGCGGCGTCTTCGAGATCGCGGCCTGGTTCGCGGCGACGACCGTCGCGGGCGTCCCGGTCCTCCTGATCGGTCACGTGGGGTTCATCCTCGTCGCGGTCGCCGGCCTCCTCTACTTCGCCGACTTCCGGCAGATCGCGATCCGGCACCCGATCTTCGGACTCGTCCCCCGCCGGTACGCCGGCGTCCTCGTCGTCTCGCTGGCCACGTCGGCCAGCATGCTGCTGTTCTGGGGCCGGCTCCACGAGGGCGACCCGACCGCGCTCGAACGGGCCGGGCGGATCGCCGTCGTCTGGGCCGCCGCCGCGTTCGGCGCGGGGCTCGGCGACATCCTCCCCGGCGAGTCCCACGGCGAGGACCTCGGGAAGTTCGACCTCGACATCGGCGACACCGAGTGACTCGACGCGGTCGATCGCGCCGGAGCGGTCCGCGGTCGCCGCACGCGATCCGAGCGGTCTGCCCGATCCGGTCCGGGGACTCCCGGTTTTCCACAGCTTTTTCGCCGCGGCGACCCTACCCGCGTTCATGTCAGCGCTACGCGACGCGCTCCGGGACCTCCCGGACGCGGTGTTTGCGGACCTACTCGAGTCGGACGACGGGTACGTCCTCGTCGTCGACCTCCCAGGCGCGGCCGCCGAGACGACAGAGGTGCTCGTCGAGGACGGGCGCATCGAGATCGAGGGCCGGCGCGAGAAGACCGTCCCCGACGGGTTCGAGTACGTCCGCGAGGACCGCCCGCTGTTCCTCGACGCGGAACTCCCCCTCCCGACCGACGCCGACGGCGCCGGCGCCGACGCCGAGATCGACCGCGGCGTCCTCGAAATATCGGTCCCCAAGCGGGAGCGGGACGTCTCCCGGACCATCCCCGTCGACGACGCCGACGACGAGGGCGACGCCTGACGGGTGGTCACGCTGGTCAACCTTCGCGCCTACTGGCGGTTCGTCGTCGTTCTGCGGCAGTTCTCGCCGCTCATCATCGCCTACTGGCGTGACCGCCGCCGATACTTCCTGTTCGGCGGGAGCCGCGAGGTCGACGCCGAGATCCAGCGCGAGCGCGCCGCGGTGCTGCTCGACATCCTGCTCACCCTCGGCCCGACGTTCATCAAGCTCGGCCAGATCCTCTCGACGCGGCCGGACATCCTCCCGCCGGCGTACATCGAGGTGCTGGAGGGGCTCCAGGACGACGTGCCGCCCGCGCCGTGGGAGGAGTCGAAGGTCGTCCTCGAAGACGAGTTCGGCCCGGTCGACGACGTCTTCGACGAGTTCGACCGCGACCCGATAAGCGGCGCCAGCCTCGGACAGGTGTACACCGCCACCTACGACGGCGACGACGTCGCCGTGAAGGTCCGCCGACCGGGTATCGAGTCCCTCGTCGAGGCCGACCTCCGGACTATCCGCTGGTCGATCCCCCTGATCAAGCGGTTCACCGGCGCCGGCCGGGCGTTCTCCTTGGAGAACCTCGCCGACGAGTTCGCCAAGACGATCCGCGAGGAGATGGACTACGCCCGCGAGCGGACGATGCTCGAAGAGATCCGGAGCAACTTCGCCGACGAGGACCGGATCCGGATCCCGGAGACGTACGAGCCGGTCTCCGGCCCGCGCGTGCTCACGATGGAGTACGTCCCGGGCACGAAGATCAGCGACATCGACGCGCTCGACGAGGCGGGACACGACCGGACGGAGGTCGCGGAGACGCTTCAGGAGGTGTACCTCCAGATGATCATCGAGGACGGGGTGTTCCACGCCGACCCGCACCCTGGGAACCTCGCGGTCGCGGACGACGGCGCCGTGATCTTCTACGACTTCGGAATGGCCGGCCGGGTCGACCCGTTCATCCAGGAGAAGATCGTCGATTTCTACGTCGCGGTCGCGCGACAGGACATCGACGCCATCCTCGACACGCTCATCTCGATGGGGACGCTCTCGCCGGAGGCCGACCGCGAGGTGATGGGCAACGTGATGGAGTTAGCCATCGCGGACGCCAGCGGCGAGGACATCGAGCAGTACCAGGTGAACCAGATCATCGAGCAGGTGGAGTCGACCATCTACGAGTTCCCGCTGCGGCTCCCGCCGAACCTCGCTTTGGTCCTCCGGGTCGCCACCGTCGTCGAGGGCGTCTGCGTCACGCTCGACCCCGAGTTCGACTTCATCTCGACGGCGACCGACTACCTCCGCGAGGAGGGGTACTACGAGCAGACCGCCCGCGACCTCGCCGAGGACGCCGGGCGGCAGGTCCAGCGCACCACCGAGGCGCTGTTCACGGTGCCCCCGAAGGCCGACGAGTTCCTCGACCGCGCCAACCGCGACGACCTGACTGTTAACGTCGTGTTGGAGGACGACACGAAGGTGTTAGAGAAGCTGGCGATGCGGATCGCCTACTCCGTGCTGCTCGCCGTCGGCGTCCTCTCCGCGACGATCCTCTACTCGTTCGCCGAGAACTGGCGGCTCGCCGCCGTCGTCCTCGCGCTGGCGGCGCCGCTCGCGATCGCCCTGTACCGCTCGTTCCGCAAGCAGCGCGGGCTCCGTGCCACCCCGCAGTTCACCCGTCAAGGGATGAAGCAGCGGCGCGACGACTGACCCGCTCCCTCCCGGAAACGGGCCGCTTCAGGCCTCTTCCGGCCGACAGATCCACACGTCTTCCGCTTCCTCGACCGCGTAGTCCCGCGCCGCTAGCCACTCGCGGAGGGCGGCGGAGCCGGACCCGGCCGCGGTCTCCTCCGAACCCCCCTTCGCGTCCTCGGCCGCCGCCTCGGCGGCCTCGTGGACCTCCACGACGAGCAGCGGGCGGTGGGTCGCGAGCGTCGCCGTCGCGCCCCGGAGGACCGCGGCCTCGTGCCCCTCGACGTCGACCTTGATCGCGTCCGGCGGGGGGACGGTGCCGACCCCGTCCGTCCCCTCGCCGCCGACGCCGTCGACGAGGTCGTCGAGCCGGCGGACGGGGACCGACTCCGTGCCCGCGACGCTCGCGCCCCACCTGGTCGCCGACTCGCGGTCGAACGCGGAGCACTTCGAGTACGTCGAGCGGTAGAAGGTGAGCGTCGCGTTCGCGTCGCCGAGGCCGGCGCGTCTGAGGTCGATCACGCCGCCGGCCCCGCCTCCGCCGCCCAGCCCGTTCCGGTCGGCGTTCCGCGCCAGCCGGTCCGCGCTCTCGCCGTTCGGTTCGAACGCGACCACCCGGCGGTCGGTGCCCAGCGCCAGCGGGACGGCGTGTTCGCCGACGTGCGCGCCCACGTCGAGGACCACCGCGTCGTCGGGCAGTCGGTCGAGCGCGTCGAGCCCGGGGTCGTCGCCGTGGGGGTTCGTCGGCTCGTAGCTCCAGTACCGCCCCGCGACCGTGCGCTTCGGCGTCGCGACGCCGAGCGCGTAGGTGAGGTCCGCGAGGCGGTACAGCGTCCGGAAGCCGCGCCGCTCGACCCGGGCGCGCAGCGACGAGAGGGGCCGGCTCATCGCGGCGTCACGCCCCGACGACCTGGATCGGGACGAGGAGGAAACAGAGCGCGCCGACGGCGAACGTGGCGAGGCCGACCGCGAGCCGCGGCAGTCCCACGCCGTCCTCGTCGGCCGGGTTTGCCGGACCGTTGAACGCGATCACGGCCGCGAACACTCCCCAGAACGCCCAGAGCCCGACCGACTCGTTCAGTCCGAGGCCACGCCAGAAGTGGAGGTAGGCGGCGACGGCGAACAGCGCGCCGGGGACGAGCGCCGCCACCGTCTCCTGTCGCGGCCCGAGCATCGCTCGGACCATGTGGCCGCCGTCGAGCTGGCCCACCGGGAGGAGGTTCAGGAGCGTGAAGAACATCCCGACCCAGCCGCCGATCACGACCGGGTGGGCGCTCAGCCGCGGGTCGCCGTAGCTCGTCGGCTGGCCGAGGACGCCGGCGATGAGGTCCAGAAGTGGCGGGTTGTTGAATCGGATCACCGGCCCCGAGGAGTTCGCGAGCTCCGCCGGCACCCCGATCGGGTCGAGCGAAAGCCCGACGGCGGTCACGGCGACCGTCGCGACCAGCCCCGCGATCGGTCCGGCGGCGCCGATGTCGAAGAGGACCTTCCGCGAGGGCATCCGCCCGCGGATCCGGATCACCGCGCCGAGGGTCCCGAAGGGGAAGATGAAGGGGATCACGTACGGAAGCGAGACGGGGACGCCGTGGTATCGGCCGGCGGCGTAGTGGCCGAGCTCGTGGGTCATCAGGACGCCGAGGACGGCGGCGGTGAACGGCCACGCCTGGAGCAGGGTGAGGGGGTTCGACTGTATCTCGGCGAGCGGGACGTAGTACCAGCCGTAGGCGCCGACGAACAGCGTCGACAGCACGGTGGCCGCGAACATGGCGACGTTCACCCAGGGTATCCCGTCGCGGCCGCGGTCGAACGGGGTCGCCACGACGACGTGCCCGTCGTCGACGGCCTCCACGTCGACCTCGTAGCCCGCCTCCCGGAAGTGGGGAGTCAGCTTCCGCAACAGCGTCCGCTCCGGGACGTACGACTCGCCGCGGTACCGCACGCGGCCGTCCTCGCGGCGGACCTCGTCGATCCGAAAGAACGTCCGGAGGGGCTCCGGACGCGGGGCGCCGTCGCCGGTCGCCGCCGCGTCCTCGTGTTCTGGCATCGTCACGTCGTAACTGGTCTGCGAGTATAAACCCCGCGTCGGCGAACGAGTCGGAAGCAGGGCCGGTCGTCCGCTCGCCGGGGCGGCGGACGCGTGCGGGGTCAGAAAGCGCGAGTCGGGGACCGAGCCGCGGGATCCGGTGCGGCGGTGTGCGTCAGGGGCGGTGCTGCGAGCGTCGGTCGGCGGACCGGGGGCGTCAGGCGGGCTCGACGCGCCAGGTCGTCGCGCCCGTGTACGACCACTTCTCGACGGTGAGCTCTGTCGCCGAGTCGCGGAGCTTCACCATCAGGGCGCCGATCTCCTTCGGGGAGAGGTCGACGTCCTCGGAGATGAACTTCCCCTTGAAGTACATCTCGCCGTCCTGGGCGCGGTCGAGCAGGTACTGTTTCAGCCGCTCTTCCTTGCTGCGGTCGTCGTCTGCGCTCGCGTTCGTGGAGGGGTTCGCTGTCGCGCTCATGGTACATCCCACGCTTGCCGCCGGAGGGTGTTATAAAGGTGACACCGTTGGGCGACGTTCAGGGGGTTTCAGGGCGTTTCACCGCTCGGCCCGAGGTAAAACGTGTCTGACGGACTCTTTACAACGGTTCCAGAACGCAGTAGAAATTTTATAATCGATTTTGAGGGCGTTTCGACCGCCGGCCGCTCGGTAAGCGATTCTCCCCTGCCTCCGCGTTCGTCGGACGAATAAGCGGCAAAATGGGCCGATTAACGCCGCCTCGGAGCACGGACGCGACCCTCGCGCGCCCTCCGTGCGGCCTCTGCGCGCCCCTCGATCGGGCCGTCCGCGGCCGCGATCCGGGCCCGGATCTCCTCGGCGCGCCGACTCGAACTCCCTTCGCGGGCCGTTCAGTCCCGCCGGTGGACCCAGAACGTCTCCGCCTCCGTCGCCTCCTTCTTGAATATCGGCACCTCGTCTTTCAGGCGGTCGATCCCGTCCTCGACCGTCCGGAACGCCTCCCGGCGGTGCCCGGCGAGGACGACGACGAACACGATGTCCTCGCCCGCCTCGATCACTCCGGTTCGGTGGTGCATCCGCACGTCGAAGACCCCGTCCCGCTCCGCGAGCTCCGCCGCGATGGCGTCCATCCGCTCCGCGGCGACCCCCTCGTACTTCTCGAACGCGAGGTGCGTCGTCCGGTCGTCGCCCGGGGCGTCGCGGGCCCGCACGCGGCCGGTGAACGTGGCGATCGCGCCCGACAGCTCGGCGTCCGCGGACGCCTCGACGCGGTTCACCAGCGTCTCGCGGGTGATCCACGGCTCGGCCTCGTCGAGGGCGGCCACGAGCCCGTCGAGGTCGACGCCCTCGGCCGTCGCCGCGGTCGCGAGGACCGTCCCCGGCACGCCCTCGGGGTCGGCGTCGGCGCCGAGCAGGACCGCGGGCACGCGCAGCCGCGACTCGCCGACCGCCACGAGGTAGTCGTGGTCGGGGGCGAGCCCGTCGAGCAGGTCGTCGAACCCCTCGACGCGCCCCCGGCCGCTCCAGTTCCCGTCCGCGTCGAGCGCGATCTCGGTGTCGGCGTCGGGGCGCCCGGCGGGGTCGACGACCTCGCCCTCGACCGCTCCGCCGTCGGCCGCCCGGTCGCTCGGGCCCGGTTCGTGCGGCCGGTCTCCGTCGGGGTCGTCGCGCTCCACGAGGGCCACCCGTCCGTCGAGCCGCGCCGCGAGCCGCCGCGCCAGCGCCGGGGCCCCGTTGCCGACGATCGATATCGGTCGCATACCCGAGAGCGGGCCGCGACCGGCTTAGGCGTTTCCCGGGCGGCCCGGAGCCCCGACCGCGGGGCGCCTCCGACGCGTCCGGGCTTGGCAATCCTTAAGACCGCGACAGGGATACTCGTCGCCAATGAGAGTCGTCGTTTCTGTCGGCGGGAGCGTGCTCGCGCCGGACCTCGACCCCGAGCGCGTCGCCGCGTACGCCGAGGCGATCGAACGGCTGGTGGCCGACGGCTGCGAGGTCGGGGTCGTCGTCGGCGGAGGCGGCGTCGCCCGCGAGTACATCGAGACGGCCCGCGATATCGGGGCCAACGAGGTCGAGCTCGACCGGCTCGGGATCGGGACGACCCGGCTCAACGCCCGGCTGCTGATCGCCGCGCTCGGCGACCGCGCGAGCCTCGCGCCCGCGACCGACTACGAGGAGGCGGGCGCGGCCCTCCGCCGCGACGAGGTCGCGGTGATGGGCGGCGTCACCCCGGGACAGACCACCGACGCGGTCGCCGCCGCCTTCGCCGAGTCGGTCGACGCCGACCTGCTCGTGTACGCCACGAGCGCCGACGGCGTGTACGACGCCGACCCCAACGCCGACCCCGACGCGGCCCAGTTCGCGGAGCTGTCGCCCGCGGAGCTCGTGGAGGTCGTCCTCCCGATGAGCCGAGACGCCGGCGCCTCCGCGCCCGTCGACCTGCTCGCCGCGAAGCTGATCGACCGGGCCGGCATCCGGTCGATTGTGCTCGACGGCACCGACCCGAGCGCCGTCGTCGACGCCGCGCTGTACGGCGACCACACCGGGACCGACGTGGTCCCCGTCGGCGGCGAGGAACCGAGCTCCTGGACGGAGGAGCGATGAGCGGGGACGACGCAGCGGACGGAGCGGCGGACGCGGGGAGCTCCGCGCCCGACGACTCCCCGCACATCCTCTCTGAGCGGGCCGCGCTCGACGAGGGGGCCGCCGACGAGGGCGAGGGTGCGGTGGAGGGGGACGGCGAGGTCTTCCACGCGTTCTGGGCCGACGTGGTCGCCGACGAGGTCGAGGCGCGCGACCCCGACGAGCCCATCGTGATCAAGGGCGGCGTCTCGCCGTCGGGCGTCGCGCACCTCGGCAACTTCAACGAGATCATGCGTGGCTACTTCGTCGCCGAGGTGCTGCGCGACCGCGGCCACGAGGTCCGGCAGGTGTTCACGTCCGACGACAAGGACCCGCTGCGGAAGGTGCCGCGCAAGCTGGCGAACGCGGACGGCGACATCGTCGGGCTCGGCGAGGTCGACGCGGGCGCGCTCGGCCGCAACCTCGGGAAGCCGTACACCTCGATCCCCGACCCGTTCGGGGAGGCCGAGTCGTACGCGGCCCACTTCGCGGGCCTGCTGAAGGCCGACGCCGACCGGCTGAACGTCCCCGTCGAGATGCTGTCGAACACCGACCTGTACGCCGACGGGACGTTCGACGACGCGGTCCGGACGGTCCTCGGCGACGTCGAGCGCGTCCGCGAGGTGCTCTCGGCGTACCAGGACAAGGTCGACGACGAGTACGTCCCGTTCAACCCCGTCTGCGAGGCGTGCGGGAAGGTCACGGAGACGGTGACGGGAATCGACCTCGAAGCGGAGACCGTCGAGTACGCCTGTACCGACATGGACGCCGGGGGCAACACCATCGAGGGGTGCGGCCACGAGGGCACCGCGACGTTCCGCGAGGGGAAGCTCCCGTGGCGGCTGGAGTGGCCCGCCCAGTGGGGCGTCCTCGGCGCCGACTTCGAGCCGTTCGGGAAGGACCACGCGGAGGGGTCGTGGCCCTCCGGCGTCGACGTCGCGCGGAACGTCTTCGGCGAGGAGCCGCCCGTCCCGATGGTGTACGAGTGGTTCACGCTCAACGGCGAGGCGTTCTCCTCCTCGGAGGGGAACGTCGTCACGGTCCAGGAGCTGCTCGACCTGATCGAGCCCGAGGTGCTCCGGTTCTTCTTCGCGCTCCACCCGAAGAAGGCCCGCGACCTCGACGTCGAGCGGCTCGACCAGCTGGTCGACCGCTTCGACCGGTTCGAGCGCGCCTACTTCGGCGAGGTGGACGACGAGGACCTCACCGCCTTCGCCGAGCGCGCCTACCCGTTCGTCGTCGGGCGACCCGACGACCCACCGGCGGAGCGGCCGATCCGGCTCCCCTACACCTTCGCGGCCGTCCTCGGGATGGTCGACGACCCGGACTTCCGCGAGCGCCTCGCCCGCGACGAGGGGCACATCCCGGACGACGCCGACGACGACGCGGTCGACGCCGCGCTCGCCCGCGTGGAGCAGGCGCGGAACTGGGCCGAACGGACCGGAAACGAGTACGACTACCGGCTCCAGACAGACCTCCCCGCGGTCGAGTTCGACGAGGACGTGGCGGCCGCGCTCGACGACCTCGCCGACTTCGTCGCCGCCGGCCACGACGGCGAGGCGATCCAGGGGGCGATGTACGAGACCGCACGCGACCACGGCGTCGAGGTCAGCGAGTTCTTCGCGGCGGGCTACCGCCTCTTCTTCGACGACACGCAGGGGCCGCGGCTCGGCGAGTTCCTCGGCGAACTGGAGCGCGACTACGTCGTCGACCGACTCCGACGGGAGGCGTAGATGGCCGAGGACCGCTCGCTCGACGACTTCGCCGATACGGACGCCGACGCCGGCGACGTGTCAGATTCCGCTGACACGTCCGACGCCGACGACGCGCCCGACTCGACCGACGCCGACCCCGCCGTCGCCACGTCGACGTGGCACGCCGACGGCGCGGCGTGCGACCGGTGCGGCGAGCGGGTCGAACGCCGGTGGCGCGAAGCGGACGCCTACGTCTGTGCCGACTGCGCCTCCTGGTGACGGGATTACCGGGCCGTCAAAGCTTAAGACGCCGGCCGTTGAGTTCTCTCGTGCGAGGAAAATTCACTGAGAGTAAAATTAAATATAAATGAAATATAATCCGGAACTACTCTACGGGCGGTCGGCGACGGCGCTCACGGCGGCGTACCTCTGCGTCGCGGCGGCGTTCGCGGTCGCGGTCGACCTCGCGACCGCGTCCGCGGTCGGATCCGTCGCCGACTGGACGCCGGCGCACCTCGTCGGCGACCTGTTGCTCGTCGTCGGGTCCGGCGGCCTCCTGTACGGCGCGGTCACGCACCACCGCCGCCGGGCGGAGACCGCCCGCCGGGACCTCGAAACCTCCAACCAGCAGCTACAGGTGCTGAGCCGCGTGTTCCGACACAACGTGCGCAACGACCTCAACGTGATCCAGGGGTACACCGACCTGCTCGCCAACCGGATCGACGACGAGCGGAGCCGGGAGTGCCTGGAGACGATCCGACAGACGACCGACGACGTCGTCGACATCAGCGAGAAGCTCCGCGTGGTCGAGGACGCGTCCGCCGAGCCGTCGGACGGTCGCGTCGACCTCGTCGACGCGGTCCACGAGGCGGTCGAGGTCGTCGACGCCGACGGCGCCGCCGTCACCGTCGAGACGCCCTCCGAGGCGTGGATCCGCGCCGACGACTCGGTCGCGTTCCCGATCCGCGAGGTGTTCGAGAACGCGGTCACCCACAACGACGGGGCCACGCGCCGCGTCGCGGCCACGATCCGCGAGAACGGAACGACAACCTGTCTGGAGGTCACCGACAACGGCCCGGGGATCCCTCCCGAAGAGCGGGCGGTGTTACAGGCCGAAGAGGAGACGCCGCTCTCGCACGCGAGCAGCATCGGGCTGTGGCTCGTCAAGTGGATGTGCGAGACGCAGGGCGGCACCGTCCGGTTCGACGCGACGGACGACGGGACCACGGTCCGGCTCCGGTTCGAGTCCGCGGCGACGCCCCCTACTCCAGTTCGGTGATCGTCACGGCGTAGACGGCGCCGCAGTTCCCGCACTCGACGTGGACGCCGCGGCTGGCCTCGCCGCGGGTGAACTCGGAGATCTCCTCCGAACACGAGCACTCGAACTGGACTTTCATTACCGTATCACTGTCCTTCTGATATTTAAATGAAACCGATGCGGAATCAACGGTGAAAATCACCGATCGCGGTACCACGCCGCACGGGCGGGGACGGCGGTCGGCCTCAGTCGTCGTCGACGATCACTTCGACCGGTCCGTCGCCGTCGTCCGCGGCGTCCTCGTCGGACCCGCCGGACGCGTCGACGCCGGCCGACTGCTGCTGCTGGTAGTAGAGCCCGCCGGCGACCGCGAGGACGATCCACGACCGCCAGTTGGCGAGGTTCAGGGTGTAACCGATGCCGAACGGCTTCTCGACGAGCATCCCCTTCTCCGGTTGCCAGTACGACGACAGCAGGCGTCCGAGGCTCGGACGCTCGAAGTTGTACGGAATCCCGAGAATCTCTCCCGACGACGGTTTGTCTCCCATACCAGTCCGTCTGTCCGCTGGCACTATAAATCGTGGCGCCATCGGTCGGCGGGCCGGCCGGCGGCGCCGCGGCGGCGCCCCGACGCTCAGCGGTAACGGCCGCGGTCCGCCACGTCCCGGAGCCGGTCGAGGACCTCGCCCTCGCCGACCGCCTCGTACCCCGCCTCGAACGCCGCTATCAGCGGATCGGGATCGGTCGCGGTCGCCCGGATCGACCCCTCGAACACGTGGAGGTCCATCGCGTGGTCCTCGACGTGGCCGGTGTGGAAGCCGAGCCCGAAGTCGATGAGGTACGTCGCCGGCGCCGGGGCGGGCTCGTCGTCCGCGGCCGCGCTCTCCGCCTCGTCGGGCGACACGCGCACGTTCCGCGTCGTCGGGTCGCCGTGAACGATCCCCGCACCGTGAAGCCGGGCGAGGTGGCGCCCGACCGCCTCTGTCGAGCGCTCGTCGAGGGCGGTCGCGAGGTCGCGCTCGCCGACGTACTGGAGCGTCAGCGTCGCGTCCGCGAGGTCGACGTCGTACACGAGCGGCGTCGGGACGCCCGCGCGGCGGGCCTCGCTCGTCAGCCGCGCCTCCGCGACGGTCCGGTCGCGCCTGAGCGTCCGGTCGAGGTCGGGGTGCCGGTACGACTTCTCGACCCGCCGCTTGACGACCCGACGATCGTCGCCCGCGCCGGTGACCGCGACGGTCGCCTCCGCGCCGCGGCGGTCCGCGTCCGGGTCGCGCGCCGTCTCGGCCGACGCGCCGCCCGCGGCTCCCCGCGCGACCGACTCCCCCTCCCGCCACGTCACCGGCACCTGGTCCGGTCGGAAGTTCGGGTCGACCGCGGACTCCGGGACGGGAATCGCGTCACCCGCGGCCGCCATCTTCGCGCCCAACACGGCGATCATCCCCGCGTTGTCGCGGAGGAAGCGGGGCTCGGGCGCGTGGAAGTCGGCGCCGCGCGCCTCGCACATCGCGGCCAGCATCTCGCGGAGGCGGTCGTTCTGGGCGACCCCGCCGCCCAGCACGAGCTCGTCGGCGCCGGTCAGCGACAGCGCGCGCTCGGAGACCTCGGTGAGCATCGCGAACACGTGCTCCTGGAGCGAAAAGCAGATCTCCTCGACCGGGACCCCGCCGTCGGCGGCGTCGTTGGCGGCCGAGCTGATCCCGGAAAACGAGAAGTCCATCCCCTTGACGACGTACGGCAGGTCGAGGAGGTCGGCGGCCGAGGCGGCCGCTTCGCCGCCCGCGGACCCTTCTCCGTCGCCCGCACCCGCCGCGCCCGCCGCGAACTCGGCGGCCGCCGCCTCCACCTTCGGACCGCCGGGATGGCTCCAGCCGACGTGGCGCGTGAACTTGTCGATCGCGTTGCCGACGCCGGCGTCCATCGTCTCGCCGAGCACCCGGTACCGCCCGTCGTGGTAGCCGAGCAGGTGCGCGTTCGCGCCCGAGGCGTTCAGACAGACGGGGTTGTCGAACCCGGAGCGGTGCCGACCGATCTCCAGGTGCGCCACCATGTGGTTGGCGCCGACGAGGGGCACGCCGAGCGTCCCGGCGAGCGACCGCGCGGCGGTCCCGACGATCCGGAGGCAGGGACCGAGCCCGGGCCCGCGAGAGAAGGCGACGGCGTCGACCGCGTCAGGACCGTACTCCGCCTCGGCCGCGGTCAACACCCGGTCGACGACCTCGGGGATCGCCTCCGACATGTGTTCGGCGGCCTCGCGCGGGTGAATGCCGCCGCTGTCGGGCTCGTAGGGGTCGGACTCGATGAGAACTGAGTCGGTCTCGGCGTCGTACAGCGCGGCGCTCGCGCACCACGCGGTACCCTCGATGCCGAGAACGCGCATCCGGCGGGGTTACGCTTCCTCGGCGTCCGCCTCGTCGCCGCCGATCTTGTTGCGCTCGAGCATGTGGTCCTGTTCGACCTCCAGGGCGTCGGCCGCGGAGTCGTACACCTTCGCGTAGCCGATCGTCTTGCGCATGCCGAACTTGGTGTCGAGTTCGTGGACGACGACCTCCTCGGAGTCCTTGTCGAGCTTGGCGGCCAGCGAGTCGCGGACCGACAGCCGCGAGGGAGTGGCCTCCTCGTGGGTCGTCTCGAAACGGATGTCCGTGCGGTGCAGCATCGGGTTCTCCTCCTCGGAGATGATATCGACGTCCATGGTTCAGTTGGGCGTATATCCCCTCGAAAGCTGTAAAAGGATTTCGAAGCGGGGGTGTCGCCGCCGAACTCCCCGCCGACCGTCGACCGAGCGCCCCGTTCGGCGTCAAGGTTTCAGTCCTGCGGGCCGTGGATATCGTTACCACTCGAATGCCCAACGACGACGGATTCGACCCGACCGAGCGCTCCGAGTACGAACTCACCAGATCGGCCAACATCATCGTCCCGATGCCGCCCCTTCGAAAGGCCCGGATCTGCGGCGCGCTGGCGCTCCTCGGCTCGCTCGCCGCCCCCCTCGTCGCGACCCTCCCCGCGGCCGTTCGGGAGGCGAACTTCGCGGGTCCGCCAGCCGCGACCTCCCTCGGCGTCGCGGCCGTCGCGCTGGCCGGTACCATCGCCGCCGGCGGGGCCGGCCTCGGCCTGGTCGCGCTCCAGCGGCGCCTCGCTCGCGGTCCCGAACCCACGGACGACGCGGTCTGGTCGTTCCTCGCGTTCGAGGACGCACTCACCGGGGTCGGGTTCGTCACCGGCGGGCTCGGTGTCGGCGTGGGCCTCTCGCTGCTGGCGAGCGGTCACTGGGGCGTCGAGGCGCTCGCCGGGCTCCGACGCAACGGCGTCGAGCCGTACCTCCGGCTCTCGACGGTCCCGGTCACGCCGCGACTGGTGACCGCCGTCGCGCTGGCGGTCGGTCTCGCCGTCCTCGCGGCCACCGTCGCCGTCGACTCCGAGTGACGCCGAGATCGAACGGCGCAGACTCACTCCGCGTCGAACTCGCGGGCCTCGTCCGGGTCGACGCCGAGAATCTCGTACGCGGTCGCGACATCGCCGCTCAGGCCCTCGAACAGCCCCCGGGCCCGCCGCCGCGCCTCGGGCGTGACCGCGACGCGGACCATCCCCTCGCCGGGCTGGCCGTAGACGACGGTCGACCCGAGCGGCGCCGCGAGCATCGCCGGCAGCGCCGCCAGGTCCTCCTCGCCGGTCACCTCGATCGTCACCGGTTCCTCCGCCGCGAGCGCCTCGGCGAGCGCGTCGAGTAGCGCCGCCGACAGCGTCGCGGCCGGGTTCTCGACGGGCACGCGCCGCTCGTCCGTGGCCGCGAGCGCGGCCGCTATCTCCTCGCGGACGGCCTCCCGCTCCGTCTTCCCGTCGACAAGCGCGGCGTCCGGGACGCGGCCCGCCTCGCGGAGGTGATAGGTGACCACGTCGCCGACCGCGATCAGCCGCGGGGGACCCTCGGCTGGCGACGCGTGTCGCTCGCGGGTCTCGTCGGCGGCCTCGATCAGGGCGTCCGCGTCCGTCGTCACCGGGCCCAGCGGCCCCTTGAACGCGTCGCGCAGCGATTCGGGCAGCGTGAGAAGCGGGTCGGATGCGTCGCTCATCGGCCTTCGGCCTCGGATCGGGTGGTTACCGGACCTTCAGCGCGTACGCGCCCGCGTCGGAGACGTTCATCTCCTCCGCGATCTGGCTGTCCGCGGGGTCGGTGACGATGACGTAGCCCGCCCAGTCCTCCGTCAGCGACGAGGACCCGCAGAGCGCGCAGGTCTGGGCGTCCGGGTCGTTGACGTGGTGGCACTCTCGGCACGCCAGGCGGTCCTCGGCCATCAGTCGGCCTCCTCACCGGTCTGTTCGCGGTGTTTCCGCCGGCCCTCCAGCCACTCGTGTTTGCCGAGGCCGGGCTGTTTCGCGGTGAGCCCGATCTTCGAGTCGCGGGGGTTGCGCTCGTCGATGCTCTTCGTCACGACGCGGACGCGGACGGCGTCGTCGACGCCGAGCGTCTTGTCGGAGTCCGACGAGGCGAGCTGCTGGTTCGCGCCGTCGAACGTGAGGTACTCGTCGGTGATCTGCGAGACGTGGAGCAGCCCGTCCACCGGGCCGATCCCGACGAAGGCGCCGAACTCGACCGTCTCCACGACGGTGCCGTCGGCGACCTCCTGCATGTCGGGGTCGTAGGTGAGCGCGTCGAACTCCGCCTCGTAGTAGACGCCGGGGCGGTTGTGTAACACCGCGCCCTCGCCGATGTCGTGAACCTCGATGACGCTCACGACGCTGCCGACGTCCTCGTCCATCCGTCCTTCCAGCTTGTCCTGGAGCAGGGCCTTCACCCGCTCGTCGGTGACGTCCGCCAGGTGCTTCGGCGGGACCTCGACCGTGTCCTTGAGTCGAACTCGTTTGTACATGTTGTTGGTTGTCCGCGGCCGCTAGGGTTCCGTTATCGCCAGTGTGTTCCGACCCCTTAAACCGATTACTGGTGCGTCCGCGGCCAGCACCCGGTTCGCGAGGGGCCCGTCGACCGTGACGACGGCGTCGACCCGGCCGGCCGCGGCCAGGGCGACGAGCGCGTCGTCGGCGTACGATTCGTCAGTCTCCACCGCCTCCGCCCGCTCCGCGAGGTCCGCCCCGACGCTCGCGGCGGTCGCCTCCGCGCCGTTGCCGCCCTGGAGGCCGTCGAGCTCCGCGAGCACCGCCGTCGGCACCACGGCCTCGTAGCCGCCGAGGATCCGGTCCAGCTCCTCGAACAGCCGGAGGTCGGCCTCGACCGGCGCCATCAGCGCGCTCGTGTCGAGCGCGACGACGGGCGCGCCGCCGAGGGCCTCGGTTCGGGCGTCGCCCGCGGCCGGGGTCTCCGGACCGTCCGCGCGGGCGTCGTCGGCCACGCTACGCCAGCGTCCCGACGCCGATGAGCCGCCAGCGCGCGCCGACGCGCCGGTTGATCGCGATCTGGGCGCCCTCCTCGGCGCAGACGGGCCGCTTGAGGCTCACCTCGCACTCGCCGTCGCGCGCGCTCGTCACGGCGCCGACCGTCGTCGCCGTGCCGACCGTGAGCATCAGCGGCTCGCCGGTGCTGATCTCCTCGATGTCGCTCTCACCGCTCTCGTCGTCCTCCTTGCCGACGACGCGGTCGAGGAGGTCGACCGTCATCTCGAACTCCTCGCGGGTCGGCGGGAGCGTCCCCGGCTCGCCGGCGACCTGCCCGGCGAGGGCGTCGCCCTTCGTGAGGCTCGGGTCGAGCCCGGTGCCGACGCCGAGGAGACCGCCGGGCCGGGCGGTCTCGACGTCGCGGTTGCCGGCCTGAAGCGACCGGACGGTCGTCTCCAGCGGTCGCCACTCGGTCTGGCCCTCCTCGTCGACCTCGCGTCCCGGGCGGATCTCCAGGCCGTCGCCGACGGACAGCTCGCCGCTGACGAGCGAGCCGCCGACGACGCCGCCCTTGAGGTCCCCGGCGCTCGCCCCCGGTCGGTTGATGTCGAACGAGCGGGCCGCGTACATCCGGGCGTGCTCGGCGGGGTCACGCTCCGGCGTCGGGATCTCGGACTCGATGGCGTCGATCAGGAGGTCGAGGTTGACCTCCTGCTGGGCCGAGACGGGGACGATCGGCGCGTCCTCCGCGACGGTTCCCTCGACGAACTCCCGGATCTGCTCGTAGTTGTCGACGGCGCGGTCGCGGCCGACCAGGTCGACCTTGTTCTGCGCGATGACGATGTTCTCGATCCCGATGAGATCGAGCGCCATCAGGTGCTCTTCCGTCTGGGCCTGCGGGACGTCCTCCGTCGCGCTCACGACGAGGACCGCCCCGTCCATGATCGAGGCGCCGGAGAGCATCGTCGCCATCAGCGTCTCGTGGCCCGGGGCGTCGACGAACGACACCGTCCGGATCGGCTCGCTCTCGGAGCCGTCCTCGCACTCCTCGTCGACGGTGTAACACTCGGGCTCGTCGACACCGGGGCAGCGTCGGAACGTCGCGTCCGCGTACCCCAGCCGGATCGAGATACCGCGTTTCATCTCCTCGCTGTGCTGGTCGGTCCACGAGCCGGACAACGCCTGTACCAGCGTCGTCTTCCCGTGGTCGACGTGACCGACGAGACCGATGTTCACCTCCGGTTGTGTGTTGGCTTCAGTCACTGTTGGACCTCCTAACGGAGCAGTCTTATGCGGATTTCGCCCCGTGCGAGTGATAAAGTTGCTGTTATAGGTGCGAGAGACGCCCGCGGGCGAGCCGACGGCGACCGTCCGACTCCGTCCGGTTCGGGGCCGCGGCGGTCGCGGCCTCGTCGCTTACCACGCGACCCGACACCCGGGTCGCGAACGGGCGCCGTCGGCGTCCTTCGACGCCGATTTACGCCTCACGCGGTAATGCGGACGTGTAATGGGATACGCGTGCCCCGTCTGCGACACGCCGCAGCGCGACGGCGAACACCTCGCGCACCACCTCGCGTTCACGGCGATGCTCCACGGCGGCGACCACGAGTCGTGGCTCGACGAGCGCGTCGACGACTGGAGCGACCGGGAACCGGCCGAACTCGCCGCCGAGGTGACCCCGCACGCCGAGGACGCCGAGTACGACGAGGTGTTCGAGGACACGGTCCCCCGCGGACGCCCGGACGTCGGGATGGGGTCGGGCGGGAGCGCGTCCGGCCACGATCACGCCGGCCACGAACACGGCGCTCCCGCGGACGCCGGCGCGCCCGCCCCCGAGCAGGTCGACGACCCCGAGGTCGCCGAGGCGCTGCGCGAGGCGCGCGAGATGACCCGGAAGGCCGCGGCCGACGCCGACGAGGACGACCACCCCTCGACCGACGACGAAAGCGACGCGTAGCGGAACGCCCTTCCCCGCCCCCGGCCAACCGCGCGTATGGAGACCAGAGGCACGTTCGCCCCCGAGACGCGCGCCGAGGCGCTCGAACGGTACGAGGAGGCCGGCCCCGTCGCGCAGGTCGTCGTCCGCGAGGCGACCAAGGCGATGTCGTTCGACGCCGACGAGTACGACGAGCGCGTCACGCCCGAGGTGATCCGGACCGCCCGCGACGCGACGTTCGCCGAGCTGCTCGCGGTCCACGTCGGCGACCGCGACGAGTTCGACGCGTGGCTCGCGGACAGCGAGTTCGACGACGCGGCCGTGACGCACATCGGCTCCGACAACGTCGACAACGTCGTCTGGCACCCGATCCCCTTCGCGGACGCGGTGATCGCGGCGACGTACCAGGAGGAGCCGGACGCGGCCGCCAGCACCCTCCGACGCAACGCCTTCGGGCGGGTGTATCGCGAGGAGTTCTACGAGTCGGGCCGATAGGCCGACCGCGGCGGCGGGTGCCGACACGCCGGTCGCGAACCGCGGAGCGGCCGCTCTCCGAGACGAGCGGAGCCGCAGAATCGAACCGCGAGCGCCGGTGTCGGCGATCGCGGCGGACGGGTCGGCGCCTTACAGGCGACCGACGTTCTCGACCGTGACGGACTCGACGTCCTCGACCTGCGAGAACGCCTCTTCGACGGCCTCGGTGCCGCCCGCGCCGTCGGGGACGATGACGGTCGGGAGGAGCGCGACCAGCCCGAACGCGACGTCGTCGCGCTCGAAGCCGCGGATCTTCGCGCCCTCGGGGAGCTCCTCCTCCAGCCGGTCCTGGAGGTCGTCGAGGTCGACTTCGGGGCTGTTCGGCATGACCTTGATCTTGGCGGCGACGTCGCCCATCTTACGGCCCCCGGAACCCGCAGTCGTGGCACTCGTAGAGGTTGCTCTGCTTCCGGCACTTGGCGCACCGGTAGATGGTGGCGCCGCAGTCCGGACAGGAGAACTGCGCGGCGTTCATGCCGGACACCTGAATTCCACAGGAGACGCACTGCGGAGTCGATTGAGAGTCGCTCTGGCTCATACACGTACCTACCGACGGCGACTTTTAACCGTTGTTCTTTTCGCCGGAACGGACCGTGCGGACCGGTACCGTCCCGCTCGACGGAGCGCGGGGGCGGCGGGTCGCGGGGACCGAACCCGGCCGTCACCCGACGATCAGCGGGCCGATGAGGACGCCCATCAGGTGGACACGCCGGGCGCCGACCCGCGGCGGGACAAGTCCGAGCGCGCCGGCGACGAGGAGAACGCCGACGCCGTACGCCCCGGCGAACGCGTACGAGACGACGGCGAGGAGTCCCAACACGCCGATCGAGAGCCGGGTGTAGTCGGCGTTGCCGACGATCCGGAGGTACGGGTCGCCGACGAGTACGACGAGCGCGAACCCGAAGCACGCGGCGGTCGCGGCGGCGACGAGCAGCATCGGCAGCGCGAACGGCACGCTGGCCCGATCGATGGCGACGGTCACGCCCGTGCGCGGCGTCCCGAGCGCTACCAGCGCGAACAGCGCGAAGACGGTGTTCGCTGTGTTCGCGCCGCTCGTCGCCACGACGAACCCGCGGTCCGCCGACGCGCGCGGCACCGCGGGCATCGCGGCCACGGCGGCGATGGCGGCCGACACGCCCGGGACGTACCCCACCACCGCGCCGGCGAGCGACCCCGCCCCCGCGCTCGTGCCGAGGTCGCGCGCTCGCATCGCGATCCGCGGGTCCGCCTGCGGCGGGACCCCCTCGCCGCCGAGCGCCTCCACGAGGACCGGGACGCCGAAGAGTCCGGCGAAAAGCGGCGCGAGGACCCCGCCGGTCGACAGCGGCGCGGCGGGGTCGGCGTCGAGCGTCGCGAACCCGAGCGCGGCGCTCGCGAGGAAGGCGACGAGCCCGCCGACCGCCGCCCGCCGCGACGACTCGGTGAGGACGAGCAGCGCGACGACGCCCCCGAGCAGCAGCGGCAGGTGCGCGCGCAGCGCCGGGTACCACCGCACCATCAGCCACGTGACCGGGACCGCCAGCGGCACCGCGAGCGCGACCGCCAGCCCGGAGCCGAGCGCGGAGAGCCGGACCGCCTCCCGACCCCGGCCCGCGATCACCAGCCTGTGGCCGGGCAGCGCCGCCACCGCCGTCGCGGCGTCGGGCACGCCGAGCGCGAGCGCGGGGACGATGTCGAGGAAGGAGTGGACGACGCCCGCGCCGAGCATCGCGACGCCGACGAACAGCGGATCGGCCGGCACCGACGGGGCGAAGCCGGCCAGGAGCAGCGCGAAGTTGTTGGCGTGAAGCCCCGGAACCAGCCCGCTCGCGGTCCCGAGCGCGACGCCGCCGAGCAGGAACGCGAGCGCGCCCGCCGCGAACGTCGGGTCGACCACCGGCCGCACGAGCGCGTCCATCGAGGCGGGATGGCCGCGGCTCCGGGCTTAAAATGTGGGGCGGCGCGACGCGGTGCGTCCGACTCGCTCTCCGAGCGCGCCCGTTACAAACGGTGCCCCTGCCCTCTGGCGGTCCGGACTCAACTACGTCACTCGCTCGGTTTCGGAACCGCGACCGCGTACACCCAGCCGGCGAGCAGGCAGAGTCCGGCGAGGATCCCGAACCACACCGAGAGGGAGCCGCTCGTCGGCGGCAGTTTGAAGAACAGCGCGAACAGCGTGAACTGGACACTCGTCGCGAGCAGGAGGGTGGTGAGTCGCTCCATCGGCGTCGCCCTGCCGAGGGGGCGAAAATAAAACCGGCGATGGGACTGGTGAGTCGATCCCGTCGGGAGAACCAGCGACGACTCGAACCGAACGCTTACGCGTTCTGCGCGGCCTGCGACTTCTTCTGGGTGACGTAGCCGGCGATCCGGTTGCGGACGCCCTTCGACTCGACGGTCGTCAGCGCCGTGACGCTCTCCTTGTTCGTCTCGAAGTCCGTGTTGAACGAGTCGGGATACCGCTCCAGGAGGGCGTTCCCGAGCTGTTTGATGTACTTGGGTTTGATGGCCATACCGAGCGGTACCGGAGGGGCGAACTAAAAGGGTTCGTTCCGCCGCGAGCGGCCGCGAGCCGGAGTCGCGGCGGGGTTCGTCTCGTCGCGCCCCCTCCGGGTCACTCGTTGCCCGCGCGCTCGCGCCACCCGGTCGCCTCGTCGATCCGCGCGAACGCCTCGCGCTCGGCGGGACCGCCGCAGCGCTCGACCACGTCGGCGAAGTACCGGAGCCTGTCGAGCAGTTCGTCGGTGTCGAACGCCGGCACGTCGAGCCGCGAGGCGGCCACCGTGGCGTCGACGACCGCGCCGAACCCGCGGTTCACCGTCGGCACGCGCTCGCTCACGACCGCCGACTCGACCGGCGACAGCTCCCAGGTCCGTATCGTCGTGTCGCCCTCGCTCTCGGCCGCGACCGCCTCGGCCTCGACTTCGACCCACGCGTCGGCGCTCGGGAGGACCGGGTCGTCGGCCTCGCGGACCGTGAGCGCCGCGTCGACGAACGTCCGCGGGTCGACCGTGAACTGGACCACGCCGCCGCCGCGCTCGCTGAAGTTCCGCCACGTGCGGGTGCGCCCGTAGGTGCGCGCGGTGACCGAATCCTCTGGTTCGTCCGGCGCGTGGAGCCCCAGGGCCGCGACGTTCCACCGGTCGTTCGGGCCCAGCGTCGTCACCACGGACTCGGTGACGCCGCGGAGCGCGACCGGCCAGCCGTCGGGGGCGACGCCGTCCCGACCCCGCCGACCGGCGTCGCTCACGGCGCCACCTCCGCGCCGCGCCGGAGCGCGACGAACAGCGCCGCGCACGTGAGGTCGGCGGTCGTCCCGGGGTTGATCCCCGCCGCGACGAACTCGTCCGCCAGCGACTCTGCGGCGTCGAGGTCGGCGCCGTGGACGGCGTCGGTCGGGACCGCGTCGACGCCGCCGACGCCTCCCGGCCCCGCCGAGTCGACGCCGAGTAGCGCCGCCGCCCGCCCGCTCGCCTCGCGCGCCGTCGCCGCTCCTTGCGTCGACGCGACGAGCGTGTCCGGCTCGGCGGCGAGCAGCCCCAGGAACGCCCGCGCCGCCCGGTCCGCGAGCGGCCCCTCGTCGCTCAGGATCCACTCGGCCGCGCGGAACGTCCGGGGGAACCCCTCGGCCCACTCGGCGGCGTTGCGGTCGGGGACGCGGTCGGCGGCCCCATCGCCGTCGCCGGCGCCGCCCGTCGGGTCGGCCGAGAGCGCCAGCACGTCCCGCAGGGTCGCGCCGCGGTCGCGGATCGCGGGCTCCGCGTCGCTCCCGCGGCGCACGTCGAGGTCGTCCGCGCCCGGCGGCGGGTCGTCGACCGCGACGTCGACGACCTCGAACGCGCGGTAGAAGGCGACCGCGTCCTCGACCGTCGTCGCCCGACAGAGCGCGTCGAGGCCGGCGGGCGAGAGGTCCCGGTCCGGGTCGGCGGCCGCCCGAACCAGCGGGACCAGGAGCAGCAGACAGCCGAACTGGGTGTTCGTCCCGGCGCGGTCGGCCATCCCCCGGACGGCGCGCTCGAAGGCGTCGCCGACCGCGGGGCCCGCGCCCCCGGCGGTCCCCCTCGCGGCCCGTTCGAGCCCCGGACGCGCGCCGACGGCGCCGCCGAGGAACGCCTCGAACCGCAGGTCGTCGAGGTCGCGGCGCCGGTCGACGTTCCCGGGCTTCGGCGTGCCGGCCACCTCGACGAGGAGCGCGAGCGTCGCGTCGTCGACGGGGTCGGTCACGGCGACGCCTCCGGCCCGGGCTCAGGCCCGCGGGCCTCGCGCGGGAGCCCCCCGCTCCGCCACGCCTCGACGGCGTCCGCCACGCGCGCGAGGACCGGCGGGTCCTCCGTCGGGCGCCCGACGCTCACCGCGTCGGCGCCGTGTCCCGCGTACTCGGCCACCGTCTCCCGGCCGCGGACGCCGTTGTTGGCGACGAGCGTCAGGTCGGCGAGCGCGCTCCCGTCGCCGCGCGCCGCCGCGTCGACCGCGGCCGCCAGGTCCGCGATCACCGCCTCCGAGTCCATCGCGTCGACGTGGAGCCAGTCCGCGCCCGCGGCCGCGACCCGCTCTGCGACCGCGACGAGGCCGACGCCCGGCACCTCGGCGCGGACCTTCACGCTCGTCGTCGCGCCCGTCTCGGCCGCGGCGGCGACGTACCGCGCGAGGCGGTCCGGCTCGCGGAGCAGCGACTCGCCGCAGCCGACCGCGCGCAGCTCCGGCTGCCGGCAGTGGGCGTTCACCTCGCAGACGGCGCCGCGGTCGGCGCAGATCCTCGCGACCTCCCGGACCGGTCCCGGAGTCGCGCTCCGGACGTTGATCCCGGGGCGGACCGGCGCGTCGGCGACCGCGTCGAGCTGGTCGGCGACGAACGCGACCGGGTCGGCGGGGAGGAACTCGGAGCGGCCGCGCGCGACGAGGTCGCGGGCGGCCGCCCGGCTGGCCGGGTCGAGCGCGACCCCGCCGAGGAGCGCGGCGTCGACGTGCTCGGCCGCGGCCCGGGCCCACGCGGCGTCGGCGGCGCCGCTGAGGCTCGCGGCGACGAGGAACGGGGCCTCGCTCTCGCCGACGGGCGCGTCGCCGTCGTCGCCCTCGCGGGACGCCTCCCGCTCGCTCCCGCTCCGGGTCACTCGGCGCCCTCCCGCGGCGGCGACGCGTCCGCCGCGTCGTCGTCGACCGCCGCCAGCGCGCGCTCGCAGGCGCGGGCGATGCGCTCGGCGTCGTCCGCGTCGTCGATTTCGGTGTCGGTGCGCTCGACATGCCGGTCGAGTTCGGTCGGATCCGCGTCGTCGAGGACGAACGCGTCCGCGAACGGGTACGCAGCGGCCACGCCCGCGGTCGAGGGGTCGCGGCCGACGCCGGCCATCAGGTCCGCCGCGGGCCCGGAGAACACCTCGTCGCCGACGAACGGCGAGACGGCGACGACGGGCGTCTCCCGGAGCGCGCGCTCGAACCCGGGCAGCGCCAGCATCGGCCCGATGCTCGTCACCGGGTTCGAGGGGCCGATCACGACCGGGTCGTCGAGCGCCGCCAGCACGGCGTCGGTCGGCTCGGCGTCGTCCGCCCCCCGGAACTCCACGTCGGCGACCGCTGGCTCGCCGCGCCGCGCGACCCAGTACTCCTGGAAGTGGAGCGTCTCGCCGGCCTCGGTGTGGACCAGCGTCGCGACCGGGTCGTCGGACATCGGGAGGAGGTCGACGTCGAGGCCGAAGGCGTCCGCGAGCGTCCGGACCGCGGCCGTGAGCGTGTGCCCCTCGTCGAGCAGGCCCGTCCGCGTGAGGTGGACCGCGCGGTCGCGGTCGCCGATCTCCATGAACTCGGCGACCGCCGAGAACCGCCGCCACCGGGCGATCTCCCGGCCCGCGGTCTGCGCGTCGGCGTCGAGGTACCGTGGGCCCGCTTCGAGTCCGGCCGCCTCGGCGAGCCGGCCGAGCTCCGCGTGGGTCGCGGTCGTGTCGCCGCCGATCCCCCACCACGTCTCGCGGTCGAGGACGCCGCCGCCCGCGAACAGCACGGTGTCGACGTCCGGGCAGACGAGGTGGCCGCCCAGCTCGACGTCGTCGCCGGTGTTGGCGACGACCGCCGTCTCGGCGGGCTCCCACACCCGGGCCGCGCCGTCGAGGAGCTTCGGCGTGCCCGTTCCCCCGGCGAGGAAGGTTACCATACCGGCGCAAGGCGACGCCCGGATTTGTATCCTCGCCTCGCGGCGGCCCCGACGGCCAAACAACTATTCGCGTGGGGACGGTGGGACACGACGATGAGTGCCGGTGAGCGCGCGCCAGCCGCCGAACTCGGGCTGCTGGACGCGACGATGATCGGGATGGGGGCAATGATCGGCGCCGGGATATTCGTGTTGACCGGGCTCGCGGCGGAGATCGCCGGGCCAGCCGCGATCCTCGTCTTCGTGTTCAACGGGATCGTCACGGCGTTCACGGGGCTCTCGTACGCCGAGCTCGCCGCCTCGATCCCGAAGTCCGGCGGGGGGTACGCCTTCGTCCGCGAGACGTTCGACGACCTCCCCTCGTTCCTGATGGGGTGGATGCTCTGGTTCGCGTACATGATCGCGGGCGGACTCTACGCGCTCGGGTTCGCGCCGAACTTTCTGGAGCTGCTCCACGTCTACGGGTTCGCGGCCGCCCCGGGACAGGTCGGCGCGGTCGCCGTGCCGCTCCTCCCGGTGTCGGTTCCGGCCGCGGTCGGGCTCGCGCTCGTCGCGGTCGCGCTCCTCGTGACCGTCAACGCCCTCTCGACGGCCGCGAGCGGCAGCGCGGAGACGCTGTTCACGGCCGTCAAGGTCGCTATCCTCGTGGTCTTCGTCGTCTTCGGGTTCCTCTCGGCCGGCGGCGGCGGGGAGACGAGCTTCACCTTCCAGCAGTTCGACCCGCTGTTCCCCGCCGGGAACTCCGCGTTCTCGATCCTCCCGGCGATGGGCCTGACGTTCATCGCCTTCGAGGGGTACGACCTCATCACGACCGTCACCGAGGAGGTCGAGAACCCGCGCGAGAACATCCCGCGAGCGATCTTCTACAGCCTCGGGGCGACCGTGCTCGTCTACGCGCTGGTGGTCGTCGTCGCCATCGGCACCCTCGGCGCACAGGGGCTCGCCGACGCCGGCGAGGCGGGGATCGCGCAGGCCGCCACCTCGTTCATGCCGACGGGGCTCCCGATCATCCGGAACGGCGGCGCGCTCATCGTCTTCGGCGCGGTCTTCTCGACGCTGACGGCGCTGAACGCGGTCGTCATCGCCTCCTCGCGGGTCGCCTTCTCGATGGGGCGGGAGGGGCAGCTGCTCCCGCGGATCGGTCGCATCCACCACCGGTACGGAACCCCGTTCTTCGCGATCCTCCTCAGCGCGGTCGTGATGCTCGGGTCCGTCGTCCTGCCGACCGAGAGCGTCGGCAACGTCTCCAGCCTCTTCTTCCTGCTCTCGTTCATCGTCGTCAACGCGGCCGTGATCAAGCTCCGCCGCGACCGCCCGAACATGCGCCGCCCGTACGAGATGCCGTACTACCCCATCCCGGCGGTGCTCGGGATCGCGTTGAACCTCCTGCTCACCGGCGTCCTCGTGGTGTACCTCGTCCGGACCGACCCCCTCGCGCTGGCGCTGAGCGTCGGCTGGATCCTCGCGGGCGTCGCCGCGTACTACGCCCTGCGCGGCCGCGGCGAGGGCGCGGCGCCGGCGAGCACGGACAGTTCTAATGCAGAGGCCGGCGACGGCTGACCCATGGACGGGAACTTCCGGATCGTGATCGCCGGCGGCGGCCGCGTCGGGAACCGGGTCGCCCACATCCTCGACGACAGGGGCCACGACGTTACCGTCGTCGAGCGGGACCCAGAGCGGGCGGAGGCGCTCTCGGACGACTACGTCGCCACGGTGATCGAGGGCGACGCCACGCGCCCGGGCGTCCTCGAACAGGCGGGGTTAGAGCGCGCCGACGTGGTCGCCGCGCTGACGAGTCAGACCGGGACGAACCTGGCGGTCTGCCTGCTGACCCGCGAACTCGCCCCCGACACGCAGACGGTCGTCCGCACCGAGAGCGAGCCGGGCGCGGAGTTCGACCGGTTCGTCGACGAGGTGATATTCCCGGAGCGCGCCGGCGCGCGCGCCGCGGTGAACGCGATCGAACCCGACGTGAGCACGCTCGAAGACGTCACCGGGACGCTCGACATCCTGGAGGTCCACGTCGCCGACGGCGCGCCCGTCGCCGGGCGCTCGCTCGACGAGGTGGCGCTGCCCCGCGGGAGCCTGATCGTCTCCGACGCCGCCGGCGACACCCTCGCGGGTCCGGAGACGGTGCTTCACGCGGGGGAGTCGTACCTCGTCGCCGTCGAGCCATCCGTCGTCGACGAGGTGCTGAACCTCTTCCGCGGGTAGGCGCCGGCGGGCCGAGCCGGTGAGCCGCGCCGGGCGGCGACCGACCCGCCCGCCTCACTCGCCGAGCGCGACGCTCGTCTGCATCCCTTCGGTGTTGAACGCGCTCCCGGCGGCGTCGGCGCCGGTCGCCGTCGGGTCGAGGACGATGACGCCCGCGCCCGAGCCGGTGACCGCCTCGAACTCCGCGATCGCGCGGTCGGCGGCGGCCTGCGCGCCGAGCCCCTCGTCGAGGAGGTCGACCGCGCGCCGCGAGAGCGTGACGCGCGCGATGTCCTCGCCGGCGCCGGTCGCGCTCGCCCCGCCGGCCTCGGTACAGAAGAAGCCCGAGCCGACCTGCGGCACGTCGCCGACGCGCCCCGCGAGCGCGAACGACCGCCCGCCGGTCGAGGTGACCGCGGCGACGCGCTCGCCGTCGGTCGCGACGGCGCCGACGGTGTCGTGATCGGGGGCGCGCCCCGACTCGGTCGCTCCCGCTTCCTCGCCGCCTCTCTCCGCCGCCTTCCCGCGGTCGCCCTCGCCGTCTCCCGCCCCGCCCGCCTGGTCGTCGCCCGACCCGAACCGCGAGTCGAGCCAGTCGAGGTGGTCGCGCGGCGACCCCCGCGGCGGGTCCTCGGCCTCGTACCGCTCGCGCGTCTCGTCGGTGAGCAGGTCGGCATCGGTCTCGATCCCGAAGTCGGCCGCGAGGTCGACGGCGTGCTCGCCCGAGACGAAGCCGTGCGGCGTCTCGGAGTGGACGACGCGGGCGACGCTCGCGGCGTGCTCGACGCCCGGCATCGAGCAGGCCGCGCCGACCTCGCGGTCCGCGGTCATCACGCCCGCGTCGGTGCGGACGACGCCGTCGGACTGGACGGCGCCGCCGACGCCGGCGTTGAACCGCGGGTCCGATTCGAGGACGCCGACCGCCGACTCGACCGCGTCGAGCGGCGTCGCGCCCGCGGCGCCGCGCGCGGCCGCCTCGTCGAGGACCGCCTGTCTGGGCTCCGGGTCGTCCGGGGCGCCGCCGGCGCCGCCGTGAACGATGACTCGCATACCGGTGGCACCCGCGGCGGCCACATAAGCGCCCGGAAGGCGGCGGCCCGCTCGGGCGTTCGCACGCGCACCGCGGACCGGGAGGCCGAGGCCGACGGGCGCGGGACGCGCTCGCGCCCGACCCCGTGACCGCCGGCGTTTACTCCCCGCCGCCCGAAGCGACCGACGTGACCGATTCGGACCCGACCGCGGGGCCGGAGCGTCCGACGCCGGTGTCGGTCCTGCTCCCGACCGTCCGCTGGACCGAGGCGTGCGACGAGGTGGCGGACCAGCTCCGCGGCCCGGCGGCGTTCGCCGGCGGGGACGGGGGCGGGCGCGGGGGCGACCGCGCCGCCGACGAGCTCCTCGTGATCTGCGACTCGCCGGACGACCCCGTCGCGGCGCGCCGCGGCGACCTCCCGGACCGCGTCCGGGTCCTCGTCGCCGGCGAGCCGGAGGGGTGCTCCGGGAAGGCGAACGCCATCGCGGCCGGGATGGAGGCGGCGGCGAACGACCGGATCGCGTGGACCGACGACGACTTCCGGCACCCGCCGGACTGGCTGGCGACGCTCGACGCCGACTACGAGCGGCGCGGACCGACCACGGAGGTGCCGGTGTTCGTCGGCGATGACCCGCTCGGTCGGCTGTTCGAGCCCGCGTACGTCATCGGCGGAACGCTCGCGGTGTTCGCGGCCGGCGTCGCGTGGGGCGGCGCGGTGATCTTCGAGCGCGACGACCTCCGCGACGGCGAGGCGGCGTTCCTCCGGGACCTCCGGCGGACCGTCAGCGACGACGGGACGCTCACGGCGCACCTCGACGTGTCGGCGGTCGACCGAACGCGGTACGTCCGCGCCGGCGGGTCGCTCCGGGGCTCGCTGGAGCGGTTCGTCCGCTTCCTGACGATCACCCGCTACCACGCGCCGAGGGCGACCGCGTTCAACGCGGCTTTCGGCGTCGCGATGGCCGCGCTCTGCCTGTTTGCGCCGTTCATTGGGGTAGGGGTCGTCACCGCGCTCGCGGGGGCCGCGTACGCCCGCTTCGGAATCGCTCGCGCGACGTTCCTGCTCGCGGCGCCCGGCGTGCTGATCGCGCCGCCGCTGATGGCGTACGCGTTCGCCCGGCGGACCTTCGTATGGGGCGGTCGCCGCTACCGGTGGCGGTCGCTGTTCGACGTCGAGGTCGAGCCGGTCTGACCCCCGAACGGCCGCGGGGCGCCGGCAGAACGCCGCGCGCGGCGCCGTGAGCGAAAACCGGCAAACGCTGCGAGCGCGACGCTCACGCCGAAAACGGCAGGCACTTTAGGGGGGCACAAAAATCCTCGAACGTTCATGAGCTACGACAAGGTCGACGTCCCCGACGACGGCGAAGCCATCACGCTCGCCGACGAGGAGACCGGCGAGCTGAACGTTCCCTCGAACCCGATCATCCCGATCATTCACGGTGACGGGATCGGCACCGACGTCGGACCGGCCGCACAGCAGGTGCTCGACGCCGCCGCCGAGGCGACGGGCCGCTCCATCGCCTGGATGCGCGTCTACGCCGGCGCCAGCGCCCGCGAGAAGTACGACGAGAACCTCCCCGAGGACACCGTCTCGGCCATCCGCGACCACCGCGTCGCGATCAAGGGCCCGCTGACGACCCCCGTCGGCGCCGGGTTCCGCTCGCTGAACGTCGCGCTTCGCCAGACGCTCGACCTGTACGCGAACGTCCGTCCCACCTATCACCTCGAAGGCGTCCCGTCGCCCGTCAAGAGCCCCGAGAAGATGGACATGGTCACGTTCCGCGAGAACACCGAGGACGTGTACGCCGGCGTCGAGTGGGAGGCCGGCACCGACGAGGTCGAGGAGGTACGCGACTTCCTCGAAGACGACATGGACATCGCGGACGTCATCCACGACGGCCCGGTCGGCATCGGCGTCAAGCCCATCTCCGAGTTCGGCTCGAAGCGCCTCGTCCGCGAGGCCATCGACTACGCGCTCGCCAACGACCGCGACTCGGTCACCCTCGTCCACAAGGGGAACATCATGAAGTTCACCGAGGGCGCCTTCCGCGACTGGGGCTACGAGGTCGCCGAGGAGGAGTACGGCGACGACGTGATCACCGAGGACGAGCTGTGGGAGGACCACGACGGCGAGCAGCCCGAGGGCACCCTCGTCGTCAAGGACCGCATCGCGGACAACATGCTCCAGCAGCTCCTGACCCGCACCGAGGAGTACGGGGTCATCGCGACGATGAACCTCAACGGCGACTACATGTCCGACGCCGCCGGCGCGCAGATCGGCGGCCTCGGCATCGCGCCCGGCGCCAACTTCGGCCACGGCCGCTGTCTCGCCGAGCCCGTCCACGGCTCCGCGCCCAAGTACGCCGGCGAGGACAAGGTGAACCCCACCGCGATGATCCTCTCCGGCCGCGAGATGCTCGATTACCTCGGCTGGTCCGACGCCGCCGACCTCGTGCGCGACGCCGTCGAGGAGACCATCGCCTCCGGGAAGGTCACGTACGACCTCCACCGGCAGATCGAGGGCGGCGAGAAGCTCGCCACCAGCGAGTTCGCCGACGCCGTCGTCGACAAGATCGACGAGCTGGCGTAGGCCGGTTCGGCGTCGTCGACCTCGCGGCCGACGACTCCCGTTTTCTATCTCTCTCTGCCCGCGAGCGTGAGCGGCGTCTTTACTTATAAACGGCTGTTGTCGATGGATCGCCGGCGAACACCGCCAAAGCCCCGGCCGGGAGGCGGGCGCACGCTCGCTGCGGTCCTCACTCGGTCGCTCACTGCGTGCTCCCTCGTTGCGGTCCTTACCTCGCCTGCGCCCGCCTCCCGGCTGCCCCTTTGAGTCCCACCCTGTACAGCACCGCACCGCAGGCCTCCCCAGCCTCGTCGGTGGTCCGTCGCTCCGCTCCGGACCACCGACTCCCTCGCGGGCGGGCTCGCGGCCGCTCGCAGGCGCGCCGCCGCGGATTCATCTATCAATCGCCGCCGCGTCGCCCGCCTACCCCAACCGCTCGTCGAGGATGAGCCGCGTCTTCGTCGACTTGACCTCGTCCATCTCCCGGGCCTTCGTGATCAGTTCGTTGACCGCGCGCGTGTCGACCGCGTCGACGACGAGGACGACGTCCTCCTCGCCCGACACCTGCCAGACGAAGTCGACCTCCTCCCACTCGACCATCCGCTGGCCGACCGCGTCGGTGTTGACGTTCATCTCCACCGATATCTCGATCATCGCCTTCACGTTCCCGGTGCGGGTCGTGACGGTGAACCGCTCGATCACGCCCTCCTCGGTCATGCGGTCGACGCGGTTGCGCACGGTGCCCTCAGAGGTCCCCACCCGGTCCGCGATCTCCGTGTACGGGGTCCGCGCGTCCCGTCGCAGGATCGAGAGGATCCGTCGGTCGAGGTCGTCCATACCACTGCCTTTCTCCCCGTCGCCTTACCCGTTACGAATATCGTAACGAACCTACGAACGACGCATTTATTATCCACTGCGCGTACGTTTCTCGTAATGTCGGACGCCTACATCGCGCTGGCCGACGGACGCGTGCTCGAAGCGCGCGCCCGTGCGCCGGGGCGCACTCGCGGCGAACTGGTGTTCACGACCGCGTACACCGGCTACGAGGAGTCGCTCACCGACCCCTCCTACGCCGAACAGATCCTCACCTTCTCGTACCCCCTCATCGGCAACTACGGCGTCCGAACCGAGCGGTTCGAGTCCGAGTCGGTCCAGCCCCGCGCGGCGATCGCCCGCGAGCTGACCGACGACGTCGCCGACTGGCTCGCCGACGAGGGCGTGCCGGCCGTCGACCACGTCGACACCCGCGAGGTCGTCACCACCGTCCGCGAGGAGGGCGCGATGGCCTGCGGGATCGCCGCCGGCCCGGACGCGACCCCCGAGGACGCGGTCGACGAGATGGAGGCGTGTGAGCCGATGAGCGATCACGTCGACATCGGCGCGCAGGTGTCCGTGACCGAGCCGACCGTCCACGAGGGCGGCGGCGACGTCGACGTCGCGATGCTCGACTGCGGCGCGAAGGGCTCTATCATCTCCTCGCTCACCGACCGCGGCGCGGACGTCCACGTCCTCCCGTACGACGCGACCCCCGAGGACGTGGCCGCCGTCGAGCCCGACGTGCTCTTCGTCTCGAACGGCCCGGGCGACCCGGAGAACTTCGTCGCCGCGCAGGACGTGGTCGACGAGTTCGCGGGCGAGCTCCCCCTCGCGGGCATCTGCCTCGGCCAGCAGGTGATCACGAGCGCGCTCGGCGGCTCGACGGAGAAGATGGCGTTCGGCCACCGCGGCGTCAACCAGCCCGTCAAGGACCTCCGCACCGACAAGGTCGTGATGACCACGCAGAACCACGGCTACACGGTCGACGACACCGGCCCGCTGGAGGTGACGCAGGTGAACGTCAACGACGACACCGTCGAGGGGCTCGACAGCGAGGAGCTCGACGTCATCACCCGCCAGTACCACCCCGAGGCGAACCCCGGCCCGCACGACTCGCTCGGCTTCTTCGACGAGGTGCTGGACCTCGCGTCCTCGTCGCGTCGCGTGGCAGCCGACTGACCCGGCGGTCCGACCCCGTTCTCCGCGGTTCCGACGCCCTCCGCTGACCACACGGAGTACCACCCGGCCGACGCCCGCGACGTTCGTCCCCCCTCGCGCCCGCTCTCCCCTCGCGATCGTTCCTCGTTTCCTCTCGCCTCGTCCTCCGCGCCCGTCACGCTCCTCGCCTCGGACCGGCGACGTTTTCTCCCGTCCCCGCGCACGGTGTCGTATGCCAACCGAGATCCTGCTCACCAACGACGACGGGATCGACGCCGTCGGCCTCCGGGCGCTGGCGGACGCGCTCTCCCGCGACTACGACGTGACGGTCGTCGCGCCCGCGACGAACCAGTCCGGCGTCGGCGGCGCGCGCTCGTGGTGGGACACGACGGTCGACTACACCGAGACCGACCGCGGCTACGCGGTCGAGGGGACCCCCGCGGACTGCGTCGCGGTCGCGGACGTGGCGCTCGAACTCGACCCCGACGTCGTCGTCTCCGGCTGTAACCACGGGCCGAACATCGGCGCGCACATCCTCGGCCAGTCCGGGACGGTCGGCGCCGCGATGGAGGCGTCGTTCCTCGGCACGCCCGCCGTCGCGGTCTCGCTGTACGACCGCGGCAACCTCCCCGTGCCGCCGACGCTCGACAACGGCGACTTCGCCGTCGCCGGATCGGTCGTCGCCGACCTGATCGACCGCGCCGCGGTCGGCAGCGACGGGGGCCTCGAACTCCCGTTCGGCGCCGACGTGCTGAACGTGAACGTCCCGGCCGCCGACGACGAGGCGGCGGAGAACCCGACCTACCGGCTGACCGAGCCCGCGCGCGGCTTCGACGTCATCGAGTTCCGTCCGGGCGAGGAGGGGCCCGAAGAGGAGGACGTCCCGGAAGGGTGGGAGTTCGGCGAGCGCCGCGGCGAGATGGGGATGGAGCTCCGCGACCGCTTCTGGCGGGAGTTCCTGCGGGGGAACGTCCCGGACGACCCCGGTTCGGACCGCCGCGCGGCCGTCGAGGGCGAGGTGAGCATCTCGCCGCTGTCGAGCTCCCGGTCCGTCGCGGGCGAGCGGACGGGAGAGCTCGTCGACCCCGCTCCGGGCGCCGAGACGGGCGCCGACTGACCGGTCGCGCCGCTCGGGCGAGAGGCCGACGCGGCAGAAACGGACGACTCCCCGACCTCAGCGCCGCGGGCGTCGACGCCCGCTGCCGGCGAACTCCGCCGCGAGGCGCCCGAGGTACCACACGACCACGAGGCCGAGGCCGAACCCGCCCCCGGCGGCCGCCAGCAGCTCGACCGGCGTAGGGTCCAACTGGAGGGCGATAAGCGGCGGCGTGGCCGTGACGATCGCGAGCAGCACGAGCCTGATCTTCCGGTTGCCGGCGTCTCGCTCCGCCTCGGAGATTGGTCCTACCACCGCGATCCCCCCCGCGTTCCGACGGCGACCGACGCGACGCTCATGCGCCACCCACGCTCCCGGCGACTATCAAGGCGACGAACCCGTTCGGTCCGTCGGCGCGACGCCCGGTCGACGCGGCGACCGACCACGCCGATCGGACCCGATCGGTAAAAAGCGTCTCGACCGTTCACGCCGGTCGCGGACCGTCGCGGGCGTGAACGGTCTGGACCGTTTAAGCCCGTCCGACCGCTGGTGTCGAGCGCCCCTACCCGCTCCCGGGCCGCCACCGGCGCCCGCCGCCCCGGCGGTCACTCGGGATCCGCCCCTCCCCGCCGTTTCGCGGCGTTTTTGACCCGACCCCGACAAGCGACGCCCATGGACGACGAACTCCGCGAGCGCGTCGCGGCGGCCGGCGAGGCCGCGGCGCTCTACAACGCGCTCAAGCACGGCAGCGACCCGGACGTGGGCGCGATCATGGGCCCGATCATGGGCGAGAACCCCGAGTTCCGCCCGCACGGCGACGAGATACCGGGCGTCCTCGCGCCGGTCGTCGACGAGGTCGGCGAGATGGACGAGGCGGCGCGCCGGGAGCGGCTCGGCGAGCTCGCCCCCGAGAAGCTCGCGGAGTTAGAGGCGGACGAGGAGGAGGACGAGCACGTCCTCCCCGACCTCCTGAACGCCGAGGACGGCGAGGTCGTGATGCGCGCCGCGCCGAACCCGAACGGCCCGTGGCACGTCGGTCACGCGCGGATGCCCGCCGTCATCGGGACGTACAAGGAGCGTTACGACGGCGACTTCATCTGCCGGTTCGACGACACCGACCCGGAGACGAAGCGCCCCGACCTCGACGCGTACGACGCCATCCTCGACGACATCGAGTACCTCGGCTTCGAGCCGGACCGCGTGCTCCGCGCGTCCGACCGGCTGAAGACGTACTACGACCACGCCCGCGACCTGATCGACGCCGGCGGCGCCTACACCTGCTCGTGCTCCGGCGACGACTTCTCGGAACTGAAGAACGCCGGCGAGGCGTGTCCGCACCGCGAGAAGGACGCCGAGACGGTTCACGAGGAGTTCGACGCCATGGTCGACGGCGAGTACGGCTCCGGCGACATGGTGCTCCGCGTGAAGACCGACATCGGGCACAAGAACCCCGCGCTCCGCGATTGGGTCGCCTTCCGGATGATCGACACGCCGCACCCGCGCGAGGCGGCCAGCGACTACCGCTGCTGGCCCATGCTCGACTTCCAGTCCGGCGTCGACGACCACCTCACGGGCGTCACCCACATCATCCGCGGCATCGACCTCCAGGACTCCGCGAAGCGCCAGCGGTTCGTCTACGACTACTTCGGCTGGGAGTACCCCGAGGTGCTCCACTGGGGCCACGTCCAGGTCGACGAGTACGACGTGAAGCTGTCCACGTCGACGATCAAAGAACTCATCGCGGACGGCGAACTGACGGGCTGGGACGACCCGCGCGCCCCGACCATCCGGTCGATGCGCCGCCGCGGGATCCAGGGCCAGGCGCTCGTCGACTCGATGACGGAGCTCGGCATGTCCACCTCCGACGTCGACCTCGCGATGTCCTCCGTCTACGCGAACAACCGCGACCTGGTCGACGACGCGGCGAACCGCTACTTCTTCGTCCGCGACCGCGAGGACGCGCCCGCGGTCGAGCTCCCGGTCGTCGACGGCGACGCGCCCGCGCCCGACGCCGGACGCCCGCCGCTCCACCCCGACCACCCGGACCGCGGCGACCGCGAGGTGCCCGCCGGGCGGGTCGTCGTCGAGTCCCCGGACCTCCCGAGCGAGGGCGAGCGCGTCTGGCTGAAGGGGTACGGCTGCGTCCGCTACGAGGGCGACGAACTGGCCTTCCTCGACGCCGACATCGACGTCGTCCGCGAGGGCGACGTGGACGTGATCCACTGGGCGCCGGCCGACGAGGGCCTCGACACGCTCCTCCGCACGGTCGACGGCGACGTTCGAGGCGTCGCAGAGCCCGCCCTCACCGACGTCGACCCCGACACAGTCGTCCAGTTCGTGCGCGTCGGCTTCGCCCGGATCGACGCGTTCGAGCCCGCGGCGACCGACGAGGACGACGGCCCGGACGGCACCGAGGACGCGCTGGCGTACTACGCGCACCCGTAGGTCGCGGAGCCCTGACCGCGGGACCGCCTCCCGAATCCCTTCGTCGGGGAGTTTAAACCCGCGAGCGGCGAAGCGAGGGCAACGATGGCTATCGACTCGAACTTCGAAGTGAACCGCGAGCGGGTCGGCGAGGAGGACGGCGTCGCCGTGTGGGGCCCCGTCGAACCGCCGGAGAAGCAGGGGATCCGCGGCACTCACGTCGCCGTCGACTTCGACATCTGTCTCGCGGACGGCGCGTGTCTGGAGGACTGCCCGGTCGACGTGTTCGAGTGGGTCGACACGCCTGGTCACCCCGAGTCCGAGCGGAAGGCGAACCCCGCCGACGAGGACCAGTGTATCGACTGTATGCTCTGCGTCGACGTCTGTCCCGTGGACGCCATCGACGTCGACCCCGGGCGCGAGAACCGGATCTAATCGGTCGGTGTCGGCGGTGATGGCACGGTGAGTTGCTCGCGTCTCGCTCGCTCACTTACTTTCCGGTCGACGGCAAACGCCGCCAAAGCCCCAGCCGCTCGGCCATACGTCGGTGAATACTAATCGACGGCGAACACCGCCAAAGCCCCAGCCGTGAGGCCGCCGTACGCTCGCTGTGCGCTACACTCGGTCGCTCACTCCGTGCTCCCTCGTTTCAGTGCTTGCGTCGTCATCAGAACGCGAAGCGTTCTGATTGGCTCACGAGAGCTTTGCTCTCGTGAACGCCTACGGCGGCCTCACGGCTGCCCCTTTGAGTCCCACCCCGCACCGTGACCGCACCTCACGCCTCCCCAGCCTCGTCGCTCCCTTCGGTCGCGACTCCAGCGAGAATCGGAGATTCTCTGGCAGCCGGCGCGTAGCGCCGGCGACCTCGCGCGTGCGACTCGCGGTCGTCGCTTCGCTCCGGCCGCTCGCCGGCACGCGCCATCGCAAACCTCTCTATGAATAGCCGCCCCTGCCCGCTCACTCGCTCGTAAATCGCTCCCGCTCCTTCCGCGCGAACTCGGTCCCGTACCGCTCGACGACGGGGACGTAGGCGTCGCCGAGCGCGCGCATACACGCGCTCGTGGAGACGAACCCGAGTTCCTCGGCGACGTCCTCCCACGGTCGGCCCTGAAGCACCTTCCGGACGAGCAGGCGCTCCTCTCGGTCGTCCAGCGCCGGTTCCCCGTCGATCAGCGCCGCGAGCGCGAGGTCCCGGAACGCGCCGGGCGCGGTGTCGTACATCCCCGGGCCGACCGAGGCGCCGACGACGGAGCGCCACTCGGTTTCGGTGAGATCGACGGGCGCGGCGGCCGGACACGCCCGCAGCGCCCCGCGGACCACGTCCGGGTCCACGTCGCGGTGCGCGTCCGAGAGCCCGTCGCGCTCCCGGTCCCGGAAGGCGACCGCGTGCCGGTCCAGCAGGTCGCGGCCGGCCGCGGTCTCCGGACGCAGCATGAACGCAGAGTACTCGCCCGATGCGTCGTTGCGGCTCGTCGAGAGGTGGACGGTCCGGTAGCCCGCCCGGCGCCAGAAGCGGAGCAGCCGCGGCGTCGCGCCGTAGCCGACCGAGAAGTAGTCGAGGTCGCCCGCGAACTCCGCGTGGACCTCGTCGAGCAGCCGCGCCCCGAACCCCGCGTCCCGGAGCGCGTGGTGGGTCGCGATCCGGACCGTCCGCAGGCCCCGCGGCGCGGCCGCGCCCTCGTCGCGTAGCTGGCTCGTGAGCACGTCCGGCACCATGTTGCCGCGGACGCGCTCGCCCTCGTACATCCCGCGGCGCGTCGCGGCGTCGAGCCCGCCCTCGCGCGCGAGCAGCGCGACGGCGACCACGCGCCCGTCCGCGACGAGCGCCCGGGCGACGAGGTTCGGCGCGTCGAGCAGCCGCGCGAGGTCGTTCGGCTCCGTCCGGTAGTGGGCGGCGACGAGCAGGCCGAACGCCTCGCCGAGCAGCGTCTCGTCGGCGCAGAGGTCGTCCGGGTCCAGCGCGCGATAGGTCGCGTCTCCGACCGCCGCATCGCCGACCGCCGCGTCGACCGCGGGCCGGGCGTCGAGCAGGAGCGCGCGCGACGCCCACGCCTCGACGGGGTCGTCCCGCGCGTACCGGATCGGCTCGTCGAGCCGCACGTCGCGGACCGCGAACCGAGAGTCGAGCAGCCGCTCGCGGAACCGGACCGCGAACCCGCGGCCAGCGCCCTCGTACCCGTGGACCGTCGTACAGAACGCGACCGCCGGCGCGTCGAGGAGCCCTTCCAGCAGCCGCACCGGGAGCGCGGCCGCCTCGTCGACGACCGCCGCGTCCGCCTCGCCGGCGACGTCTGCCGCGGTCGCGGGCGGGAGGAACCGGACGCGACCGCCGGCCGGCGTTCGGATCTCGCGCTCGTTCGCGCCGCCCTCGCGGCTCCCCGGGTCGGCCTCGTCGCCGTCGCCGTCGGCCTCGCCCCCGATCAGATCCCGGGCTCGCGCGAACACCTCGGCTGCGTTCCGGAACGCGGGCGCGGTGACGAGCACGTCGCGGCCCGCGGTGGCGAGCGCGCCGGCCGCGAGCCCGGCCGCGCTCGACTTCCCGCGCCCCCGGTCCGACTCGACCACGACCGCGGCCCCTGGGTCGGCGAGGGACTCGAACGCGCGCAGCGCCCGCGCCTGGTCGGCCGTGAGGCACGCCTCGTACGCGGCCGCGGGAAACCTCGCGCCCGGCGGTGCGCTTCGCTCGTCGGGTCCGCCGACGGCGTCGGGGCCGTCGGGCGCGTCGTCGTCCCCGCTCCCGTCGGCGCCCGTCAGCCCGTCGCGCTCCACCGCGTCGTCGGCCGCGGAGTCGCCGAGCGCGACGACCGCGACCCCGGGGTGCGCGCGGAGCGTCGCGACGAGGCGCTCGCGGAACCGCCCCGTCACGTCGCCGATCCCGAACGGGGGCACCGCCAGCGAGTCGTCGAACCGGTCGCGGATCCCGGGCCAGTCGTCGAGCGGAGGCGTCAGGAGGACGAGGAGGCCGCCGCCGTCGACCGCGCCGACCGCCCGGCCGAGCGCGTTCGGGACGAACCGCTCGTGGCAGTCGAGCACGACCGCCTCGCGGGTGCGGCCGAGGAGCTCGTCGGCGTTCCGCGGGCGCGTCTCCTCGAACCGGAACCCCTCGCGCGTCGAGACCATCGTCACCGCCCCGTCGTCGACCCCGAGCGACTCGACCGCGTCGTAGGCCGCGTCGACCCCGCGGTCCCGGTCGCCCGCGAGCACGAGGACGCGCCGCTCGTTCGCCCGCTCGGCCTCGGCGCGCAGGTCGCGCGCGACTCCCGCGATCATCTCCGCTCGTCGTTGCCGAGGCGCGGGGATGTGTCTTACTCTCCGCGCCGCCGTCGCCCCGACTACCCGGCGACCCGCCGACGGCCGCGAAGGCGGGAGGCTTACGGACGCTCGGCGCGTCGCTCCGGACATGACCACGGTCACGCTCATCGGGACCCGGCTCGCGGACGTGGGCCGCGAGTTCGTCTACGAGGGGGAATCGGCCGACTGCGAGGGGTGTCCCTACCGCGGCCAGTGTCTCAACCTCTCCGAGGGCACCCGCTACCGGGTGACCGGGATCCGCGAGAACGCCCAGACGCTCGACTGCGCCGTCCACGACGCGGGCGTCCGCGCGGTCGAGGTCGAGCCCGCCTCCGTCCCCGCGAACGTCCCCGCGAAGCGCGCGTACGCCGGGAGCAAGGCGTCGCTCGCCGGCCCCTGCCCGCACACCGAGTGCCCGAGCCACGGCTACTGCGTCCCCGACGGCGCCGACTTCGACGAGGAGCGCGTCATCGACCAGGTGCTCGGCGACCCGCCTCACGAGACGTGCGCGCTCGACCGCGACCTGACGCTCGTGGAGTTCCGCGCGGAGGAGTGAGGAGCCGGGGCGGGCCGACCGCCCGGAGCGTTACAGCGACGTGATCGCGTTCAGCGTGATCCGGATCGCGCGCTCGACGTTGTCCTTCGCCTTCGCCGGCAGCTCGTCGTCGGAGTCAGCGCCCTTCTGTGACCCCGCGACGAGGTTCCCGTCGACGGTGCAGATGGCGCCGGCGGCGAGCCCCTTGCGCCGCGCGAGCGAGAAGACGGTCGCCGCCTCCATCTCGATCGCGAGCAGGTTGGCGTCGTTCCAGTCGGCCACGTACTCGTCGTCCTCGTTGTAGAACGCGTCGTCGGAGACGATCGGGCCGACGTGGATCTCCTCGCCGTTCTCCTCGGCCGCCCCGACGAGCCCCGTGAGCACGTCGTAGTCCGGGACCGCCGGGTAGTTCGCCGACTCGTAGCGCTTGCTCGTCCCCTCCTCCTTCGCCGCGCCGGTCGCGACGACCATGTCGCCGACCTCCATGTCGGGCTGGAGCGCCCCGCAGGTGCCACAGCGGACGAACGTCTCGACGCCGACCCGCGAGAGCTCCTCGACGGCGATGGCGGCGGAGGGACAGCCGATCCCGGTCGAGCAGATCGTGAGGTCGACGCCCTCGTAGGTCGCGTTGACGACCTTGTACTCGCGGTTCTGCGCGACGACCTCGCTGTCGTCACAGAGGTCCGCGATCCGGTCAACGCGCCCCGGGTCGCCCGGGATGACCGCGACCTCGTGTACGTCGCCCTCCTCGACCAGCAGATGCGGCTGTTTCGCCATACGCGCGCCAACAGCCGCCGCGCGCAAAAACGGACCGGTCGGCGGCCCCGGATCGCGCCGCGGTGCGGATTTGATATCGCGCTATGTGATTTATCAGTGCGCGATCCCGGCGCCGCTCGCCCCCGAACGAGCGCGGCGGGTCCGGTCGAACCGCCCGCTTTATCGCTCGACGGCTCGACGTTCGCGTATGCCCGACGCCTCGGCGGACCTCGGCTCGACGCTCGGCGCGCTGGCGGTCGCGTTCGTCCTCGTCACGCTCGTCGCCGGGACGCTCCTCGGCTTCAACTGGACGCAGGCGGTGCTGCTCGGCGGGTTCGCCGGCGCCGTGGCCGTCGCGTCGGCGTGGCTGACGGCTCGGCGCGCGGGAGACGACTAGCCGCCTTCGTCGCCGGCGCTCGGCCGCACCCGCCCGAGTATCGCGACTGAGAGGTCGGACGGAGGATTTTATACCCGCTCGGCGTCGACCTCTCACAATGCGATTCAGTCGCGACCGTCGGGGCCAGTCGGTCGTGGTCGGGACGGTGATCCTGTTCGGGTTCCTGATCGTCGCACTGTCGCTGTATCAGGTCCAAGTCGTTCCGCAACAGAACGGACAGACGGAGTTCGAACACTTCGAGGAGGTACAAAACGACCTCGTTGAACTCAGGAACGGAATCTTATCGGCAGGGAGCTCCGAGCGTCCGCAGTTCGTTGACGTGAAACTCGGGACAAGCTACCGGACTAGGACGTTCACAATTAACCCACCTGACCCGGCAGGAACGCTACGGACGAGCGACGCGTACAACATTACGATTAGTGACGACTCTGGCACCACAGTGAATGTCTCGACGCGGTTCATCGAGTATCGGCCGGGATACAACGAGATTGAATCGGGATCGACGTGGTACGATAACTCCGTTCTCTACGTTGAAGAGACGGATTCGAACCGTCCCGCGGTGATCGTCGAAGACCAGAACATCTTGGTCGACAACGACACGCTCAGGCTGACCGCCGTCCAGAACGACTTTAGCGCGTCCGGAACTCGGAAGGTCGCCGTGGAACTGTACCCGACGAGTGACGCGACCAATCTGTCGAGCCTGTCAGGGGGACTCGACGTCCGGATACCGACCCGGCTCGGCAGCGAAGACGGCTACTGGAACGAGTCGATCGAGAACGGTTCGGTCACGTATCAGGGGATGAACGACACCGCGTATAATTCAAGCGAGGTCTCGGCGTTGCTGCTTCGCGTCGATAGCCCTGACAACATCAGCGTGAACTCTGTTGGTATTCAGCAAGAACCAACTGGAGAAACGGCGAAAGATAACGTCGGACCCAGTAGCAATGAGGACGGTGATAGCACTGATCCCACACCGAGTCAGCCGGCATTCGGCGAGTTTTCTGCGTCTGCTGCCGAATCGAATAATAATAAGATTGAGGATATTACTATTGATGGAACGACATTAAACGTCGATCCCAACTACCAGATCCAGGTCGAAATAAAAGGCAACGGTAGAAATACAAATACAAACTCAATACAAATGACTGACCCCTTCTCTATAACGGTAGACTCCCCAGGCAACCCAAATCAAGTCAATGTGACTGTTGATCTTATAGACGATAATGGAAACGTGGTAGAGAACTGTGAGAGCAATAGCCAACTAACCATCTCAAACTCCCCTCTAGATACCGAAGATGGGGACTTTACCTGTACGTAAATATATAATCTTAGGTTATATTAGTTGGACAGTATCTATTATTCTGCTCTGGAAACAGATTTTATTATTTCCACGATCGACGTATTTCCCATCGACAAAGCCATATGCCAGTCCCGTGAACGACCGTGTATGACCGCAGTCGGGATCGACGGCGTCGAGATCTGGACCGGGAAGCTCAAGCTCGACCTGCCGGGGACGTTCGCGCCGGAGCAGGGCGACGACCCCGAGAAGTACACGAAGGGGCTCGGGCTCAACAACTCCTCGTTCCCCGACGTGTACGAGGACATCGTCACGATGGGCGCGAACGCCGCCAAGGGGCTGATGGACCGGAAGGGGCTCGAACCCGAGGACGTCGGCCGGATCGACGTCGCCACGGAGTCGGCGTTCGACCACTCGAAGCCGGTGTCGACGTACATCGCGGGCTGTCTCGAACAGGTGTACGACGGCGACTTCACCCACGCCAACAAGGGCGAGCGCAAGTTCGCCTGCCTCGCCGGCACGCAGGCGATAGACGACGCGTACAACTGGATCCGAGCGGGTCGGAACCGCGACCGACCGGCGATCGTCATCACGACCGACACGGCGCTGTACGCCCGCGGCGACCCCGGCGAGGCGACGCAGGGCGCGGGCGCCGTCGCGATGCTGATCGACGAGGACCCCTCGATCGTCGAACTCTCGGCCGACCAGGGGTACGGGTCGAAAGACGAGACGGACTTCCTCAAGCCGAACCAGCAGTTCCCCAGCGTCGACGGGAAGCGCTCGGTCCAGGTGTACCTCTCCCGGATGCGCGAGGCCCTAGAGGACTACGAGTCCGTCACCGACGACATCGAACTGGAGGACTTCGCGTACGCCCCGTTCCACACGCCGTTCCCCGGGATGGTCCGGAAGGCGGCGCTGTTAGCCTACCGGCACGTCATCCGCGACACCGACCACGAGGACGCGCTGGCCGCCGAGATCGGCCGTCAGCCGCGCGAGGACGAGTACGACGACCGCGAGGCCTACGAGGAGGCGATCCGCGGCTACATGGACGACCTGAAGACGACCGAGCAGTACCAGTCGTGGTACGACGCGGCCGTCGAGCCGACGCTCGGGCTCTCTCGGGAGGTCGGCAACTGGTACACCAGCTCCGTCCACATCGCCCGCGTGAGCGCCCTGCGGGACGCCCTGAGCCGCGACCGCGAGTTCGTCGACGAGACGCTGCTCGTCGCCTCCTACGGCTCCGGCGCGCAGGCCGAGATCCACGCCGAGACGATCCGCGAGGGGTGGCGCGCGGAGGTCGAGGCGCTCGACATCGACGCCCAGCTCGACGCCCGCTACGACCTGACGTGGGACGAGTACGAGGACGTCCACGACGTCCACGAGTACGACGCCGACCTCGGCCGCGAGATCGAGGAGTTCACCCAGCCCGACGGGGAGTTCGTCTTCACCGGCTGGGGTCGGATGAACGAGCGGCAGTACGAGTACGTCGAGTAGCGGCGCGCGGCTCCGCACTCGGCCTCGTTCCGATCCGCGAGTCCTCCGCAGCGGCCCGCAGCACCGTGAAAACGGCTCACACGGGCCGTACGCGATACGATGGTTTTAAACGACACTGGCGTGAATCGAGACCCAATGGTAACCATCTACGACGTGCCGGCCGACGACCTCATCGAGGCCGTCGCCGCGCGACTCGAGGACCGCATCGACGAGCCCGACTGGGTGGAGTTCGCCAAGACCGGCGCCGGCAAGGAGCTCCCGCCGGAGCAGGACGACTTCTGGTACGTCCGCTCCGCGAGCCTCCTGCGGAAGGTCGCCCAGAACGAACCGATCGGCATCGAGCGGCTCGCGACCGAGTACGGCTCGAAGAAGCGCGGTTCGAACCGCTACGTCGTCCGCCCCCCGGAACACGAGGGCGGCTCCCGGAACCTCATCCGAACGGCCCTGCAGGCGCTCGAAGAGGAGGGGCTCGTCACCACCGCTTCCGGCGAGGGCCGCCGCCTCTCCGACGAGGGTGAGGCGTTCCTCTCGGAGGTCGCGACCGACGTCTTCGAGGACCTCGACCGGCCGGAACTCGAACGCTACGCGTAAGCAGTTTTTCTCGTTTCCGCCCGCGTAACTCCCTTAGCCACCGCTTTTCGCTCAATTTCGGGTACGCTGCGCCGACCCCGCGAGCGATCGCTCCGACCGTCCGGTTCGCCCCCGATACGCGCCATACACTCGATACCGCTATATCGAATTGCGATCGGGCGGGCCCACACCCGACGCGCAGTCGCGCCGGTCGCGTCGTCGCGGGCGGGCGCCATCCGCCGACGCGTTCGCGACTCTCATCCCATCGCTCTCGCCGACTATCACTCCGCCGCTCTTTCTAACTCTCATCCCGCCGCTGCCTTCTTGATCCCGCGCGTCAGAGTCCGTTTGTGAGTCGCGAATGACGGGATCAGGCGTCGGCACGGTCGAACGGATTCACGTCGCCTCGGGGACGGGCGGCGAGCCGGAGTCGCGGGAGGCGGTCGAGGCGGTCGCGGACCGCGGCCTCAGGGGCGACCGCTACTTCGACGGCGACGGGATCTACAACGAGCAGGCGGACCTGGAGCCGAGCGACGTGACGTTCATCGCGGCGGAGACGCTCGCGGCCGCGGCCGAGGAGTACGGCGTCGACCTCGACGCGGGCGCCCACCGGCGCAACGTCACGACGCGCGGCGTCGCCCTCGACGAACTGATCGGCGAGCGGTTCCGGGTCGGCGAGGCGGTCGTCGAGGGGACGGGCCACTGCGAGCCGTGCGGCTACATGGCGGACCTCGCGGAGCAAGCGGACGCGGCGACCGCCCTCGACGGCCGCGGCGGGCTCGACGCCCGGATCGTCGAGTCGGGGACGATCGCGGTCGGCGACGAGATCGTCCGATAGGCACTCGACAGCGGCGGGAAAGAAACGAGGGCGGTGCGGCGTCGCGACCCGAGCTATCCCGTGTTCTTCATCCCGGCGGCGATGCCGTTGACCGTGAGCCGCAGGGTGCGCTCCTCCTCGTCGGTGCGGTGGGTGCGCCCGAGGAGGTTCGCCTGGAGGAGGTTCAGCGGGTCGACGTAGGGGTTCCGCCGGTCGAGGCTCTCTTCGAGCCACTCGCGGCGGAGCAGCTGGTCGCGGCCGCTGATCGCCAAGACCAGTTCGCGCCCGCGCTCGTACTCGGCGACCAGGTCGGGGAAGAAGCGCTCGCGGAGCTCGTCGTCGGCCAGGTCGGCGTACTCGGCCGCGATCTCCGGCTCGGTGCGCGCGAGCGCCAGCGAGGCGTTGTCGAGCGTCGTCCGGAAGAACGGCCACTCGTCGAACATCTCGCGGAGCGTCTCCATCCCCTCCTCCTCGCCGACCTCGTCGAGGTAGGCGTCGATGCCGGAGGCGATCGCGTACCAGCCGGGGAGGATGAGCCGGGTCTGGGTCCACGAGAACACCCACGGGATGGCGCGCAGGTCCTCGACGCTGCGCTCGCCCGACCGCGAGGCGGGCCGGGAGCCGAGGTTGAGGTCCTCGACGACGCTGATGGGCGTCGCCTGTTCGAAGTAGGAGACGAACCCGTCCGTGTTCAGCAGGTCGCGGTACGTCTCCCGCGCCGCGGGCGCCATGGTCTCCATCGCCTCGACCCAGCGGTCGGGCACGTCCTCGACCGGCTCCTCGTTCGCCTCCTTCCGGGCGCGGATCTGCGCGTCGAGCATCTGCTCCAGCTCGCGCTCGGCGATCCGCGGGTTGGCGTACTTTTCGGCGATGGCCTCGCCCTGCTCGGTGAACTTCACCTGCCCGGTGACGGTCTCGTTCGGGAGCGCGAGCAGCGCCTCGTTCATCGGGCCGCCGCCGCGCGAGATGGAGCCGCCGCGGCCGTGGAACAGCCGGAGCGTCACGTCCTCCTCGCGGCAGAACCGGGCGATCCGGCGCTGGTTCTCGTAGAGGTCCCAGTTCGCCGCGAGGAACCCGTTCTCCTTGTTGGAGTCGGAGTAGCCGAGCATGACCTCCTGGACCTCGCCGCGCGCTTCGAGCGCGGCCGCGTACGCCTCGTTCTCGAAGAGGGTGCCGAGGATGCGCTCGGCGCCGTTGAGCGCGGACTCGGTCTCCAGGAGCGGGACCACGTCGACCGCGCAGTGGTCGGGCAGGGAGACGACGCCGACTTGGTCGGCTAAGAAGAGCACCTCCAGCACGTGGCTCGGCTCCTCGGTCATCGAGATGCAGTAGGTGTCGATCGCCTGCTGGCCGTACTCCTCCTGCCACTCCGCGAACGACGCGAAGCGCCGCAGGACGCGCTCCGTCGTCTCGGAGACGTCGCCGGGCTCGTCGACGTCGACGACCGGCTCGCCTTGAAGGATCGCCTCGGTGAGGAAGTCGACGCGCTCGTCCTCGCTCATCCCCTCGTAGTCGACGCCCTCGACCGCGACCGCCTCGGCGACGGCCTCGGTGTGGTTCTCGCGGTGGTCGCGGAGGTCGAGCGACGCCAGCGTGAGCCCAAACGTGTCCACCTGCCTGCGGAACGGCTCGACGAAGGACTCCAGGACCGACTCCTGGCCGTCCTCGCGCAGCGACTCGGCGATGACGTCGAGGTCGTCCAGGAACGCGTCGCCGTCGGGGTACTCGCCCGGGCGCACGTCGTTGACGCGGTCCAGCCGCTCGCGCATCAGCCTGAGCTTCTGCCGGTACGGCTCGTCGGGGTAGCGCTCGCGCGCCTCCTTGACGACGGTGGGGAACCGCTCGGCGTCGGCGGCGAGCGACCGCGCCAGCGCGTCGCCCGCGGCGTAGCGCTCGCCGTCCTGGCTCAGCACGGCGGAGAGCCGCTTACACCGGTCGCGGTACTTCTCGACGGCGACCTCGCGCTGGCGTTCGAGCGTCTCGTCGGTCACCTCCGGCGTGACGAACGGGTTGCCGTCGCGGTCGGAGCCGGCCCACGAGCGGAACTCGAAGAGCTTCGGGCAGTCGACGTCGTCGTACTCCTTCGAGATGGTTTCCTCGAACTCCTCGTATGCGTCGCCGACCACGTCGAAGAGGGTGTTCTCGAGGTACCACTGGACGTTTCGCGCCTCGTCTTCCGGCTCGGGCGCGCGCTGGCGGACCTGTCGCGTGCCCCACAGGCTGGTCACCTCGGCGGTGACGTCGCGCCAGACGGCGCGGCGCTCGCGCTCGGTGAGGTTGCGCTCGTCGAGCTCGCCGAGGTGGTTCGCGATCGAGCGGAGCTTGGACTTCACCGTCGAGCGCCGGGCCTCCGTCGGGTGGGCGGTGAACGTCGGCTCGATGAGCACGTCGGCGAGCAGCTCCTCCAGCTCGTCGGCGTCGACGCCGGCCTCGGCGAACTCGGCGATCGTCGCGTCGAAGGAGTCGTGGAGGGCGCTCCCGTCGTCGGCGTTCCGGACCGCGCGGACCCGCTCGCGCTCCTCGGCGAGGTTGATCAGTTCGAAGTAGGTCGTGAACGCGCGGGCGACCACCTCCTCCCGCGTCGTCGAGAGGTCGCCGACCGCCTCGTGGAGGGCCGCCCGGTCCTCGGCGTCGCCGCGCCGGTAGTCGATCGCCGCGTTCCGAAGCGTCTCGACCGTCTCGTACGCCTCCGTCGACGCCTGCGCGGCCAGGACGTCTCCCACCAGCGCCCCGAGTTCCCGAACGTCCGTCCGCACGTCCCGATTGTGCAACTTCATACCACACATACTGCGGTCGCGGTCGGTTAAAACCGCGGTCTGGACGAATGCTTGCCTCGGTTCCGAGTTAATTCGATCACGAACGTTCCTGTTCGACGGCGGTCGCGGGGGCGTGGTCGGCGGAGTCCACGTCCGGAGCGCCGGCGACGACCGGCGACGGCGGCGATTCTCGCGCCGGTGGAGGGTTCGTCACCCTTTTTACCGATCCAACCTCAGGTGCGGGTATGAGTGCGTCCGACAAGTATCCGTCCGAGTCCGGGCGGCGACGCTTCGTGAAGGGCGTCGTCGGCGGCGCGGCCCTCGCGGGGGTCGGTGCGATGGGGTCGGCGACCGTGAACACCCTGACGACCGCCGGGGGGGTCGGCGGCGGGTCGACGGTCGCGAGGACCATCGCGCACACCGGCGGCCCGGCGCCCCGGGGGCTCCCGCAGATCCCCGTTCGGGTCACCGACGAGGGGTACATCGAGGGCATCTGGCCCGAGACGACTACCGTCACCCAGGAGGGACAGGAGATCGAGGTCGCCCAGGAAGAGCTCGGCGGCGTGACCTACTCCGGCGCGTGGTTCCAGTACTGCGGCGTCGAGTCGCAGGAGAACGTCCAGCCGAACTTCGAGTCGGACAACCTGTTCCGCGCGGCGAGCGGCCCGCCGTACGACTGGCAGTCGAACACCTACTCGGGCGGCGACCGGATCCACGTCGACGACTTCTCCGACTACGAGGAGTGGGGCAACGGGATCGGCAGCGCGGGCGTCGGCAAGCCCGCGTCGGTCACGTGGCGCTCCGAGGACGCCGACACGAACCTCAACGCGATCGTGCTCCGATCGCCCGAGATCGAGGAGGCGGCCCAGAACGACGAGTGGCTCCAGGCCTCCACCGACCAGGGGTTCATGGCGTACCTCAACGTCTGTACCCACTTCTGCTGTATCCCGGGGTACAAGGTGCTGGAGGAGTCCGCCCGCTACGACGCCGCCGACGGGACCTACTGCGTCTGCCACCAGTCGACGTACGACCCGTTCACCATCGAGGAGGCGCTGTTCATCGCCCGGCCTCGCCCCGAGGAGTAACGCCGTCTCCGCGTTCCAGCCTTCCTTCCGTCTCCCGCTCCGCGACCGAGAGTCCCGCCGCGCTTTTCACGTCGCTCGCCCGAGAGGACGACATGAGCGACGACCCCGCTTCCGACGACTCCGCTTCCGACGAGGCTGCCCGCGACGACCGATCCGCGGCTTCCGACGCGGCCGACGGCGACGACTTCGAGACGGAGATCGCCCGCGCCCGCGACCTCCTCGACGGCGACGACATCGACGCGGTCCACGTCGGCGTCGTCCGCGACGGCGAGGTCGACACCACGTTCGCCCAGCGCACCGACGACGACCCCGACGGCGCCGGCCTCCGCGCGCTCGCGCTGCTCGCCGCGCACGTCAGGCTGGTCGCGGGCGAGGCCGGCGTCGAGCCCTCCACCGTCGCCGGCGACGCCGCGACGCTCGCGGGGCAGGTGGAGCAGATCCCGGCCAGCACCGATCAGCTCCCCGACGAGTGACGCCGGCCGCGGGTCGAGTCAGGACTCGGTCGCGCGGATCCGGCGGAGCTGGTGAGCGACGCCGGCGAGCGCGACGAACAGGACCGCGAGGTTGAACACGGCGAGCGCGATCGGCTCGTAGGCCGGGTCCAGCCACGTGCGGATCGCGTCCCCGGACTGGGTGTAGAACCCCCAGCCGGCGACGACCGCGAGCAGCGACAGCGCCGCCAGCCCGACCCGGTCTAGCAGGCCGCGGAGGCCGCCCGTCGAGAGACCGCCGCCTCCCGGGGAGTCGACCGGGTCCGTCCAGTAGCTCCCCTCGTCGCGGTCGGGGTCCGGTTCCTCGCGGTCGGTGCGGTCGGCGTCCGTCGCCGTGCGCTCGGTCGCGTCGGTGTCGTCGGTCATGGGCTGTGGTGGGTCGCTCGTGTGGTCGCGGTCGCTGGCCGCCTCCTCGTCGCTCGGCTCCCCGCGCGGCGGGTCGTCCGTCATCGTCGCCTCCGCGCCGCCAGCGCCGCGACGACGAGCGCGACGAGCGCCGCGAGCGGACCGAAGCCGGGCGTCGCGTCGGCGCTGGCACCGTCGCCGCCCTCTCGGCGGGCGCCGTCGGCGCCGTCGCCGCCGACGTCGTCGCGCTCGAAGTCCTCGACGGAGAACGCCACGTCGCGGACCGTCTCGTTCGCGGTGATGGTCTCCCGCGGGTTCAGGTTCGCGACGCCCTGCGTCTCGTCGACGAGGACGTCGTCGTCGAACAGCGCGGCGTCGATGTAGTAGTTGTAGCCGTCGGGCACCTCGACGGTCGCCGTCACGGTGTCGGTGCGGCCGGGGCGGACGGTGCCGACCGTCTCCGTCGCCTCCGCGGCGATGACGTTCGACTCCGCCTGCCGGAGGTACAGCCGGAGGTCGACGTCATCGCTCGCCTCGTCGCCGCGGTTCGTCACCGACACCGACGCCGACAGCGTCGCGGTCCCGTCGCCGGCCTCGGCCACGCTCACGGCGACGGTCGGCCAGACGCTCCCGTCGGTGAACCCGACCTGCGTGTCGGCGTAGTCGGGCGTGAGCGCCGCGACGCCGGCGACGCGCGTGGTCTGCTGCTCGCGGCGCTGCCCGTCCGCGAAGACGACCGTCTCGATGCGGTAACCGCCCTCGCGCTCGACGGTGACGGTGCCGTTGACGGTGCGTTCCCCCTCGGCGTCGACGTCGCCGACCTCGACGGTCGTCTCGTCGACGAGGAGGCCGGACTCGGAACCGATCGCGCGGTGGCGGACGGTGACGTTCTCGACGGGCCCGCCGCGGTGGCGGAGGTCGGTGCCGAGCCGGAGCTCAGCGGTCTCGCCGCGCACCTCGCCGGGGGCGACCGTCGCGCCGGCGACGTCGATCCGCCCGGGCGGCTCGTCCGTCGCTCGGGGGTCGGTGAGGGCGTCGGGCGCGGCGACCGCGCCGACCGCGCCCGCGACGAGGAGCGCGGCGGCCGCCGCCAGGAGGGCCGTGCGGGTGTCCATGTGCGACCGGTTACGAGCCTGATATAAGTGCTTTGTCCAGCCGCCGACGGCCGCCGGGCGAAACCGGGGTCAGAGGACGCGATACCGCCCGTTCGACTCGGTGACCTCGCCGCGGCGCGTGAGACGGGTCAGGACCTCGCGGGCCGCGTCGGCGGGGACGCCGTCCCGCTCGGCGCGCTCCACGACCGCCGCCTCGGTGGGATCGTCGACGGCGTCGACCGCGTCGCGGACGACCTCGGTTCGGTTCCGCGACCCGCCCCCGCCGCCCTCGGCTCGCTCGCCGGCCGCGTCGACCGCGTCGGCGTCGAGCCCCGACGCTTCGAGGTACTCGCGGTCATCGATCCCCGCGTCCTCGACCGCGGCCTCCAGCTCCGAGACGTGGTCGACCTCCGCGAACGCCGCGCTGTCGCCGCGCTTCTTCGCGAGCAGTGCCGACCGCGCCTCCCGCGCGGCCGCGCGGTCCTCGGACTCGAAGAAGCGCTTGAGCTTGGCGGTACGGTGGGTCTTGCCGCACCGCGAGCACTGCGCGGTCTCGCTCGTCTCGGGGTCCGTGACCAGCCACATGTTGGCGCACTCGTTGCAGCCGACGACCGCGTACATGTCCCCGGATTCGACGGCCCCGAAGTTGAACCCTCGGTCCCAGAATACGACGCCGTCGTCGACTACACCATCACTGCCGTGGCGCGTGCCTCCGAGTGGCCGCCGAAGGCGGCCGCGAGGAGCACGCGCGAGAGAGTCAGTCGCCGGAGCGAAGCGGAGGCGACTGACGAGGCTGGGGAGGCGTGAGGTGCGGGACGGTGCGGGGCGGGACTCAAAGGGGCAGCCGCGAGGGCGAAGACGGGCGACGTAAGGACCGCAGGAGTGAGCGAAGCGAGCGACGAGGACCGCAGCGAGCCCATCGAGTCCTCGCGGCTGGGGCTTTGACGGTGTTCTCCGGCGATCCGTCAGCGACGACGCAGAACCGAGCAGCTGGGGCTTTGACGGTGTTCCACCCAGAGTGATCTGTGGTCTCGCCTCATTGACGGCCGCCCGAGAATCGGTCGGAAACCACCTCGAAACCCACGTATCAGTCCGATTCGATCTCGTTCGCGGCCGCGAGGACCTCGTCGTGAAGGGCGCCGTTCGAGGCGACGAGGCCCGTCGAGTCGTGGCGCCACCGCTCTCCGTTCAGGTCCGTCACGCGCCCCCCGGCCTGCCGGATCACGAACACCCCGGCCACCGTGTCCCAGGGGTTCGCGGCGACGTTCGTGATCGTCCCCTCAAGCCCGCCGGCGGCGACGGTCGGGAGCACCACCTGCGCGGCGCCGAACCGGCGCATGTCGCCGAAGCGGGTGACGATCGCCTCGCAGGCGGCCGCGTACTCGTCGCGGGCGTCGTAGTCCCACCAGATAGTCGGGTCGACGGCGGCGCCGCGGGGGTCGGCCACGTCGCTCACCGCGATCGGCTCGCCGTTGCGGTACGCGCCCGTGGCGTCGGCGGTGTAGGTGTCGCCGAGCGCGGGCGCGACGATCGCCGCCGCCACCGGCTCGCCGTCGACGACGGCGGCGACCGCGGTGGCCCACACGCGCACGCCGCGGACGTAGTTGTTCGTCCCGTCGATGGGGTCGATCACCCACGCGGGACCCTCGTCGGGCACGGTCTTGCGCTCGTCCTCCTCCTCGCCGACGACCGCGTCGTCGGGGTACGACTCGCGGATCGACGCGATGACGGCGCGCTGGGCGGCGCGGTCGGCCTCCGTCACCACGTCGTCCTCGCCTTTCGTCTCCACCGCGATGTCGCTCCGGAAGTGCTCGTGCGCGACCGCGGCGCCCGCCTCCGCGGCGCGCTTCGCGACGGCCGCGCGCTCGGCGACGTCGTCCGCGCGCTCCGCGACGGGGGGGACGGACTCGTCGCCGCGTCCGGTCGCGTCGGCGTCGTGCTCGTCTGCGTCGGTCATGGCCCCGGTCGACCCTCCGGCGGCGTATAAACGTCGGTTCGGCGCGGGCGACGCCGCAGAATTAACTCAGTTCCGAATCCGAGTACCTTTAACTAGGTCGCGGCCGGTGGATCGCATATGGAACCAGAGGAAGCGGTCCGTCAGCTCGAGTACACCATCGACGCCTCGCTCGACGAGATCGGTCAGCGCGCCGCCGCCGGCTACCGACCCACCTTCGAGCGCGTGGCCGAGCGCGCGGACGGGAGCGCGGTGTACGACCTCGCGGGTGAGCTCTCCGAGGAGGTCGTCGCCGGCTCCTGTCCGTCGCCGGCGGAGGCGAACGCCGTCGCCGAACGTGTGCTCGACGACTGGGCGTACACGGATGGTGGGGAGTAGCGAACGCAGGTTCGTCTGACTATTTACGTCTTTGAGCCCGCCTACTAACTGGTTCATCCTCGCCACTATATACTACTCTACTTATAATTGGATCCACGTCCGGACATTTCAGTCATCACTCAAATGACAAAATACCCCTCTAATAGTAATGCCGCAATGTGGGCTTCAATGAGGTTAGAAAGGTCGCGTTAACTTAGAGGATGAGGCGCTCGACTTCAGAGTGCTTATGGCCGAAATCGAACGCCTCAGCGAACGTATCACGTGGATCGACTTGTCGTTTGTGGAGCGAGATCGAACGCCGCGCTGGG